>PHAW01000243.1 GCA_002841785.1 Deltaproteobacteria bacterium HGW-Deltaproteobacteria-3 | reverse complement strand
AGCCACCACCGACGGGGTGGTTCTGTTTCCTTCCACATTGGTGATAACCTTGGGCTCGCCGCCTTCCATCACCGCGACACATGAATTTGTTGTTCCTAAATCGATACCAATAATTTTTCCCATCTCATATTCTCCTTACCTAACGGGATGAAACATCCTTGTTATTTATTCTTCAATATTACCCTTTGAAACGACAACCTTGGCCGCCCGGATAAGTCTGTCCTTAAACATGTATCCCTTCTGATATTCCTGAAGAATCTGGTTTTCCGGCACATCGGGGCTGGCTTCCATGGCCACGGCTTCATGGAAATTCGGGTCAAAGGGCTGCCCCTCGCCGGCCAGGGGTTTTACCCCGAATTTTTCCAGGGCGGCAAGCAATCCCTTGCAGGTCAGTTCCACTCCGGTCAAAAGAGTTTCGGCATCGGGGGAACACTTGCACTGGCCAACGGCGCGTTCGAGGTTGTCAAGAAAAGGAAGCAACTCCCGCAGGATGTTCTCTTCCGCATACTTGAGCGCTGATTCGCGCTCGCGCTGCATTCTCTTTCTGAAATTATCCTGCTCGGCCGCCATACGCAGCAGCTTGTCCTCAAGCTCCCGGTTTCTTTCCAAGGCCTTTTCCAGTTGAACCGAGATATCTTCCTCCTCGGCCGCGGCCTGATTTTTCCCTGAACGCTCCTGCTCAAAAACCTCTTCTGTCTTTTCTTCTTGCTCAGCCACCCGTTTCTCCTTTCCGGCGCAATAAATCCCTGGGGATGTGCGAATCGGACTGTATCCATCTGCAATAACTTGATTTTTCCAAGTGATTTCAAGTTTGTGTCCAACAATAAGTATGCTCTTTTTCATTGTCAAGACAAGCGGCGGGAATTGTCGAACAGTAAAAAAACCGGCCCCGCAACGCTTTTCCGGCGCTAACCCTCTGTTTTTACGTCCTGCCGGCGAATCATCGCGGAGCATGCCAGCGGCAACATGCTTCCCTCCATGAAAAAAATTTTAGACATCCGCGGATTCACCGATAATGACAGTAGCAGATACTCGGCACTCTATTGAAACAGCAGGATCACAGCCCATGCGACCCGGAACGATTATCCCCCTCACACTGTTCGTCTTTGCCTGCGTCTCGGTAAGCGGCGCGGATATGCGCCCGATAAAGAAGCTCCGGGCCGGAATCCCGCCCTATGCCGTGATGGAAAAGATCGCCCGGCACAACGATCAGTTCGTGGCCGGAAGAGCCGCGGACAAGCCATTGCGAACGCCGGGCACTCCGCACATGGTCTGGCTGGCGGATTGCGATGCCCGAGTGCAGGCGACCCTCTTGTACCCTGACCCGGTTGACACCATCTATGCGGTCCGAAATCCCGGCAATCAATTTTCGCTCTCCGCCGGGGCGATTGACTACGGGGTCAAAGAGCTCCTCTCCCCTGTTTTGTTGATCACCGGCAACACCAACAGCGACAGCCTCCGCCTCTTTGCCAAAGGGTATAGCCATCTTGGCCCGGACCTGCGCCGCAACCTTGATGAGCTGCGTCTTTCCCTGGGCGAAGGCGCGGCGGGCAGTGGCCTTGGGGCAATACCCGAGGCGAGGCTGGTGGAAAAAAATGTTGATTTCCAAGTAGCCACGGCCGTAAAACGCTATGGGCAAAGGATAGAAAGCGGCAGACTGGTGGTGATCGGGGCGGTGATCGATCTGAACGATCAATACGGACACGGAGCCAACCGGTTGATCATCATCAACATCAATGGCGAAACCGACCCGGAAAAATTACGAGCCATGCATCATCTCATCCGGTTGGACAAACGGCTGCTCGCTCTGGTTGGCCGCAAGCCCTAGCAAGAAAGCGAGGATGGCGGAAAGAAATATCATGCACAAAAAACCCCCGAACGGAATTTCCGTTCGGGGGTTTTTTGTGCACAACAACCGGGAATGTTCAGCGCATCAGCAACCGAAAACCTTCTGCAACGGCGGAACGGTCTGCTTCTTGCGGCTCATCATGCCGGCTACCCACATGGAGTTGTTGGCGATCTTGCCGCCGAAAGCCTGCTCGATAACTGCGGGCTCATCGGAAACCACCAGCAGATCGGTGCCCTCTTTCACAACGTCGGTGAGCATGAACAGTACGGAATGACGGCCATCCTTCTTGAGATCCTCAAGGGCCTTGTACAGGTCGGCGCGAATGCCGGCAACCTGGTCCAGGGTGGCGAGTTCGATCTGGCCGATGCCGACCTTCTTGCCGTTCATGTCGAAATCCTTGTAATCGCGGAAAACAAGATCCTTCATGGGAACACCTTCCACGGAAGACTTGGCCTTCAGCATCTCCATGAAGAGCGCATCGGTGTCGGCAACGCCGGC
>PHAW01000242.1 GCA_002841785.1 Deltaproteobacteria bacterium HGW-Deltaproteobacteria-3 | reverse complement strand
TCCCAAGAGGGCGGAAAGCGCGTATGACGCCTTTGATACCGGCCACAGCAGCACCTCGATCTCGGCCAGCCTGGGCATTGCCACGGCCAAGGATCTGAAAGGCGACCACCACAAGAGCATCGCCGTGATCGGGGACGGTTCCATGACCGGCGGCATGGCCTTTGAGGCCCTCAATCAGGCAGGGCATCTCCACAAGGATCTCATCGTCATCCTCAATGACAACGAGATGTCCATCTCCCCAAATGTGGGGGCGCTTTCCAGTTTTTTAAGCAGAAAACTCACCAGCAAGACCGCGGTGCGGGTCAAAAAGGAGATGGAGCATTTCCTCAAGTCCTTCTCCAACGTGGGGGAGAACATCCTCTCGGTGCTCAAGAAAAGCGAGGAGAGCCTCAAGGGCTTCTTTACGCCCGGCATGCTCTTCGAGGCCCTCAAGTTTGAGTACATAGGGCCCCTGCCCGGCCACAAGCTGGAAAACCTCATTGAGGCCCTGCGCAATGTCCGCGATTTCAGCACCGGCCCCACGCTCATCCATGTGCTGACCACCAAGGGCAAAGGCTACGAGCCGGCGGAAAAAAATCCCGGCGATTTTCACGGGGTCGGCCCATTTTGCATCGAAACCGGGTTGCCTCTCCCTTCCCCTCCGGCCCCGCCCAGCTACACCAAGATCTTTGGCGAAACCCTGGTGCGGATCGCGGAACAGGATCCTCGCGTTGTCGCCATTACTGCGGCCATGCCCGCAGGCACCGGCTTAAACGATTTCTCCCAGCGATTTCCAGAACGTTTTTTCGATGTGGGCATCGCGGAACAGCATGCCGTCACCTATGCGGCAGGCATGGCCACGGAAGGATTGCTGCCGGTGGTGGCGATCTACTCCACCTTTTTCCAGCGGGCGCTTGACCAGATTATTCACGATGTCTGCCTGCCCAACCTGCCCGTCACCCTGGCCATTGACCGGGGCGGCCTGGTCGGGGACGATGGCCCCACCCACCACGGGGTGTTCGACCTTTCCTTCCTGCGCTTCATCCCCAATCTGGTGATCATGGCCCCCAAGGACGAAAACGAGCTGCGGCACATGCTCCACACGGCCATTCTGCACCCCGGCCCCGCGGCAGTCCGCTATCCGCGCGGCAACGGGGAAGGCGTCGCCCTGGACGAGATGCTGCAACGCATCCCCCTGGGAACAGGCGAGCTTCTGCGGGAAGGAACGGACATCCTGCTGCTTCCCATCGGCAACAGGGTTCCTGCCGCTTTGGAGGCGGCGATGGGTCTTAGAAAACTCGGGATTGAGGCGGCGGTGATCAACCCGCGCTTTGTCAGGCCCCTGGATGATGCGCTGATCTGCGAGTGGGCCAGCAGGACCGGCAGGGTGATAACCATTGAGGACAACGTGAAAAAAGGCGGCTTTGGCAGCGCCATTCTTGAACTTTTTGCCCAGAAAAACCTCTGGACCGTCCGGACGAAGGTCTTGGGTTTACCGGATAAATTCATGGAACACGGCACCCAGGCCCAGCTCCGCAGCAAGGGCAATATCGATGCTCCGGCGATCATTGTCGAGGCCCTTGCCCTCTGCGGGAAACACTGCTAGGCCTGTATCGGACAAAGCCACATAACGCAGCCGCTCAAGCGCGGGAGTTTTGCCAACTCCTAATCTTCGTGCCCGAACAGCCCTTCCTGTTTCTCGATCACCGAGAAAACCTGAAGCAATTGTTTTTTGCTTTCCTCCTGGACACTGATAAATCTGCAGGCCAGGCGGATACGCCTTGGCGAGTAATCCGGATTTGCTTCAACCACCATAAGACGCTTGGCTACGGAATACAGCCCCGCAACTTTCAGTGTTGCGCCTTCGAGAAGAATCTCCAGACTGATCATTGCAGGAAGAAACCAGTTGAACCCCGCCTGGGCTTCGAGTTCGCACAGGATCCCCCCTTCGCTGAAGTTGATGATTTCGGCCGGGTAGCTGTCGCTTCCCTGCTCCAAGCTGGCAGCGGCGCCTGGAACGCTGTACCGCCTTGCTTTCCGCAAGGAAAAAGGAGTGCAGAGCCTGGTGATGAGCTCAC
Organism: Deltaproteobacteria bacterium HGW-Deltaproteobacteria-3; assembly: GCA_002841785.1. Taxonomy (GTDB): domain Bacteria; phylum Desulfobacterota; class Desulfobulbia; order Desulfobulbales; family Desulfurivibrionaceae; genus Thiovibrio. The sequence continues at coordinate 293 of PHAW01000242.1, read as the reverse complement.
CCGGGACGTTGGGCGCGCAGGGGATTGTAAAATATTCCCCAATGCCGTACCGCTTGATCTCTTCGATATAATCCTGTTTTTTAGTGGAAGTAAAAAGAACAAATTTTGTTCGTTGCTGTTCGGGAAGAGCAAGTTTTTTCTGGGCGAATTCAAGCCATTTTTTACCGGAAGACTCCCTTGAGAAAATCACCAGATGATAGTGGGCATCTTCGATAAGCCCCCTTGCCTCTTCGGCATCCTGGGCCTCGGAAACAACCGCGTCGTTTACCGTGGCTTGAATCATGGTCCTGATT
>PHAW01000028.1 GCA_002841785.1 Deltaproteobacteria bacterium HGW-Deltaproteobacteria-3 | reverse complement strand
AATCCGCTCTCCGCCGGGACCCTGGCCAACCTGTTCAGCACCCATCCGCCCATGCAGGAACGGATCCGCCGCCTTCTCGCCATCCGCTGAGCCATGCCCAACGCCTCCCCCATCACCACCATCCTCTTCGACTATGGCGGCGTCCTGGCCGAAGAGGGATTCACCTTGGGGCTTGAGGCCATGGCCAGGGAAAACCGCCTTGACCCGGCTGAATTTTTCCGCACCGCCGCCGAAGCCATCTACGGTTGCGGCTACGTCACCGGCAAGGCCACGGAACAGGACTACTGGACGCTGCTCCGCAGCCAGACCGGCATCAGAGGCGAAGACCGGGCGCTGACCGAAACCATTCTCAGCCGCTTCATCCTGCGGCCCAGGATGATTGATGCGGTCCGCGCCCTGCGGAAACAGAGGCTGAACCCGGTCATCCTCAGCGACCAGACCGACTGGCTCGACCGTCTCAACACGCGCCAGCCGTTCTTCCAGGAATTCAGCCGGGTCTTCAACAGCTTTCATCTCGGAAAAACCAAACGCGAGCCGAGCCTGTTCACCGACGTCCTCGCAACCCTCAAGGTCGAACCCGGGCAGGCCCTCTTTGTGGATGACAACCCGGGCCATATTGCACGGGCCGCGGCCCTTGGCCTGAAAACCCATCTGTTCCGGAGCGAGGAGCTGTTTTTTACCGAACTTGCCCGGCTCGGCCTGGCCTGAAGCGAGCCGGAAAATTCAGAAGAAGGAGAAGGGCGTCGTGCTGGATCATAAAAAACTCGCCGTCATCCATATCGTCAAAAAGGAGCTGGGGATAAGCGATGCGGAATACCGCGACACCCTGGAAAAGGTGGCGGGGGTACGCTCGGCCAGGGATCTGGACGATGCCGGCTTCCAAAGGCTCATGCGCTATTTTGCCAGAAGCGGCCATTATCGCGCCAGCCGGGAAGGCATCACCTTCCGGCAGAGGATGTACATCAAGCACCTGGTGGAGGATCTTGCCTGGGATCCCAACCATTACGCCAATTTCCTGAAAAAATACTACAAGACCGGGGAAACAGAGACGCTTTCCAAGACAGAGGCCAGCAAGGTGATCGAATCGCTGAAGCATATCCTGGCCGGACGATAAAAATGGGAAGGAAAAGGAAGACGATGACCGCATTCAAGGATGAATGGGACCTGGGCATGGCGCTTGAGGTTCTGCACAGCGAAACCGTGGACGGCAAGCTGTGGAGCGAGGCGGTGAAATGGCTGCTTCTCTTTGGCCCCCCGCCAATCCGGGAGATGATCAGCCAGGCCTCGAGCATTGCCACCGGCGAATTTTTTCCCGAACTTACCCCAATCGGCTACACCGACGGGGGGGAACCGCTGTACGACATCAAGAAACTTGCCGAGAGCCTGGGGATGAGCGAAGAGGAGGCCTTGGCCAAGATGGCGGAACTGGAAGCGGAACACGATATCCAGAGCCTGCATGACGCGCAAAAGGCGCATGCAATCCAGTAGGCAGGACTCAGAAGACGAGTCCGCCCCGCCGCTTGTCCCTGGCCAGCACCCGATCCAGGGAAAGCATCCCCCCGCCCCGCACCACAAGGGCCAGGGAAATCCCCAGCACCAGGAGATGGTATTCATACCCCTCGCCCTGCTGCTGCCCGAACCAGTTCATGAAAAACCCGTGCTGCAGATGGTTCATTTTCAGGCAGATGGCGATGGCTACGCCGATGGCCAGGGCCCAGACCCTGGTAAAAAGGCCGAGCACCAGCAGCAGCGAACCGAACACCTCGGAAACCATCAAAAGGATAATGGCCCAGAACGGAAAGCCCATGGCGGAAAAAGTGGTGACCGTCGCGCCGTAGCCGGGCCCACCGAACCAGCCGAGAACCTTTTGCGCGCCGTGGGGGAAGATCACCACCCCCAGAGCCAGACGAATCAGGAGTTGCGCAGGGCTGTTATCTGTCGCTGCCAGGGTTTTCACCATCGACAAACCTCTCAATAAAAACCGGTTGTACTTGAAAAGCCGGATTGCCGTGGAGAGAGCGGCTTGCGCCCCGGAATCCAGAAAATAAGACAATTTGTCAACATACCCGTTCACCCGCGAAATTTCCAGTTGAAAAACTTGTAACCGTCTCGGCAAGCAGGGAAATTTCCCACAATGGGCATGGCGTTTTATTTTTTTTTCAGGTAAGTTGAAAAAGTTTTCCGAAAGAGCGGAAACACAACGGATGCCAGGCGCAGCCACGGCGAGGCATCCCCCCTTTCCGGGCCGGAATGTATCCCGTTTTCGCAGGGAAAACCCTTGCCCAGCCAGTGCCGCGCCCCGGATGATGACACAGCGAACCACGAGGAGAGAACATTGAACGCCCAATTCCGTTATTTTTTCCTGCCTTTGGCCATGCTTCTTTTTCTTGTTGCCGGTTGCGGCATAATGAAAGAGGAGACAAGCACCTCGGAAAAAACACCCGCTGGGGCAGGAACCAAAATCACCGGCGCGGAACTGATCGATCTTCTTTCGGACAACACCATTTCCCTCCATGAATACGGCGAAACCGCAAGCATCGCGATGTACGCCAGCGGCAAGATGTACGCCGTGAAAAGCAAAACGGAGAAAAATGACGGGAGCTGGTCAACGGAAGACGACAAGCTCTGCCTCCGGTTCAAGCGCTGGGGATTCGGCGATGAGATCTGCTACGATGTGTTTCGCAAGGGGGAAGAGTATAACCTGTATACGGAGAACGGCATAAAATCGAGTTATTTCACCATAACCCCCGGCGTTAAAGAAAGACCGGCGGAGAAAAGCGCTGCCTCCAGCCGGAAGCAGCCAAGCAAGCGGACCGCCGCCACCACCTCTCCCGATGTGGTGGTTGAGGAACCGGCCGGACCGCCGGTATCCACCCCCGCAATCCAGGAGACCAGCCAGAGCGCCAGCCCGCAAGCGGCCAACCGGGATCTGAGCATGATCTACCGCGGCATGAGCCAGAACTGCCCGGGCTGCAACCTGCAGGGCGCCAACCTGGCCGAAGCCAGCCTGATAAGCGCCGACCTCTCCGGCGCCAACCTGGCCGGGGCAGATCTGGCCGGAGCCAACCTGGAGCGCGCCGACCTGACCGGGGCCAACCTCGAACAAGCCAATCTCCGGGGCGCCACAATCACCGGCGCCATCGGCCTTGACCTTAAAAAGGCAATCCGGTAAACGGCGACATCATCCCTCGGCAGGAGAGTAAACCATCATGCATACCGCAGCGGAACGCTACCGGCTTGGCTTTAGCTGGTTTGTCGGCCTTTTTTTCGTCTTCAGCACCATTTTTTCAAAATCGGCACAATGGGGAAGCCTCTTGTACGAATTTCTGGAACTCGTGGGCTATGGACTGATCGTTCTCGCCACCCTGGGCAGGATCTGGGCCACCGTCTATATCGGCGGCCGAAAAGACGAGGAATTATGCCAGGACGGACCATATTCCATCTCCAGAAACCCGCTCTATGTATTTTCCCTGCTCGGGGCAATCGGCATCATTTTTGCCGCCCGGGAACCGGCTTTTCTGGTGATCATTCTCCCCTTCTTTGTCTATTACTACTTCGTCATCAGGGGTGAAGAGGCTCGGCTGCTGGACTTCTTCGGACAGGAGTATGCCGACTATTCCAAGCGGGTCGGCAGGATTCTGCCAACCTTCAAGACATACACCTCACAGGAAAGCTTTATCGTCTACCCGAAGGTGCTGTTCCGCTCCATGATCCATGCGAGTATGTTTATGTGGATATTCATGCTGCTGGAGATTCTTGAATACCTCAAAGACCGCACCACTCTGCTCCCGACCCTGCTTACCCTGCCATTCTGAGAAAATGCACGGGCTCTGGAATCCAGAGTTAACACAGGTTCGGCGCCGCCGACCCTCACTTGGCCCCAGCGCAGCTTGCCGAGGCGGGCAACGGTCACATCCTTGCACCGGCAGCAATCGCAGGAGGCGGCAAGATCCTTTTCCTCGCCGAGCCATTGATGCTGGTACAGCAAAAACACATGGGAGTTGGCCTTGGCGCATTCCTCGCACAGCCACTGAACGGTTCCGTTTATCTGCCACTTCTGCATCGACGATTCCCTTTTTGATTCTTGGTCGCTTACTCTCATTTTCCAAACAACACCGATACTACAACTATCGGTATCCTCTTTTTTTTCTTTAACCGTCATTCAAAAATAGCAGGAATAAGAGCTTGCCCGGCACAACGGGAGCCAGGTCACCCATCCTTGCCCAGGTACGTCCGCGCCCCCAGATAACACCCTTCATAATAGCCGTTGCGCAGCGAACTCTGCCGGATGACCTCCCCTTTTTTGGGCGCGTGGATGAATCTGCCGTTTCCGGTATAGATCCCCACATGGGATACCGTCCTCTCCCCGTTGGTGGCAAAAAATACCAGATCCCCCGGGGCGAGGTCTTCACGGCTCACCGGGATTCCCGCCTGGAACTGGGCTCCGGAATTACGCGGCAGATTGAGGCCGTTGAGCTTGTAGGTGGTCATGGTCAGCCCGCTGCAATCAAAGCCCGTTTCCACCGACTCCCCGCCCCATTCATAGGCAATCCCGAGAAAACTCTGCGCGGTGCCCACCAGCATCCTCCGCAAGGCGGCATCCTCGTGGCGACGGAAGCGGGCGGCGGCATACTCCCCCGGCGCGACCAGATAGTATGCCTCAATCACCCCACCCTTGCGCAACTGCGCGGCCCGGGCCTCCGCTTCCTTCCGCGAGGGATAATTCCCGAACCGCACCTTGTACAAGCCGTCGGCGTGGCGGTAATAATAGGCGTCAAGCCCCAGGGCATCAAGTTTTTGCATCAACCGGACCGCATTCTCCAGCTTGGCAAAGGCGCCGACCTGGATGGTGTGCCCCAGCAGGGCCAGTTCCCTTCTCGAAGCGGTCCGGGCCGCGCCGCCATCCTCCGGCCGGATCGGACCGCAGCCGGCAAGTCCGGCCAGAAACACGATCAGCAGCAGCCAGCGGACCATGGTATTCCCGCGCCCAACCGTGCTCACGAAGCCGCCTCCCCCGTGACCGTGCCGTAATCCGCCAGCGCGGCCCCAAGCTCTTCGCGCACCGCATCGACCAGTTCCTTGGGGGCAAGAACCTTTGCCCCGCTTCCCCAGGACAACACCCAGCGCCTGACCTCATAGAGATGGAGGGCGGGAAACCCGAGCACCACCCCCCCGTCTTTTTCCCGGTCCAGGGTCTGCCCGGGATGCCATTCCCGCTCCAGAACGTAGGGGGCATGCTCCTTGGAAAACCGGATCTTCACCGCAACCTCCCGCTCCCCGCTGAAGATACCGAACTGACTCCCGCTGTAGCGCGCATGGTCGAACCCCTTGGGCACGGAAAACCTGTCGGCAAGGAGCAGGACCGTTTCGATTCTGGACATGGCAAAGGTGACAATCGCATCCCGTCTGTGGCAGTGGCCGATGAGGTACCACTCCCCCTGGTAGCGCGTCAGATGGTAGGGATCAACCCGGCGCTCGGTACTCTCCAGCCCGCCTGGTTTGCGATAGGAGATGGCCACCGTCCGGTTTTTCCCCAGGCCCGCCGACACCGCCTCCCACACCTCCGGCGCAAGCCGGGTTTGCCGCTCCGGGATCACCGAGAGCTTGTCTTCCACCCAACCGGGATGGATGGAGACCTTCTCGGGCAGGGAATCCTCGATTTTGCGGAACACCTTCTGGAGCTTGCGGTAGATGGGCGTATCCTCATGCATCCGCAGGGCTTTTTCCGCGATGCAGATGGCGAACAGATCGCTTTCATTCAAGGAGATGGCGGGCAGGGCGTAATTTTCCTCGGTGTAATAATAGCCCCGCTTCGTGGCATCGTAGGCGATGGGCGCATCCCGCTGACTGCGCAGATAGTCGATATCCCGCAGGATGCTTTTGGCGCTCACCTCATATTCGGCCGCCATGGAGCTGCAGTTCGCCATGATCCCGCTGCGCATCCCCTCACGGATCTTGCGGTCGATGAACAGCAGGCGTAAAAGCTGGGTTTTGTCTTTTGCCATATTGTTTGCGAAAAAAGTTTCCAGGTAGGACACCATTTGTCCTACCTGGCATGATAGGCTCTGTTCAGAACAAAACGCAACCCAACTTTTTCATCTGGAGGAAAAAAATGTATCACACAGAGCACGGCTTCACGCAGGGATTTCTCTCCGTCCTCAACCGGTGCATGGCAACGTCCTTTTTCACCGCGCCCCATGGGGCCGGAAAGAAGAGCGCAAATCACCCCGCCCTGGAGATAGTTCCCAGGTGCCCAAAAATCATTGCCCGGGAAAGATATCTCGCCATCCCCACCTTTATCCGGCAAGGCAAAAACCTGGGGTTGTAAAAACCGGGGCCCGCAATCGGGCCGCTGCATATTGCTCCGGGCGCACAGCAACCTTCTTGCCCCTCGCCGGGCCTTGGCGTATAATAATGAGAGTGGACCCGCAATCTGCTCCGAAACCATAACGCCCAATGCCGCCAGCCCGAGTCTGCCATGATCAAGAAGGTTCCCATCGAAGAACTCCAGCCCGGGACACATATCGAGCGCTTTGATTGCGGCTGGCTGGACCATCCCTTTCTCTTCAACCGCAAAAGGATCAAAAGCCGGGAAGATATAGAACGCCTCAAGACCTGGGGCGTGACCCATGCCTACATCGAAATCGAACCGGACCCTGATCCGGCTGAAAGTCCGCCGGAAAAATCCCCGCCGCCCGTGGAGTTCAAGCACATTATCACCCCGCAAACAGCGCGGGTTGACCGCGAACTCAAGCATATCCCGGTCCACCATGAGATTGTCCGGGCCCAAAAAGTACGGCAGCAAGCGAGCCTGGCCGCAAAGAACATCCTTGCCGACGTCCGGGCCGGGAAAAAGGTCCGAACCCACGAGGCCGAGGCGGCAGTGGGCGAGATGGACAATTCCATCTGTCACAACAAGGACGCGCTTTTCCTGCTCATGCGCTTGCGCCGGAAGGATGAATACACCTTCGACCATTCGGTGAGCGTGGGTGTCCTGCTCCTGGCCTTCTGCCGGGCCATGGGCTTTGACCAGGAAACCACCAGGGCCATAGGATTGGGCGGGCTGCTGCATGACGTGGGCAAGATGGCCGTTCCCCTGGCCATTCTCAACAAACCCAGCGCTCTCAACGATGCGGAGTTTAAAAAAATCCAGCAGCACGTGGTCTGCTGCCGGGAAATACTGGCCGACACCCACAACCTTCCCCTGTCCGCGGCCCAGATCGCCATGGAGCACCACGAGCGGTTCGACGGCACCGGCTATCCTTATGGCCTGAAGGGCGAGACCATCAGCCTGGGCGGACAGATGGCCGCCATTGCCGATGTTTTCGACGCCCTGACCTCGGACCGCTGCTACCGCAACGGCATCGATCAGGTGGAGGTGCTGCGCAAGCTCTATGGCTGGAGCCGCAGCCATTTCAACGAAGAATTGGTGCACCGCTTCATCCGGTGCATCGGCATCTATCCGGCCGGCACCTTGGTGCAGTTGCAAAGCGGCATGCTCGGCGTGGTGGTTGAATCGACCGGCAACCTGCTGCGCCCGGTGGTGCGCCTCATCTATGACACCAACCGCGACTGGGCGGTCAGCCCGAAGGACATCGATCTTTCCAAACCCAACGGCAAGGGCGGCGAAGAGCGCATCATCGGCTATGAATGCGCAAAACGCTGGCGCATCAACCCGCTCAAGGTTCTCGGCATCACCTGATCTCCCGAGAGAGTACCGACCTTTCCCCACCCCGGTTTACCGACCTTCCCCCATATATTTTCCAGGCCCGCTCGGGTAGAGTGTCGGATAGCTGTTCCCTGCCCTGGCAGACACTCCTGGCATCAGCACACAAAGGAGCCGACATGAGCCGTTGCAACCTGGAAAAAAAATGCGTTTTCTTCACTCTGCACGAAGAGGAACAGGAAATGCGCGAGTATTTCACCGGATTGTACTGCTCGGGGAATTTTGGCGATTGCGCACGCTACAGAGCCGCGCTCAGCATGGGGCAGGAGCTGGTGCCGGATGATATCTTCCCGAACGAAGACGATTTCCTGAGCCTTTTCGCCTGGTCGATACCGCAACCGGGCAATCCGGTCAGAACGCGCTGTCGCCAACGCGGCCCGGGCCGGCTGCCGATTCCCGGGTCAGAAAAGACCGCAGCTTCTTCCGGTCATCTTCCCGCAATTCGTCAAACTCGCAGCCAACGCTGACGCTGCTCACCATCGGAAGGTCCAGAATCCAGCGCACGGTAAGCGGCATGGCCCTGTCGCAGACAATCTCATCCCCCTTGACCAGCCGGGCAAGAACGAGTTGACGCCCAAGCTCCAGAGCATTCCATTCCTCCCGTTTCAGGGTGAAGTGCACCCCCCCCAGGCTCAGATCGAGGAGCAAGGCGGAAAAGGAAAACCGCTCGAAGTCAGGAAAAACGAAGACCCCGCAAATATTTTCTCCCGGGGAGAAATACACCCTCTCCTCTTTTCTTTTCTCTTGAAAACCGCCAGTCATCATTTTCTCCCTGTGGCCCCAGACAGGCATCGCCGCCGCCCTCTGACCATGATTGCCGAACCATCCCGGTTGCTTCCCCTTTTATATCTGGCGATATTTTTTTTGGCAAGCCATACCTCGCGCCCCTGGTCTTAGGAATTGACAAAGAGAGAGCCCACGGCTATCTGTTAACAACTATCCCCAACCATTCACCAAGGATCCGCCATGCCGATCACCATCGAAAAACTCTCCCAAAAAAAACGCGAATCCCTGCGCCTGGACGGCTGGCCGATCTGGCAGTGCGAGCCCTCGACCTTTCCCTGGCATTACGACCAGGAAGAATCCTGCTATATTCTCGATGGCGAGATCACCGTAACCACCGCGGACCAGACCGTGCACATCCTCCCCGGCGATTATGTGACCTTTCCCCAGGGGCTGGATTGCCAGTGGCAGGTGCACAGCGCAGTGCGCAAGCATTACCTGTTCCGCTGAAACGGACTTGCCCCGTGACCGATCCCGCCGCCATCGCCAGACAGTTCGTCTTTCCCGGCGCGGTTCTTACCGTGGACGAGTACGGATCCGGCAATGTGAACGACACCTATCTGGTCCGGGTTGCAGGCGGTCAGGGCACCCTGGAGTTCATCCTGCAACGCCTCAATCCCCAGGTGTTCCCGGATCCGGAACGGATCATGCATAACCTGCGGGTGCTCGACAACCATGTGCGCCCCAAACTGCTGGCAGACCCGGGCCGACGCTGGGAGCTGCCGAGCATCATCCCCAGCCTAAACGGCGCGGATTATTTCCGGGATCAAGACGGGGCCTTCTGGCGGGTGCAAACCTTTATCGCCGACACCCAGACCTTCGACACCATCGTGAGCGTTGCTCAGGCCGAAGAAGCAGGCCGGGCGCTGGGATTTTTCCATGGGCTGATCCATGACCTGCCCGTGCATCTGCTGCACGACACCCTGCCCGGCTTCCATGTCACCCCCGGCTATCTGGCGGCATACGAGGCTCTGGCCGCCTCCCCTCCCCGGCCGGACCAATCGGAGCAAGCGCTTTTCTGTCAGCGCTTTATTGCCGAAAGAAAGGAAACGGCAGAGGTGCTCGAAGCCGCGCGCCTGCGGGGAGAGTTGCTATCCTGCCCGATCCACGGCGATCCCAAGCTGGCCAATATCCTCTTTGCCCGCGATACCGGCCAGGCCATCAGCCTCATCGATCTGGACACCGTCAAGCCCGGGTTGCTCCATTACGACATCGGCGACTGCCTCCGCTCCTGCTGCAATGCGGCTGGCGAAGAAGCGGACCTGGCCGAGGTCTCATTCAATCTTGCCTACTGCGGTGCAATCCTGCGCGGATACCTGCCCCAGGTCGCCTCATTTTTTTCCGTTGCCGATTATCGCTCCATCTACGACGCCGTCCACCTCATCGCCTTCGAGCTTGGCTTGCGCTTCTTTTCCGACCATCTGGCCGGGGATGTGTATTTCCGGATCAGAAGGCCGGGGCAGAACCTGCATCGGGCCATGGTCCAGTTTGCCCTCTGCCGGAGCATCGAGACGCAGGAGGCGGAGATCAAAAATATCGTCCGGGATTTCCAAAAAGCATGACCGGTTTCCGTCTGCAACCCTTTCCCGGCCAGGATTCCGGTGGCGTAAGCATCCAGGGCACCATCGAGCGCACGCCCGAGGCCATTGTGCTGTCCTTTGTCCTGCAAGGAAATCTGGACGACATCGTCCTGCCGGCCGCAGCGGAGCTGGCACGGCGCGACAACCTCTGGCAAGCCTCCTGCCTGGAGATGTTCTGGGCTGCAGAAGGGGGAAAAAACTACTGGGAACTGAACCTTGCCCCGAACGGGGCTTGGAATGTTTACGCCTTTACCGAGTACCGGACAGGAATGCGCCGGGAAGAGCGGGTTGGGGAGCCGCGTATCGAAACAAGCCACACCCCGGACACCTTCGCCCTGACCGTCGAACTAGGGATCGGCAGCCTCCATGCGGAGCATGCCTCCCTCCGGGTTGGAATCTGCGCCGTGCTTGAGCATCGGGATTCCCGACTGAGCTATTGGGCTCTGGCCCACCCGGCAGAAAAGCCCGACTTCCACGCCCCCCAATCCTTTCTTCTCCGGCAGTAATTCCCGCCCCGGCGTCACACCCCCTCTCGATGGTGAAGCGCGGCCAGCACCCGCAAAAAACTTGCCATGCGCCAGGCTGGTATATATTCTGATCTGGCAGCGCAACCATTTCAGCCAGAGGAGCAGGCAGACACCGTGGAAAACGAGATTCCGCAAACCATCGGCCGCTATCGCATTGTGCGGCAAATCGGCTTGGGTGCCATGGGCGAGGTCTATCTTGCCCTGGACGAACTCATCCACCGCAAGGTCGCCGTCAAGTGCATGCGGATTGACCGCTGCAAAGACGAACAGCAGCGGCAAAAGGCCATGGAGTCCTTTCTGCACGAAGCCCGCATTGTCGGCAACCTCGACCACCGCCACATCACCGCGGTGTTCGACTTGGGGGTGTGGGACGGCAAAACCTACATCGTCATGGAGTATATCGAGGGCCAAAACATCACGGAGCTGATCCACAGCCAGGCCCCCTTCTCCAACGAGGAAAAGCTCAACCTCATCGCCATGGTGGCCCGCGCCCTGCATTTTGCCCACAAGCGGGGCATCCTCCACCGGGATATCAAGCCGGCCAACATCATGATCTTGACGCAGAGCCGGCTCCCCAAGATCACCGACTTCGGCATTGCCCGGGTGATGGATACCTCTTGCTTCGGCAGCATCGAAAGCAACATCGACGAGGAGGGCTTGATTCCCGGCACCCCTTTGTATATGTCGCCGGAGCAAATCCGCAACGAAGAGCTGGACAAGCGCAGCGACATCTTTTCCCTAGGGGTTCTCGCCTATGAATGGCTGAGCGGCGAAAAGCCCTTTGCCGGGAAAAACCTCAATGCCCAACTGGAATCAGTGCTCTCCCACAACCCGAAACCGCTCCGCGATTTTCCCGGCATTGACCCCGAGATCAGCAGCATCATCATGCGGGCCCTGGCCAAGACTCGGGCCGCGCGCTACCAAAGCGCCGAGGAATTCAGCGACACCCTGGAACTGTATCTCAATTCTCTGGAGAAGCAAAAAAACGGAGAAAAAACGGGTTTTCCCTTTGATAAAAAGGAGATCGTCGAGCGCTTGCGGCAGCGCTACCTCTTTTTTGCCGATTTCAGCGAAGAGGAGCTGTACGAGATCTTCCGCGCCTCCAGAAAGGAGGAGTTTGGCATGGGCGATTATCTTATCCGGGAAGGCACCTCGGGCACCAAGATGTACATGATCATTTCCGGCGCCGTTATCGTGCTTACCGAAACCGAAGGAAAGCGGGTGGAGCTTGAAACCCTGCGGGATGGAAGCTGCGTAGGGGAGATGTCGATGATCGACCACATGCCGCGCTCCGCCTCGGTGGTGGCGTTCAAAAAAACCGTGGCCCTGGCCTTGAACGAAACGGTACTCCGCCACAACAACCCCAAGCTCTGCCTCAAGCTCTACCGGAACCTGGCCACCACCCTGTCCGAACGGCTGCGGGCCAGCGAAACCAAGTATCTGGCCTTGCTGGCCACCCACCATGCCTGGGGGGATAAGAATGGGCTGGAGCCCTCCGGGTTTGAGGAGGCAGGGCAGGACTCATAAAAAATAAATCTGGCCCCTTTTTTATTCTCTCTCAAAAAAAACTTCCTGGAAACCACCTTTTTCCGTTGTCGCCAGCCTGACCCTTGACAGTATCCCGCAAAAATTCTACATTAAATCAATCGATCACAAAAAAGGAGAATGAACAATGCAGGCGACCATCTCAAGCAAATATCAGGTAGTCATCCCCAAGCCGGTCAGAGAGCATCTGCACCTCAAACCGCAACAAAAGGTTACAATCCTGGAAAAGGACAGAATGCTCATCCTCGTGCCCCAGGTCTCTCTCGATGAGTTGCGCGGCATCGCCGCCGGCGCGGCAACCGATGGTTACCGGGAAAAAAAGGACCGATTCTGATGATCATCGTCGACTCCTGCGGCTGGCTGGAGTGGTTCACCGACGGCGCGCTGGCCGACAACTACAAACAGTATCTCGCGGACTCGGACAACATCCTGGTGCCTGCCATCGTCTTCTACGAGGTCTATAAGGTTCTCAAGCGGGAGGCCGGGGAAGAAAAAGCGCTGCTCGCCGCCGGGTACATGCGAAGCTCCCGGCTGATTCCGTTTGACGATACGCTTGCGCTCGCCGCCGCGGATATCGCTCTGCAAAAAAAACTCGCCATGGCCGATGCCATCATTGTGGCGGTATCCAAAGCGCATAATTGCAGGATCATCTCTTCGGATGCCGACCTGAAAAATCTCGACAACGTGGACTATATCCAGAAAACATAACCACCCAATTCTGGTAAATAGATATACTGTCCCCAGAATTCCCCAACCCCTTCGGCGAGGCACGAGAGGGCTAATTTTGTAGGAAGGCAGATATCCGTGAAATGTTTCTGGTAAGGCTGGGTGCGTTCTTAACCGCAGCCCCTATCTGCCAATGATTTAGGGCGAAATCACACATATACTCATTGTAAAGTGGCCCGATATGAGCGCCGGGTTGGGGAATCATTCCCTCCACCAGCCGCCGCTTGCGGCTTTTCCTGACTACACTGAACAGGGTTTGCTTTGGATCATATTCTGTTTCTGGTAAGAAAGGCACCTTCTCTATCGCTGTATGCAAAAAGGAAGCAATACCGTTTCTGTCGGACAACAACCATGCTTCAACCTCACGAACGGCAATTCTGAGGAGCATTGTCGGTGGCAGGTTACTTACACCCCAAGCGGCAAGAAGTGCGGAAGGACAGAGATAGCGGTCCAGGTCGGTCAATATAATGTGCGGTACAACGCGGCTTGCCGCTTTATATTTATCCACATTTGCTTTGATTTTGCCATTACCGCAAGTACACCTGTAGGTCGTATTGCCAGCATACTTGACATAGGCAAGTAGACGCTTCATAACCGCCTCACTCAAAATATCCTCAATAATAATATTCAATGAGTCTATAGCGCTCATGGCTTGAATAGAGAAAGTTGGTTTACTTGAGTCGGCTTTGTTTTGGGTAGCAGGACTTCTGCAACCGTATATCCGGAAGAAATGAGTTCCACCTCTTCTTGCAACGCTTCCAGCGCCAGCGTCCCATCTTTTGTCGGTTCGAGTCGGATGACTTCTCGGGCGTTAATACTCTGGTCTTGAAGGAGTGCTTCACTATGGGTGGTTATGAATACTTGGCGACGATACTTGGCCTGACGCTGCATGTTCCAAATTAATCTATGAATCTGGCGAACGATGTCCTCGTTGAGTGACAACTCCGGTTCTTCTAGTAGCAGCAAAGAATCCCCCTCCAGCAAGCTCCACATGATCCCGAGTAGACGCAGTGTTCCGTCCGAAAACTGATCTTCCCGTTGCCAGCCGGCATCAGGCCGCCAGTGTTCATAGAGTGCTTCGAGGTGGGGTGTTCCTGTGACTTCATCGCGTTTGAACCTGAGATTGCGCATATTAGGAACACATACTTTCAAGACTTCACCTATTTTGGAAAGTCGAGCAGCTTGGGTTCTTTCCTGTGTTTTTGCAATCCGCTCAAGAAACGCCTGTCCAAAGGGATCATCTTCAAGGCGATATCCTCCCAATTGGTCGGCATGCTTGAGTAATTGGGGAACCAAATGCAAATACGTCACATTGGAAAAAAACTCGGAAACAGCTCTGAAGTCTTTGTTCGTGTTGATCTGTTCTAGATAGGTTTGTGTCAGTCTGTCAGTGTCTTTCTTGTCTTCCAAGTTTGGGCGAAGAATCAAATCTTTCGCTGTCTTTAAATCAACCACCTGCTCTTTACTGACAACGAGTCTTTGACGCCCCTTTCCTTCGCTGCGAAAACTAAGAACATAGCGCCATAAGGGAGGAGTATCGATCCGTTCTGAAATTTCGACTTCGATAGAAACTTCCGGATCTTTACGTGCCAAAAGACTGCGTAATTTGGTGATGCCACCCCGATCTTTCACTGCTTTTTGTAGTCCGCCGCCTTCCGCTTTGGCCACATCTCTCAAGAAGCGTATAACGTCAAGTAGGTTTGACTTGCCGGAGGCATTCGGCCCGATGACATACACACGATCGCGCAAAGCTACGTCTACTTTTTTAAAATTCCGCCAGTTTTTCAGCTTAAGTCGTGTAATTAACATCGGTTACTCCTAAAGCGAAGTGATCTTCAAACTCGTGGGAAATCCGCGGGACACTTCCCACCTGGACTGCCCTGCGGATTTCATCCAATTAAAAGTATACGAACACCTATTATTCTGCAATATTTGCAAGCAGAGACGCCACTGAATCGGGACACCTTACTCAATTATTGACAATTCAATCACGCTAGATAAGGTCTAGAATGGCTTAATACATCTCGTACTTGGCCAAAACCCCATCCAGCCCGCCGTTACTGAGCGGCTTCTTCCAGGCGGGCTTGAGGCCGATCTTCTTCACCAACTCCCGGTCGCCGAAATAGAGATACGCCGTGGAGCCGGTGCATTTATGCTTGAGAAAACTGCCCAGCTCCCCCACCAGGGCGGCGGCCTCCGCCTGGGCGCCCAAGCGAACCCCATACGGCGGGTTGGAGACGATGACCGCATTGCTGATCGGCTCAAGCTCCTGGAAACGGCTGGTGCGAACCACCACCTCTTTACCATACGGCAACTGGCCAAGGTTGATCCGCGCCGCCTTAACCGCCAATTTTGCGGCGTCGCTGCCCATGATCAGCCCCTCGGGCAAGGCACGGATCTGCGCATCCGCCTCAGCCTTCACCTGTTGCCAGATCTCGGGCGCAAAATCGGGAAAGTACATAAAGCCAAAATTCTCCCACAGATATGCGGCGGGAATCCGGCAATACCGCATCAGTCCCTCGCAGAGCAAGGTGCCAGAGCCGCACATCGGGTCGATCAGGGTGCGCTCGCCGTCCCACTGGGTCAGGTCGATGATCGATGCAGCCAGGGATTCCTGGATGGGCGCTTCCACCGACTCCTGTCGGTAGCCCCTCCGGTGCAGGGAACCGCCCGAGGCATCGAGGCTGATCACCGCCGTGTTTTTATGGATGTGGAGATTGAAAATCAGATCGGGGTTGCGTTTGTCCACGTTGGGCCGGGCGCCGAATTTCTCCTGGAACTGATCGACGATGGCATCCTTGAGGCAGAGCGAGGCATACTGGGAATGGGTGATCTTACTGTCGCTCACCGTGGCGGTGATGACAAAGGTCTGTTCCCGGTCGAAGAGCTCCACCCAGGGGATGGTCAGCGCGGTCTTGTAGAGATACTTGGTGCTGTGGCAGTCGGCGGGTGCAGAGCCGGGTCTGGTAGACGATCCGGTACAGGGCCTCGGGAGTGGCGGTGAAATAGACGCCCCGGTACACCGGGTTGACCTGGGTCGCGCCCAAGGCCGCAAGCTCACGCTCGGCAAGGGGCTCGACATTCTCCGCCACCTGGGCGAAGTAGCTGTTGTTCTTCTGATAGACAAAATCCACTCCGTGACCTCACACAACTCAGGATTGATTTCAGGCCGGAAGGCGCACATGCCCACCGGCCGATCTGCCGATGGTACACCGGAACGCCCGGAAACGCCACAGGCAAGACACGCCCCCTTGCCCAGGCGCGGGATTCCTTTGCTCGCGGCGGCCATGATCGCGCAGCCGGATATTTACAACACCGCCCGGGTGTGGGATACTCTGGATATTCCTTCTCCGGCAGGGCGTGGAGAGACAACGCGTAACCCGGGGAGCTTCCCCGCAACCATTCAACAGGCTACCCGTGCAGACAAAAAATACCGGTTTTTCCCTGGACGCCTCGGCCAGCGAACTCTATGCCCAACTCTCCGGCATTGACACCACCCGGAGAATCCTCGATCCCGCCCCCCGGGAATCCTCTCTCATCGAGCTGCTCGGCGCGGAAGAACAGTGGCTCGACCGCAACCGCCTCATCCTGATCGATATCTGCCGGCAGCTCGCCGAGATCCTGCAGAAAAAATCACAGATTGCGGGCGGTGAGGGCGCAGGGCGGGACAACACCCTGTGGGCGGCGATAAAACAGCTCTCCGGCTGCCCGCGTTTCGACGGCACCATCTCGATCCGTTACCGGGGCAGCGGCTTTCCCGGCCAGGAGGCAGTACAGGAACAATGCGATTACGAGGTCTCCTGCGGCAGTCTCCTCTTGGACCTGCAGGTGGCGGGGAGCATGGCAAAAAGGATGGCGGGCCAGCCGGGTTCCGCCCTGCCCGGCCAACTGCTTGCCGCTTTCAAGGGATTCAGCACCCTGGGCATCAACCACCTCCACCTGGACAGCAAGGTCGGCGAAGAAAACGACAGGGCCGATCTCCTGAAATCCCTGCACGCTCTGACCCGCTATTACCTGGAGGTGGAACAGGAATCTTCGGATTACCTCATCCGGGATGAATACAATCTTCCCAACCCCAACCTCACCCTGCTGGCGGCGATAAATAAGGTCAAACCGGCAGCCATCCGGAAACTGGTGACCGAAATCACCCCCATGCTCTTCGGCCCGGAGCCGAAAGAGGTGCTGGCCGCCTTTCCCACCGTGTTCAACGCCATCTTCGCTTTCCCGAAACTCAAAGCCCAGCTCGGCAAACCGGCCATCGAGGTCAACAATATCCAACGGCTCATGCCGGGACAGGCCACCGGGGGCGGCAACCGGAACCAGGCCATGCTCTCACGCATGGCCATCGCCGGCTATGGCGAAAACCCGCGGCAGGTGGCGGAGGTTTTGGCCAGCGTGAGCAGCGGCGGCTACCAGAACATCTACATGGGAACCCTGCAAAAACGGCTCTCCCTGGCCACCGACTTCCTCAACAAAAGCGAAAATGCGTCCCAGCCCGGAGCCGTGCAAAAGGAAGCGCTGCACAATATCGAAACCGGCTTGGAGATGGTGCCGGATGAGCTGTATGAAGCCCTGAATCTTTCCTCCGCCGAGGACCGGACCGCAGCGGAGGCAGGGCAACAGCCCGGGCATCAACGGCCGTTGCACCAGGAGATCTTCTCCCTGCTCAGCTTTTTCAAACGCCGCTCGGCGATCAAGAAAAAGATGCGCGACATGGTCCGCGGCCAGGTCCGGTTCGAACCCCAGGATTACGCGGTGATCGCCAGAAATTTCCGGATCAGCGGCGACCAGGCCGCCCATCTGGTGCAACTGCTCAACGGCTGTTTTGACGAGAACGGCCGCTTCCGCAGAAGCGCCTTTGAAAAAAACATCCCCGAGTTTGTCCAGTACGAAACCAAGGTCTTTGAATTTCTCTGGCATTACCTGAAGGAGCTTGTCTCCCGGGACGACAGGGTTTCCTTCCTCAACGCCATGCAGCATCTCATTGCCCAACTGAACTCCCCGGCCGAGGCGCTGAAGGTTCTGCTGCGCGACATCTTCACCCAGGCGCACCGGGTGGGCTTTTCCGACCGCAACGGATTGCTGCTGGCCAATATCCTGATCCGCACCTACAACCAGGAACTCGGTAACCATATCGAACTCACGCCGGAGGAGGTGCTCCAGGTCAAAGTGGGGCTCAACCAGGAGATGATCGCCCAGGCCCTGGCCTTTCTGGAGGAGGAACAGGAAAACCTCTTCCGCAAGCTCCGCACCATCCACGAGGAACTCCAGAAGACCCTGAACCGGGAAGCGGGTACTGCCGCAATTCCCTTGCACTACCTCACAACCCTGGAGCGGGAGCTGATCATCTTTCTCGCCCTGGTGGGCGGGCCGGTCTCCCACAAGATTCTCCACGGGGTGGTCAAGGAATACGGCAACCCCGAATCCGGAATCTACGCCGCCCTTACCAGCCCCGAAGAGGGCAAGGGCTTTCTCCAGTTGCTCCAGGTGGCGGTGCGCGGCCTGAAAAGGTTTGCGGAAACAGAAGACCTGCTGCTCTTTACGATCCTCACCGACCGGGAGCCGCAATTCCAAGCCCTCTGGAACAACGCAGCCCATGTCGTCTTGGTGAAACGGGTCATGGAATGGGCGCGGTAAGCTCCATTCCGCCAGATTGCGACGATTTTTCCCTGGAAGGACGGACGGCCTGTTTTCTTCTCTTGCAATCCCGGGAAAGACGGGGTACCTCTTGCTGCGAAAATCCGCTTACCGGGGAGACCCCAAGGAGAAAAAACCATGAACTTCGACTCATTTGAACAGGCCCTGCATATCTGCATGACCGCCGCGCCCGGCAGCGACGAGCAGGAGGCAGCCCTGATCTACTGCCTGGACAACGCCCCGCCCGAACTCAAGGACAAGATCGCCGACGCCCTGGCGAATTTCCACAAGGGCCACGGCGATGGCTGCGGATGCGGCTGCAATCACGGCCACGATTGAGCAGGGTACCCCTTCAAATTATTTTTTCTGGAAAAGCGGGAGAAACTCCCCGTAGCCCTCTTTTTCCAGATCAGCCACCGGGATAAACCGCAGGGCCGCCGAATTGAGGCAGTAGCGCAACCCGGTGGGCGGCGGGCCATCGGCAAAAACATGCCCCAGATGCGAGTTTCCTTCCCGGCTGCGCACCTCGGTCCGGGTGGTGAAGAGCTTCCGGTCTTCATGCTCGACGATCCGCTCCGGCGACAGCGGCTTGGTGAAACTCGGCCACCCCGTGCCCGAGTCATACTTATCCAGGGAGCTGAACAGCGGCTCGCCGGAAACAATATCCGCATAGAGCCCGGCCCGCTTGTTATCCCAAAATTCATTGCGAAAGGCGGGCTCGGTGCCCTCCTCCTGAGTGACCTTGTACTGCAAGGGGGTGAGCCGCTTGCGCAGTTCCGCCTCGCTCCATTTCTTGGCCGCCCGGCTCTGATCCCCCCAGACCTTTTCCAGAAATTGATCCCGGCCGGAGCCGCCGCGGTACACGCGGTAGCGGATGGGATTCTTCTTATAATAATCCTGGTGGTACTCTTCCGCCGGGTAAAACCGGGTGGCCGGAACGATCGGGGTCACGAGGGGCTTGGCAAAAATCTTGCGGCTCGCCAGTTCGTTTTTGGATTTTTCGGCCTGCTGCCTCTGCTCCTCGTCGAGGTAAAAAATCCCCGAGGTGTAGGCGTACCCCCGGTCGACAAACTGGCCACCGTTGTCGGTGGGATCGATCTGACGCCAGAAAACCTCCAATAATTTCGAATAGTTAACCTTGTCCTGATCATAGACGATCTCAATCGCCTCGATATGCCCGCCCGCCCCATAGTTTTCGTAGGTGGGGTTTTCCGTTTTTCCCCCGATATAGCCGGAGGTGACCGAAACCACCCCGGCCAGTTGCTCAAAGGGCTTTTCCATGCACCAGAAACAGCCCCCGGCAAAGATCGCCTTTTTCCGCTTTTCCGCCGCTCCGGCCTCTGGCGCGCTCAACAGGCTCACCAGGGCAAACCCCAGCAACAGAAGGGACGCGTTTTCCACAAGCTGCCCGATGATTTTCATGCGACCACCTCCCGAGTTACATTACCACCGGCAAAGCCGGTGGCTTATTGGGTGAGCGCCTCAGCAGTGCTAACGGCGAAGGCGCCGATAAAACCGAGAGCCGCCGGGATAAAAAGTGCTGTGCTCATAGTAACAACTTGAAGCGCGACCGCCGTATAAGTCAAACTTTATGAGTCCCCCGGCAAAGCCGGGGGGTTACCTTAAAGAAATTATTTTTTTGCGCTGCATCAAATAATAAGCACGCACCGGAACAAAACGATCAGAAAAAAGCCGACTGCAATGGCTCCTCGGCCAGGAACCCATCCAGCTCCTCCTGGTCGTAAAAGGCGCGTTCAAAGAAAAGCCCCTGGCTCGGGGCGGTATACTGCTTGAGAACCACCGGCTCCGTCAAAAAATTCCGCACCTCGGCCACGGTGAGCTGCCCCTTGCCGACCTCAACCAGCACCCCGACGATGCGGCGCACCATCTTCCAGAGAAAATGCGAGCCCACGATGCGAAAGAGGATGAGATCCTCTGTTTCCGCGATCTGGGCCGTATGGACCATGACCAGCGGGGATTTCTTCTTGATCGCCTGCCGGTCGGTGAAGGAGGTGAAGTCGTGCATCCCCGCCAGAGTGGTCGCCGCCTCCTGCATGAAACCGGCGTGCAGCAACGCCGGGATCTGCCAGACATAATCCCGGCCCAGCGCGCTCTTGCGTTTGGCGATCTGGTAGAGATAGCTGCGGCCGATGCAGTTATGCCGGGCATGAAAGCGGGCGCCTGCCCTTTTGCATTCCAGAATGGCGATGTCCTTGGGCAAAAGCTCGTTCAACCGCTCCCCGATCTCCTTGGGGCTGAACTCGGTATGCGCTTCCAGATGGGCGGCAAACCGCAGCCCATGCACCCCGGTGTCGGTGCGGCCGCTGCCCTGCACATCCACCTCGCCTCCGAAAAGTTCGGTTGCCGCCGTGAGCAGGCTGCCCTGAATGCTTTTGGCGTCATCCTGCTTCTGCCAGCCGCTGTACCGGCCGCCGTCAAACTCCAGGGCCAGCTTGAATCGTTTTGGGTGTTCGCTCATGGTGATGGTTCCTTAACATATGATTGGTAACAGGCAGAATCTTCGCCTTTCATTTCTGATCGCCCTGCCAGCCCACCGCCTGCCGCCGCGTTGGACTGAACCCGATAAAGGCGACGCATCCGGCCACAAAACAGAGGACAAACAGGCCGCTCCCCATGAAGGAGGCGCCGTAGCCCCACTCCCGGTTCAGGCTCCCGGAGACCACTGCGGCAAGAAAGGTGGCCAGGGTGCGCACCCCGTAGAGCAGACCGGAATTGCCACCCAGTCGGCCGGAGGGAAAAAGCAGCGCCACCAGCACCCCGAGTTCCAGCAGGGCCACGGTATCGCCCAGGTTGTGGAGCAGCCGGATGACCACCAGGCTCCGAATGCCGACCGCCAGCGGGGTCAGCACCTGGAACAGCGCGGAAAAGGCCATGCCGCCGAGAAAAAAGAGGAACACCGACCTCCGCTTGTCGTGATATTTGCCGACCAGGGGAACCGCCAGGGCCATCCACAGCCCCATGCAGGCAAAGACCAAGCCTATCTCCCGGGGGAGCAGCCCGAATTTTTCCCTCAGCAGCAGGGAAAAAGAGGTCTGCTCCACCCCGAAGTGGGTGCCCAGGACAAAAAGACAGGCGATCAGCAGCAGCGGCTTGAACTGGAGGATATCCCCGCTGTACTCCTTAAAGGAAAAGACAATGGGCTCATAATCAATCAGAAACAGCGAGAGCAGAAAGATGGCTCCGGCCCCGGCCACGGCAAAAACAAAGATCAGCTCCGGCGCGGTCTGCACCACAAGGCCGCCGGCCAGGGGGCCGAGACCGAAGCCCAGATAGGTGCT
>PHAW01000241.1 GCA_002841785.1 Deltaproteobacteria bacterium HGW-Deltaproteobacteria-3 | reverse complement strand
GGTGGTGGCCGGAGCCGGGTCGGTCAAGTCGTCCGCCGGTACGTAAACGCACTGTACCGCGGTGATGGAACCCTTGTTGGTGGAGGTGATCCGCTCCTGAAGCGCACCGAGGTCGGTGGCCAGGGTGGGCTGATAACCAACCGCCGAAGGAATACGGCCAAGAAGCGCGGAAACCTCGGCGCCGGCCTGGGTGAAACGGAAGATGTTGTCAACGAAGAAGAGCACGTCCTGGCCTTCCTCGTCGCGGAAGTACTCCGCCGCGGACAAGCCGGTCAGCGCGACACGGGAGCGGGCTCCCGGCGGCTCGGTCATCTGGCCGTAAACCAGGGCCGCTTTCGGCAGAACGCCGGACTCTTTCATCTCGTGGTAGAGATCGTTACCCTCACGGGTACGCTCGCCAACCCCGCAGAATACGGAGATACCGCCATGATGCATGGCGATGTTGTTAACCATTTCCATCATGATAACGGTCTTGCCGCAACCAGCGCCGCCGAACAAGCCCATCTTACCGCCACGAGGAAAGGGAACCAGCAGGTCGATAACCTTGATGCCGGTTTCCAGAACATGCACCTCGGTGGACTGATCGGTGAAAGCAGGGGCAGGACGATGAATGGTCCGCATTTTCTCGGAGGAAATGGGCCCCATGCCATCAACCGGACGACCGACCACGTTCATGATCCGACCCAAGGCCGGTGCACCGCAGGGAATCTCAATGGGTTTGCCGGTATCCGTGCATTCCTGGCCGCGCACCAGACCATCGGTCTGATCCATGGCAACACAACGAACAACGTTGTCGCCAAGATGCAGGGCAACCTCGATGATCAGGTTGCCGGGCTCGTCACTGATCCCCTTGTTGCTGACCTGCAGGGCATTCATGATCTCCGGCAGGTTATCCGGCTCAAACTCAACGTCTACAACAGGTCCGATGACCTGAACAATTTTACCAACTCTTGCTTCACTCATTGAAAAGCCCGCTTCCGCGCCGCCGACAATGTCCATCAATTCAGCGGTGATGCCAGCCTGCCGGGCCTTGTTGTAAATCAGGGTCAGGCTGTGGATGATATCCTTACAGGCGTTGGTGGCGTTATCCATGGCGCTCATCCGGGCGGCATGCTCGCTGGCGCTTACTTCCAGCATGGCATGGTAGACCATGACATTCATGTACAGCGGCAGCAGCACTTCCATGATCTCTTCGGTGCTCGGCTCATAGATGTATGCCCCGGTCGCCGAAGAGGTCGTCTCGGTTGCCGCTACTACGTCCGGCTGGATGGGCAGAAACATCTGCTCTGCCGGACGCTGCACGGCAACGCTCTTGAATTTCCCGTAGACAATGCGAACTTCATCGCTCTCACCGGAGAGAAAATTCCCGGCGATATCTTGAGCAATGGTCCTGGCATTAAACATCTGGAAGGTGCCCATCAGGTCGGTGTAACGCTGCCGGACCTTGCCGGTCTTCCGGAAATAGCTGGCGCTCTTCTTGCCGATGCATACCAGAGAAACCTTCTTGCCTTCGGCCTCAAACCCGGCAATCAGCTTGTCGGTCATCTTCAGGATATGCGCATTGAAACTTCCGCACAGGCCACGGTCCGAGGTGACCACCAGGATCTCCACGGTCTTGACCTCACGCTTCTCCATGAGCGGAAAAGCGCCGGAATCCATGGCTGAAGAAAGATTGCCCATGGCCGCGTTGAACTTTTCTGCGTAGGATCGGAAATCTTCCATCTTCTGTTGCGCCCCGCGAAGCTTGGCCGCAGCAACCATGTTCATGGCCTTGGTGATCTGTGACGTCTTCTTCACGCCACCAATCTTCGTTTTTACATCTTTTAGGCTCGGCATGAGACCTTACCCCCCTTATTTAAGGCCTTTGGCAGCCTTGAAAGATTCCCCAAAAGCCTGCAGCGTGGTCCTGATCTTCTCTTCCAGGGCGGCATCTATGGCTTGCTTCTCTTTCAGGTCATCGTAGATGGACGGCTGGTTTTTCTCGATATGGGCATAGAGCTGGTGCTCATACTCAGCCAGAGAGTCAACGGGCAGGGTATCGAGATAGCCGCGGGTACCGGCAAAGAGGATACAGATCTGTTTTTCCATGGGCAGCGGCTGATACTGGGGCTGCTTCAAGATCTCAACCAGACGGGCGCCACGAGTCAACTGGGCCTGGGTGGCGGCGTCCAGGTCGGAACCGAAACCGGCAAAGGCGGCGAGCTCACGATACTGGGCCAGATCCAGACGGAGGGAGCCGGCAACCTGCTTCATGGCTTTAACCTGGGCGGCGCCACCTACGCGGGATACGGAAAGACCGACGTTGATCGCGGGACGGACACCGGCGAAGAAAAGATTGGGCTCAAGGTATACCTGGCCGTCGGTGATGGAGATAACGTTGGTCGGGATGAAGGCGGAAACGTCACCGGCCTGGGTCTCGATGATGGGCAGAGCCGTGAGAGAACCGGCGCCCAGGGCATCGTTTACCTTGCAGGACCGCTCCAGCAGACGGGAGTGGTTGAAGAAAATGTCACCGGGGTAAGCTTCACGTCCCGGCGGGCGACGAAGGAGCAGGGAGAGCTCACGGTAGGAAACCGCCTGCTTGGAAAGATCGTCATAGATGATCAGGGCGTGCTGGCCATTGTCCCGGAAGTACTCGCCCATGGCGCAACCGGCAAAGGCTGCGACATACTGCATGGGCGCCGGATCGGAGGCGCAGGCCGCTACCACGGTGGTGTATTCCATGGCGCCGTGCTTACGGAGCGCTTCAACAACCAGGGCCACGGTGGATTTCTTCTGGCCGATGGCCACATAAACGCAATGCACGTCGGTGTATTTCTGGGCGATGATCGCGTCAACACAGAGAGCGGTCTTGCCGATCTGACGGTCGCCGATGACCAGCTCGCGCTGGCCGCGGCCAACCGGGGTCATGGCGTCAACCGCCTTGGCGCCGGTGTAGCAGGGCTCGTGCACTGACTTTCTGGCGATAACGCCGGGAGCCAGAACCTCGATCTTGGAGCTGTGCTTGGCATTGAGCGGGCCCTGGCCGTCAATGGGAGTGCCCACGCCGTCAACGACGCGGCCTTCCATCTCGGGGCCGACCGGAACCTCGGCGATACGGCCGGTCCGTTTTACGGTGTCGCCTTCCTTGATCTTCCGCACGTCGCCAAGAATCGCGCAACCGACGTTGTCCGCTTCCAGGTTCAAGGCGATGCCCAAAATGCCGCTGGGGAACTCCAGCAGCTCCATGGCCATGCACTTCTCAACCCCGTACACACGAGCGATACCGTCACCAACGGAGATTACGGTGCCGGTTTCACTCAGATCAACTTTACTTTCGTAATCCTTGATCTGCCCTTTG
>PHAW01000240.1 GCA_002841785.1 Deltaproteobacteria bacterium HGW-Deltaproteobacteria-3 | reverse complement strand
ATAGCACTTTTGTCCATCTTGGTGCTGACTACGAAACCAACCCGAGTCTTCTTATTCGATTTTCCATCAACCATGAAAGTATCCTACCAAATAGCGTTATCGATTGGCGCAAGCACTGAAAAACACCAGTAATCTTGGCCAGAAACCAGCTATTACGTTACGCGGTATGCGCAGTAAGAGCGGTTTGCATCCGGGCAATCTCTTTACGCAACTGCCGCAATTTTGCCGTATTTTCCAAGGGACGTATGCCGTGCTGGAACTTCAGCCTGAAATGCTCCTCCGACAATTCCCGAACCTTGACAACAAGCTCATCTTTTCCAAGCTCGCGTATATCTTTCATTTTCATAAGGTGTCCCCCACATAAATTACTTTAGTCGGGAAAGGCAGCTTATTGGCGGCCAACTGCAACGCCTCCCTGGCCAAATCATCATCAACCCCGGCAAGTTCATACAGTATGCGGCCCGGCTTTACCTGGGCGACCCAATATTCCGGATTACCCTTGCCTTTTCCCATCCGGGTTTCAGCAGGCTTCTTGGTAATAGGCTTATCCGGAAAAATCCGTATCCACAGTTGTCCGGTTCTTTTAATCTTTCTATTGATTGCAATACGAGCCGCCTCAATCTGCTGGGCGGTCATCTTGCCACAGCCGACAGCCTTCAGGGCATATTCACCGAAAGAAAATCCAGACCCGCGATACGCTGCGCCAGTCAGGCGGCCCTTAAACATCTTTCTATGTTTTACTTTTTTTGGACTTAACATCGGTATATCCTATCTGTGACTGACTTATTTAAAGCCGTTTCACCCGACAACGAGTTATTCGGCAATCTGGTCGGCAGCACTCAGAACTTCACCCTTGAAGATCCAGACCTTAACGCCGATCTTGCCATAGGTAGTATTCGCCTCGGCAATACCATAATCCACATCAGCACGAAGAGTATGCAGGGGAACTCGACCTTCGCGCACCCATTCCTGACGAGCAATTTCCGCACCACCCAGCCGGCCTGAACACGCAATTTTAACACCTTTAGCGCCGAACTTCAAGGCCATATTTACTGACTTCTTCATGGCACGCCGGAAGGCCACCCGTCTTTCAAGCTGCAAAGCAATGTTCTCCGCCACCAGTTGCGCATCTGCCTCAGGACGACGAACCTCCTGAATATCAAGAACGCACTCCTTGCCGGTCAATTTGTCAATTTCAGCCTTCAGGACCTCGATCTCTGTCCCTTTTTTGCCGATTACAATGCCTGGACGGGCGGTATGAAGCTTAATCCGGAGCTTATCGCCGGTTCTGGCTATCTGAATTTTGGAAATGCCAGCATGATAGAGCCGCTTTTTAAGAAACTTCCTCAGGCTCTGATCCTCAAGAAATTTTTTGGCATAATCCTTGTCGGCGTACCAGATGGAGTCCCAGGTACGTATAATATTCAGTCGTAAACCTATCGGATTAACTTTCTGGCCCAAAACCTTCCTCCATTCTCATTGAAATGCAAATCAAAGTACTGATGAATACCCTATTGCTTCTGTATTCTGTTATTGCTCATCCAAAACAACAGTGATGTGGCTCGTTCTTTTCAGAATTCTGTTCGCCCGCCCTTGGGCACGCGGCATAATTCTTTTCAGCATCGGCCCGCCGTCTATAAAAATAGACTTCACATAGAGGGTATCCACGTCAATACTCTCATTCTGACTGGCATTGGCCACCGCTGACTCAATTACCTTTTTCAGCAACCGGGCGCCTTTTTTAGGCAAAAACCGCAGTGCGTTAATGGCATGATCAACACTTTTTCCGCGCACCAGATCAGCAACGAGCCTGGCTTTTTGCGGTGAAATCCTTATATAACGAGCAAGCGCTTTTGCTTCCATCGAATGAACTCCTTTCTTTACCTGAAGACCGTGTCCGGTTTAGCAGCTTTTATTTCTTTTTCTTTTTGTCCGCTGCGTGACCGTGGTAGGTACGAGTCGGCGAAAACTCACCAAGCTTATGTCCTACCATGTTTTCCGTCACAAAAACCGGGATGAACTTTTTGCCATTGTGCACGGCAAAGGTAAGCCCAACCATTTCCGGAATTACATCAGAACGTCTGGACCAGGTCTGGATAACCTTCCTGGAGCCCTCATCCTTGGCCTTCATGACCTTTGACATCAAATGGTCATCTACAAATGGACCTTTTTTAACTGAACGTCCCACTTGTATACCCCCTAATTATGATCTTTTCTTAACGATAAATTTATCGGATGACTTCTTGCCGCGTGTTTTATAACCCTTGGTGGGAACACCCCACGGGGTACAAGGATGGCGGCCACCAGAGCTTTTACCCTCACCACCACCCATTGGATGATCAATCGGGTTCATGGCAACACCACGAACCTTGGGACGGTT
>PHAW01000239.1 GCA_002841785.1 Deltaproteobacteria bacterium HGW-Deltaproteobacteria-3 | reverse complement strand
AAGCATATAGTAATAAGTGGCATCCTGAATTAGCGAATACGTTACATTTCACAATAATTTTTTGTTAAAATTTTACTGAAGGAGAATAAATATGCCTACAATCGAGCATAATGGTTCAAGCTTCACCGTTGACGAAGACGGCTTCCTCACCAAGGGCATGGAAGAGTGGAACGAGCACTGGATTGATTACGTAAAGGGTGTTGAAGGCATCGGTGAGCTGAGCGACGAGCATCGCAAGGTTATCGATACCCTGCAGGACTACTACAAGAAGAACGGCATCGCTCCCATGGTCCGGATCCTCTCCAAGACCACCGGCTTCCCGTTGAAGCGGATCTACGAGCTGTTCCCCTCCGGTCCTGGTAAGGGCGCTTGCAAGATGGCAGGCCTGCCGAAACCGACCGGTTGTGTGTAATCACCGCACCAGTCGATTCGTTCAGGATTGAATGAAAAAAGGAGAAGGCTTTTGCCTTCTCCTTTTTTTTTGTCAAAAAAGTCACAAACATTCTGTTGCAAGCAAGCGAACGGTCGAAGAATCTTCCCCCTAGAAAAGCATCTCCAGGAAGTGGTTGTGATACTCGGAAAGATCCTGGTTGCACTCGCCACAGAAGAACTTGATCTCCCCCAGAACCTGGGACTCGTCGCCTTCCTGGGTAAAGCTGCCGTCGTTATTCTGGAGATAGCGGGTGGTCAGGACAACCCCGTCGGCGATCTCAAAAAAATCGGTATCGTTGCCGCAATGCGGGCAACGGATGCGCGCTCGGCTTTTTTGCGCAACCCTGCGGGGGGTTGCCATTTCGGTTTCCATGCTGCTCCTCGTCAGAAAAAAAAGGGTTTCCCCCGGGCATAAAATGCCGAACTCTACGGCAACTGGCGAGAAATGTCAATCAGGATGGTCTGGGACAATGACCACGGAAGAGCAGGCGTCCTGTCTTAATTGTACCGGATGGCAAAGGCGGTCTTGTCTCCCAAGGGCTGCTCCTCGGTGACCTGCACCTCCTTGACCTCGGCCTGGGGCGAGCCGGTGTACAGCCAGGCAAGCATGCGTTCGACCTTTTCCGCCTCGCCTTCCAGCACGACCTCAACCGTGCCGTCCGGCCGGTTCCGCACCCAGCCGCTCAAGTCAAGGCTTCGGGCCTCCTTCTGCGCGTAATCACGAAAATAAACGCCCTGCACCACACCTTCAACCCTTGTCACCACCCGTTTTCGTGCCATACTCCGTTTCTCTCCCGGTTTGCGCGATAATCAGTTCATGGTCAGCGGCCGATGAGCCGCAGAAATTCATCCTCGGTGATCACGGTCAAGCCCAATTCCCGGGCCTGTGTCAATTTGCTTCCCGGGCTTTCCCCCAGGACAACATGGGTTACCTTGCGGCTGATGCCCGAAGCCACCTGGCCGCCCAGCTCCTTGATCCTGGCCTTGGCCTCATGCCGGGAAAGGTGGGCCAGCGCCCCGGTAAAAAGAAAGACGCTGCCGCTCAGTCCGCCATGAATTTCCGCACCCTTTTTTTCCTCCTGCACCCGGACTCCCAAGGACTCCAGGCGGGAGAGCATCTCCCGGACCGCTGGATCCTGGAAGTAATCCACCAGGCTGGCGGCCATCTGTTCGCCGAGGCCCTCGATGTGCAAAAAATCAGCTTCGCCGGCCAGCAAAAGGCGGGGCAGCGAAGTGAAATGTCGGGCAAGAACTTGGGCGGTTACCTCGCCCACATGCCGGATGCCCAGGGCGGCAAGGAATTTTGCCAGGGTGGGGGTACGGCTCCCCTGAATGGCGCGCACCGCATTTTCCGCCGATTTGTCGCCCCAGCCGGCAAGACCGGCCAGTTGCTCGACCTCAAGCCGGTAGATGTCCGGGATATCCTGGATAAGTCCCTGGCTGACCAGTTGCTCCACCGCCTTCTTTCCCAGCCCCTCGATGTCCATGCCGCCCTTGCCGGTGAAATGGATCAGCCCCCGCACCCGTTGGGCCGGGCAGGCGGGGTTGGGGCAGCGGGTGACAGCCTCCTGCCCGATCCGGACCAGCGGAAATTCGCATTCGGGGCAGCGGGTGGGCATGACCACGGGTTGCTCTTGGCCGGTTCGATTTGCGAGCACCGGCTTGACCACTTCCGGGATCACGTCGCCTGCCCGTTGGACCAGGACCGTGTCCCCCAGCATCAGCCCTTTCCGGCGCAGCTCGTCCTCGTTGTGCAGGGTGGCCCTCCGCACCGTGACCCCGCCGATTAGCACCGGATCCAGCACGGCCACCGGGGTAATCGCCCCGGTCCGGCCGACCCCGAACTCCACGGCGAGCAACCGGGTGGTGGCCTGGGAGGCGGGAAACTTGGCGGCAATGGCCCAGCGCGGACTGCGGGCCTTGGCGCCCAACCGTTCCTGCAGGGCACAGTCGTTCAC
>PHAW01000027.1 GCA_002841785.1 Deltaproteobacteria bacterium HGW-Deltaproteobacteria-3 | reverse complement strand
TACGGCTTCAGGAGCTTTGATGTGCTGAAAATCGCCCTGTATCATACGGTTGGCAAGCTCCCTGAGCCAGAATCAACCCACAAATTTTGCTGAAGAGCCTAGGCCATTTCTGGCCTTCTCAATAGTGCGGCGGACTTCGGTGAAGCGTCTTGTTTGTTCAGCGATGACTTTCAGTCGGTTTCTTTGAAACTCCAAGGCTACGTGATGGGGTATCCAGATACGACCTGAAAGCTGACCAAGCACTTTCAATAATTCGTCGCGTGTGCTTGACTGGTACCGATAGAGGTTCAGGAGTAAGTTCGTATCAAAAACGAAGAGGGATTCCTTCCATGCTACACCATAGTCTTGATTGGACGGATCATCATACTGAGGGAAGAGACCTTTCATGTATACTCCAAAAAGCTAACAATAATATGGAATTAGGGGCACTTCCCAGTTTCTTTGTCCA
Source organism: Deltaproteobacteria bacterium HGW-Deltaproteobacteria-3 (assembly GCA_002841785.1). Taxonomy (GTDB): domain Bacteria; phylum Desulfobacterota; class Desulfobulbia; order Desulfobulbales; family Desulfurivibrionaceae; genus Thiovibrio. The sequence continues at coordinate 18,339 of PHAW01000027.1, read as the reverse complement.
GTTATCGTCTCACGCAGCCAGCGGCGTGATGCGTGCAAGCGATTTTCCTGCAATTTTTTCAGCTTCTTCGGTGTCGTAGTCGGCCTGCAAGCCAAGCCAGAACCCCGGCGTGGTGCCGAAGGCGCGGGAAAATCGCAGGGCGGTGTCGGCGGTGACCGAGCGTTTCCCGGCGCAAATCTTGCTGATGCGCATGGCAGAAACGCCGATGGCCTTGGCCAACCGATATTGGCTGATCTCCATGGGTTTGAGAAATTCTTCCCGCAGTATCTCTCCGGGGTGGATGTTGGGCAGTCTGTTCATGGTTGCCTCCTGTCAGTGATAGTCGCAGATCTCGACCTACTCTGTATTGCTTCCGTTTTCAAGGACAATCCCGCAATGCCCAAGAGGTATCATCAATATGTTGCTGAAGGTTTCTGGCAGCATGCAGAACCTTGCCGTTGATCTTGTTGGCCTCGGTCATGCGCTTGAAGCTCAGGAACCAATCCAGTCCGTTGTAGGATTGATTGATCGCAAGCTCGACCCCTGCGATTACAGGAACCTTTTTCGCGACCCATTTGCCAAAGACCTTATTGGAAGCGGCGATTTTTGAAATATCGAGCATGGCCTTCAACTCAGGGGATTCCGTCTCGAAGTATTTTTGCAGTTTCGGATCGTCAAGCAGGGCGTGGACTTCCTGGTTTGAAGAGGTCAATTGTGCCATCAGGCCGGACATCCCATCCTTGATGAAGGTCTGCCAGTCGAGGATGTTGCTGGTGAGTTCGGAGATTTTTCCCGCGGAAGAAAGCATTTTCAGCCGTGCTATCTTGGCCTGGATCGCGGCGACATCCACCCCATCCTGCGCCATTTGTGCACCATTCTTTTCGTAAATCCGCTGCAACCGCTCCGCCGCCTTTCCCCTGTTGGCAAGCCCTTCCAGCAATTGTCCGGTAAAATACTCGATGCCATCCTTGGCCGCATTGAGCAGGGCGTTGCGGTTGGCGTCTTCCCAGGTGGTCAACTGCTCCTGCGCCAGATTGATGGTGTTGTGGAACTTGTCCCTCTGGGTGAGGAACCCCTGCAATTTCTGGTTGAGCTTCGTGCAATCCGGCCCCTTGGTTATGGGCTTGCCGTCAGCTTTTCCATCGCGCGGTTTCGTCGTGCCTGGAGCAGGGTTCGCGCTGTCTTTTAAATTTTTGGCCACATAGGCGGTGGCGTTTCTCAGGTCAACGATCCTGGGATCATTCTCGGGGTTGACCAGCAACTGGATATCCTTGAGCGGCATGGTGTCCCCAAAGAAGGGGGTGGGCTGTGTCATCGTCCAGGGTTTTAAAGGCAAGGGAAGCATCCGATAAACTTTTGAAGGCCACGCCCTGGGAACCATCCAATTGCTTGAACGACTGCATCATCTTGTTGTGTTCGGCCTGGAAGGCTGCCTCCTGGGCGCGCTGGTGCGCAGCCGCCTGCTGGGCTGCCAGGGCGGCGGCTTTTTGTTGGGCGGCAAGGGCTTCCTGCGCATTGTTCGAGCTGGTCGGGGGCGCGAACATGGAGGTCAGCAACCCCTGGAAAATAGTGCCTACGACCATGGCGTTGACATCCCCGGAGGTAATGCCATGCTTCTTGGCTTTGTGCCCCCCGGCAGGTTTATCGCAAACGATTTGTCCGTTTACACAGGTACACGGTATTCCCTGTAACGCATACGCCTTGGCCGAGCCTTCGCAATCGAGCGCCGGCCCTGCCAAAGCAGGCAGGGGCAGCAGCAGGGAAAATACCTGCAGTCCACCTAAAAAAAATATGATCAGGGGATGATCGAAAAATCGCTTCATTGGCGTGTCCTTTGTTTGCATCCTTTCAGGGCTTATTTGTCCAGCATGGCTTCCCATTCATAGATCTTATCCTGGGCACTGCGGGCATCCTTGGCCTCGGGTTCAAGCAGTAGGTATTTTTTCATATGTTCAATAGCTAGTTTAAACCGGCGCTCCTGAGCATAGAGTAGGGCCATATTGGAATAGGCTGCCGGATAGGAAACCTGGTTCAATGCAACGGCCTTATTGTACCGGGCAATGGCTCCAGAATAGTCTTTTTGTTGGGTGAAGGCATTGGCCTGAACGATATATTTCCTCTGTTCCTCGGAGACAGGGGGCTTGACTTTCAGCGCACGGTACTCGGCCGCCTTCAGTTCGAACATGGCCACCAGAGGTTTCTTGAGATTTTGCTGTATAAAAAACAGATCGTCAGCTATTTTTTGTGTAACTCCTTCACTCGCTCGCAACTCAACATGATGTGACAATTTAATAAGATATCCATCTATGACCGATATGTCGATATCATCGGAGAGCTGGTAATAAAATAAAGGGAATAACGGAAAGTCTATCCTGTCATCATAAACATCAATAATGCCGCCTTTATCCTTGTAGATGCTCCAGGTAGTTGCAGTATACATAACATTCGTCATCCGCATGCGAGGATATTTTTCAAATAATGCTTTCGCGGCGCGTTCACCGGGAAATTTAGGGCAATAGCCAGCGTCATAAAAAATGACATCCACGTCTTTTAAAAGAATCGCCAGGTCTTTCTTTGCTTCTTCAAGAGTATTTATATCGGACGGAAGTTTGGGGGAATACACTTTAGGGAAAGAAGCTTCATCGGATTTGGAGGCTGCCTCTGTGGCGCCTCCCCCGAACATGGCTATAAGGGAGAAAAGAATAACACATTCAAAAAACCGTTTTCCTAGATACATGAATAATCTCTCCTTTCGCTCTGTAGGCGTATTCCCTAGGGGTTCCTTTGCAGCATCAGTTCCCACTCATAGATTTTGTCCTGGCCGCCGCGGGCATCCTTGGCGTCCGGCGCAAGCAGCAGGTATTGTTTCATGTGGGCGATGGCCGGTTTGAACCGCTGCATCTGCGCGGAAAGCAGGGCCAGGTTGAAGTACGCCTCGGGGTAGGAGACAGGATCGATCTCAATGGTTTTAGTGTACAGATCAATGGCCCCGGCATAATTTTTTCGTTCGTTCAGGGCATTGGCCTGCACGATGTATCTTCTTTGTTCCTCGGATACCGGCGGCTTGACCTTCATCCCGCGGTATTGGGCCGCCTTGGCCTGAAAAAGGGCGAGCCGCTCGTCACGATTCTTCTGCAACGCCTGCTGGATAACAAAGAGATCGTCGGCAAACCGTTGCGCATCGGGCAGGTCTTCGAAGACAAAGGAGATCAGTCCCGGGAAATGGATTTTATAGGGGCGCACCAGCCCTTCCAGGTTCTTTCCCGCAACATGGCGGCCCCAGGCGGGCCATTCCGTTGTTTTTTCAACCACGAGGGGATGGTCCAACAGATCGGCATAGAAAAAGAGGATGCGGGGGTGCGCCTCGATCCGGTCTTCCAGGGCGTTGCTGCCTGGAAAGGCCATGAACAGCAGTTCGTTCTGCGCGTCGTACCAGAAGGTGATCGGGCCGCTTTTGCCCTGGATGAAAGCCTTCAGGGCTTCCTCGTTGGCAGTAGTGTTGAGGCCGGGCTGCCCATGATATTTGATGCCGGGGTTTTTGCTGCTGGTCAGCAGGGCGGCCAGATCCTTCTTCGCGGCATCAGGGCTCACAATTTCTGGCCGGGGCTTGGGATGATAGGTGTAGCCTGCCGGGATAACGTCCTTGGGCTGGCTCCCTCCGGAATCCATGGGAGCGCAGCCCGGCACAGCGGCCATGAGAGAAAGAGACAGAGTGAATCCCAAGAGCGCTTTCATCCGAGACATACTATTTTTTCCTCCCGCTGTTTCCAGATAGATACGGAGAGTGCGGCTGTTCAGTGCAGTCAGTATCCTGGCGCATCATTGCTTGGCTTGTAGCGAAGATACATCAATGCGCTGGATGGCGAGGGTAAATGGGGCTTGGTTGCCTTTCCGCCAGAGCTCCAGATTGACGGTGCTTCCCGGTTCGCCGCGCAGCCGGAGCACGGCTTGACCTGCGGAAAGGCTTTTGACTGCCACGCCGTCGATGGCCAGTATTTCATCCTCGTCGCGCAATCCCGCCTCAAAGGCCGGGGTTCCCGGCTGCACGCGCACCTTCAAGCGTCCATGCCAGCCGTATTGAACCATGGAGAAACCGCCATCCCACCATTGCGTGAGTCCATAGAGCACCACGCCCAGACCGCCTTTGCCGAGGGGGCCGTAGAGCGTGTCTTCCGCCGTTTTTCTCGCCCCGGCCACGACGCCGCCGCAACTGTCGTCGCCCAGAAGGGACATCTGCGTGGAAGCCTGGTAGCTCGTGCTTTCATGGTGCAGGACGATCCTGCCCTCCCTGTCGTTCAGTTCGCCGGCCGCTTCCGAGGTGTCCGGGGGGATCATGCATTTGTCCGCGCGCAGGCCCCCACGGCTCCAGGTGCCGGTGAGACGGTTGCCCTGCAGGACAAGCTGGTATTCCGCCGGGGTGTACCCTCCGACCGGGACATCGCCGACCAGGGAATAGGTGGAGCGCACTTCGTCTTCCGGCACCCGCCGCTCGTCGGTTTTAAGCGTCAACCGATTACCGTTGAGCGTCAGGCGGTATAAGGAGCCGTCCTGCCCCACCCAAAGACCTACCCGCGCCTGGGCCTTGGCTGCCAATTCCCTCCGGAATTCGAGTTTGACGATTTCATCGCGCACACTCTGCGCGTCTTTGGCGTCGGGGGCAAGAGCCAGGTATTGGCGATAGCTGTCCATGGCCTCGTCGTTGCGGCCCAACTGGGTCTGGGCCTTGCCCAGGTTGAACCAGGCAACGGCCATCTGCGGGGCAATCTCGGTGGCCGTGCGGAACTCCTCTTCGGCCAACGCCAAGTCATCGTTGGATTTGGCTATTTCAATGGCGGCCATGCCGCGAAGCATGTGGCGCCGGGCATCTTCCGGAGTGCCGGTGGCGCGGGTTTTTTGCGCTGGCGCTGCTTGCGGCGTAACAATTTTGGCCTGGGTGGTTGGCGGAACCGGATTTGGCGCCGCCTGTGCGTTGGTGCCTGGCGTGGTTGCATTCTGGGCAAGGGACTGTGGCGCGGGTGGCTGTTCCACCGCGCAGCCGGCCAGCAGAAGTGCTGTGGCGCAGCACAATAAGAAGGGGTTTCTCATCCTGATCCTCCGTATCAAAAACCTGTTGATGGTATAACCGGCTGGTGGTATCGCGAAGCCCCAGAGGCGCAACCGGGCTAACGTTTCGTCGTCCCGGACTCCTCGTCAAAGACCGGGCATTTCCGTTCGGGCGTGTAATTGGCGTATATCTTGTCGCTGTAATCCTTGTGGCAGGGCAGACATTGCCCCACCCGCAGGATGCGGGCCAGCTCGCCTTTGTTGAAGGGGCGCAGGTCGGGCCGGGCGCTTTTCTGCAGGGGCTTGCCCTCGATGTTCACATACCCGTCCAGCGGCGGGGTGGGGCCGGCCTCGGTTTGCAGCCCCTGGTCAATCCCGGAAAAACGCCACTCCCCCTTTTCCTTCCAGGCTGTGCCCTCGCCCAAGCCTACGGTCTTGGTGGAGGTGTGGCAGTCGGCGCAGGTGCGGCCCGCCTTTTGGGTGGTGTGCGGGCTTAAAGCCGCCATGGTCAGCGAGTTGAAGGAACCCGCCGGTTTGCCCTCTTTGTCGATCAGGGTAACGATATCCTGGCAGCCGGGGGTGACGGTGACAATCTTGTCCTTCCACACGGCCAGCATGGGCTTCTCGTAGCGGAGATAGGAGCGGCCCTCCTCCCACCAGCCGTCGGTTTCCTTGCCGGTCAGCTTGTCGAGGTGGGTATCCCGCATGTCCCGCTTGGCGTGGCAGCCGTAGCATTGCGGAATCCAACTGGAGTGGCAGGAGGCGCAGCTCATGCGCTTGTGGCCCTGGTAGTCGCAGACCCCGGCCTTGGGCGGGTTGAGGGGATGTTTTTTGCCTGTGAGCTTGCCGGTGAGGAGATAGCTCCCCTCCGGCGCCTGTTCCAGGTTGTTGAGCTGCTTCTTCTTCCGGGTGAGGCCGGGTTTGCCCTGTTCGGGGTTTATATGGCAGAGCTCGCAGGAGATCTCCAGCGCCTGTTCGTAATGGGCGTAATTGGTGCCGTCGCCCATGATCTCGTCACGGGTGTGGCAGTCGATGCAGGCCATGCCCTGCTGGTGGTGGATGTCCGGGGGCAGATCCAGGTAGTAGCGGTCGCTCGTAGACCCCGATGAAGGAGGTGCCCACCCTGCCGCTCCGGTTATGGCAGCGGATGCAGTTTTCCATGGGCACCTTTTTGTTGATGAGCGGGTGCGGTTTTTTCTTGTCCTGGCCGAACCGGAAAAAGGTTTCCCAGGGCTTGGTGGCGGTGGGGGCCTGGGGCCGGGTGTAATGGCAGGCGGTGCAGCCGCCGCCCTTCTCGCCGAAGAACCCTTCCAGGTCGCCTTTTTCCTTCCAGAGATGGCAGGTGGCGCAGAGCTTGCGGTAGTAGTCGATGGCCAGGGAGGTTTTGCCGCTTTTGATCAGCTCTTCCACCGAGAAATCGCCGTTCTGGTCCGGGGCCTCGCCCCAGTAATGGAGCAGGGTGGCGAGAATCCCCCGGTTCGTGGCCATGAGCGAGTTTTTCACCTTTTTGACATCCTGGGCGTGGCATCCCTCGACCCCGCAGGTTTTTTCCACCACCCTGAGATCCCCGGGGTTCTTGACAATGCCCTTGTGCCCGGCCTTCTTGTCGATGGCCAGCGGGTCGCCGAGATGGCACGACGAACAGCCCAGCACCTCGCGGCCATGCGCCGGGTCGAGCTTTTCGTCCTTGTGGCAGGAGAGGCACATCTCCACCTGGCCGTTGACCAATTGGTAGAGCTTGTCCGGCCGCTTGGTCAGGTTTTCGCGGACCACCAGGGTCAGCACCACCAGGAGCAGGGAGAAAAGAAGCCAGCGCGGGGAGATGGAAGGGAGCTTCATGGCTGTGCGCCTTCGCGGTAGCCTTCGGCCGTCGGGTAGCGGCGTCCCTGGCCGAATGCCTTGGTCGTGACCTTGAGGCCGAGGGGGGCTTGTTTGCGTTTGTACTCGTTGACCCGGATGCGGCGGACCACATCCTCCACCATTGGCCGGGCAAAGCCCATGGCCACGATCTCATTGATGGAACGATGCTCCTCCAGATACGCGGCAAGGATGGCGTCCAGCACCGGGTAGGGCGGCAGATCGTCCTCGTCGCGCTGGTCCGGGGCCAGCTCGGCGCTGGGGGGCTTGTCGATGGTGCGCAGGGGGATGATCTCCCTGCTCTGGTTGAGGTGGCGGCACAGACCGTAAACCAATTGCTTGGGCACGTCGGAGATCACGGCCAGGCCGCCGCTCATGTCGCCGTACAGGGTGCAGTAGCCCACGGCGTTCTCGCTTTTGTTGCCGGTGGAAAGCAGCAGCCGCCTCTGCTTGTTGGCGATGGCCATGAGCAGATTGCCCCGGATGCGGGCCTGGATGTTCTGTTCGGTGACATCGGGCTTTGCCCCGGCAAAGACGGGGGCCAGGGTGGCGAGAAAGGTATTGAAAAGTCCGGTGATGGGCAGGACGGTAAAGTCGATGGACAGGTTTTTGGCCAGTTGTTCGGCGTCCTCCAGGCTTTCCGGGGAGGAATAGGGTGAAGGCAGGGCTACCCCCAGCACGTTTTCCGGCCCCAGGGCGCGGGCGGCGATGGCTGCGGTCAGGGCCGAATCCACCCCGCCGGACAACCCGATGACCACCTTGCTGAAGCCGCATTTGGTGACATAGTCGCGGGTGCCCAGCACCAGGGCCTCGCAGACCTCGCCGGTTTCCTGCTCCGTCTCGTCTCCGCAGGGGGCGGCGTGGATCTCCCCCTGCCAGGTCTCGGTGTCGATCACCACCAGGTCTTCGGCAAACCGGACGGCTTGGGCGGCAATTACGCCGCGTTTGTCCAGGGCGACGCTACCGCCGTCAAAGATCAGGGAGTCCTGGCCGCCCACCTGGTTGACGTAGATGAGCGGAAGAACGTGGCGTTGGCAGAGGTTGGCGAAGATTTTCCGCCGGATACCGCCTTTGCCCAGGTTGAAGGGCGAGGCCGCCAGGTTGATCAGCAGGTCCACCGGGGTGTCTGCCCGGGCCAGCATGGCAGCCACCGGATCGGTGGCATAGAGGGGGTGGGGAAAGAGGCTGGTGTCGTTCCAGATATCCTCGCAGATGGTGACGCCGAGGTGCAATTCCTGATAGCGGAAGGTCCCGCTGCTGCTTCCCGGCTCGAAATAGCGGGCCTCATCAAAGATATCGTAGGTGGGAAGGAGTTGTTTGTGGGTGGTGAATAGCACCTTGCCGCCGGCAAAGAGGAGCGCGCTGTTGTGCAGGGGCTTGCCCATGGGGGCGGGGTTGCGGGTGACCAGGCCGCAGACCACGCCGATGCCGATGTCGCGGGCCTTTTCCACCAGCCGGGCAAAGGCCCGGTCCTGATCGTCGAGAAAAGCCGGCTGTTCAAGCAGGTCCTGGGGCGGATAGCCGCTGACGGCAAGCTCCGGTAAGATGGCAAGCTGGCAGTCCGCCGCTCTGGCTTTTTTCAGCCAGCCCGCGATCCGGGCGATATTTCCGGCAAAGTCGCCGATAACCGGATTGTATTGGATGAGGGCGATTTTCATGGCCGCCATCATAGCATACTCCCTTGGGAAAGGGGATGGAAAAAGGGCCGTCCCACCGTTGTCCTCCCATCATTTTGCTTGCCAAGGAATGGGTTGTTTGGCTAAGCTAAGAGCCGTTCCCGCCACGCCCATGGGCAGGGGTATTGTGCCGCAACGATTTGCCTGAAACCGCATGGCCGCCCTTGCGCGGACAATCCCTGCCGGCCGGCCACCTCCGGCCACCGCTTTTCCCTAATCAGGAGTCCCCTTGAAAAAATACTTTGTCCTCGATACCAATGTCCTCCTGCACAATGCCGATTCCATCACCTCTTTCGCAGACAACACCGTGGTTTTGCCCATGTCGGTCATCGAGGAGCTGGACAAGTTCAAGAGCCATAACGACGAACTGGGCCGCAATGCCCGGCATGTGATCCGCCAGCTCGACGCGCTGCGCCAGAAGGGCAAGCTCGGCGAAGGGGTGCCCATGGAGGGCGGCGGCGCCTTGTGGATTTACATGGAAAAGGGCCAATGTGTCGACACGGGGTTGGACATGCATGTGGCGGACAACCGGATTCTGGCCGTGGCCTTCACCCTTCTGCAGAAGGGGGAAAAGGTCATCTTTGTTTCCAAGGACATCAATGCCCGGCTCAAGGCCGATGCCATCGGCATCGAGGTGATGGATTTCGAGAAACAGAAGGTCAATATCGACGAGCTGTACCGGGGTCAGCGGGAACTGCTGGTGCCGGGGAGTGTGATCGACGAATTCTATCAGAAGAAACAGGTGTCCAGCGAGGGCCTCCATCTGATGCCCAACGAGTTTGTTCTCCTGCGCGATGAAAACGATGAAAAACACACCGCCCTGACCCGCGCCCGGGAGAACGAGATGTTGGCCCCGCTCTACGACGAGTACGAAACGGTCTGGAACATCCGCTCGCGCAGCAAGGAGCAGCGCATGGCCTTTGAGCTGCTGATGGACCCGGCCATCCAGTTGGTGACCCTGGTGGGGCAGGCGGGCACCGGCAAAACCCTGCTGGCCCTGGCTGCGGGCCTGGAATGCGTGCTCTCCCTCAAGCGTTACGACCGGATTCTGGTCTCCCGGCCCATCATCCCGCTGGGCAAGGATCTGGGCTACATGCCCGGCGACAAGGATGAAAAGCTGGCGCACTGGATGCAGCCCATTTTCGACAACCTTACCTATCTGATGACCGATGGCGGCAAGCGCAAGGAGCACGAAACGGACGAATCGGCCAAGCAGAAGGTGGACAAGCTCCTGCAGGCCCATGTGGTGGAGCTGGAGGCCTTGACCTATATCCGCGGCCGTTCCATCCCCAGGCAGTTCGTGATCGTGGACGAGGCCCAGAACCTGACGCCCCACGAGGTGAAAACCATTATCAGCCGGGCCGGGGAAGGAACCAAGATGGTGCTCACCGGCGACCCCTACCAGATAGATAATCCCTATCTCGACACCAGCAGCAACGGCCTGACCTATGCGGTGGAACGGTTGAAACAGCAGAAGATTCACGGGCACATCACCCTGCTCAAAAGCGAGCGGAGCGTTCTTGCCGCGATAGCCGCCGATTTTCTGTAGCGCCTGCTTGTTCTTTTGCCGGTTTTGGCTATAGTATTCCAATCTGCCGGTTCTTTTTTAGTCTTCAACGTTGTGAGGTCCACCCGTGGAATTTGAACCAAAATGGATAGCCTGGGAGATCACCAGGCGCTGCAATCTCAAGTGCGTGCATTGCCGCTCCTCCTCCGGGCTTGAGGCAACAGGGCATCCCGATTTCACCCTGGCCGAGGCAAGGCGGGTGCTCGACGATATCGCCTCCTACGCCAAGCCGGTGGTGGTGCTTTCCGGCGGCGAGCCCTTGCTGCGGCCCGATGTATTCGAGATCGCCACCTATGGAACCGGTCTTGGCTTGCGGATGTGTCTCGCCACCAACGGCACCCTGGTGACCCGGGAGATCTGCGACAAGATCAAGGGCGCCGGGATTAAAATGGTATCGCTCAGCCTGGACGGCGCCAGCGCCGAGGTACACGACAACTTCCGCAATCAGCCCGGCGCCTTTGCCGGCACCCTCAACGCGGCCAAGCTCTTCAAGGAGAACGGCATCCAGTTTTTGATCAACTCCTCCTTCACCAAGCGCAACCAGGAGGAGATCCCCAAGATCTACCATCTGGCCAAGGAGCTTGGGGCCACGGCCTGGTACATGTTCATGATCGTGCCCACCGGCCGGGGCGAGGATATCATGGACGAATTGATCGCCCCGGAGGATTACGAGAAGCTCCTGGTCTGGCATTACGAAATGGAAAAGGGGGAAAAGGATATCCTGGTCCGGCCCACCTGCGCTCCGAACTACTACCGGGTCGTGCTCCAGCAGGCCAAGGAGAAGGGCGATGACTATGAACGGCGGAGCCTGCAGTTTTCCACCGGCGGCTCCAAGGGGTGTCTGGCCGGCCAGCTTATCTCCCTGATCGATGTGGACGGCAATGTGCTGCCGTGCAGCTATTTTCCACTGGCTGCTGGGAACATCCGCGAGAAATCCTTCAGGGAGATCTGGGAGCATTCGGAGCTTTTTCACGATCTGCGCAATTTCAAGGCCTATAAGGGGCGCTGCGGCTCCTGCGAATATGTCAATGTTTGCGGGGGGTGCCGGGCCAGGGCCTATGCAGTAACCGGCGATTACATGGCCGAGGAGCCGTATTGCACCTATGTGCCGAAGAAAATGAAAAGTGAAAAATAAAAAGTGAAGAGAGTGTCATGGCCCCGCTGGCGGGTGGTTCTTCCCTGCGCCGGGCGCCATTTTCCATTCTGCATTTTTCATTCTTAATTTCCAACTGGAGAACATTAATGAACGATACTTTTTTAAGGGCCTGCCGCGGAGAAGCGGTTGAGTATACCCCGGTGTGGCTCATGCGCCAGGCGGGCCGCTATCTGCCCCAGTACCACGCGGTCCGCAGCAAGTATACCTTTTTGGAGATGTGCAAGACCCCGGAGGCCGCGGCGGAGGTGACCATCCAGCCCGTGGATATCCTGGGGGTTGACGCGGCCATCCTCTTTTCCGATATCCTGGTGCCGTTGGAGAAGATGGGCGCGCCCCTGGAGTTTCACGAGAAGCGGGGGCCGGTTTTTCTTGAGCCGATCCGCGACCGGGCCGGGATGGAGAAGCTGCATGTGCCCGACCCGGAAGCGGAGCTTGGCTATGTCATGGAGACCATCCGCATCCTGCGCCGCGAGCTGGCAGGGAGGGTGCCGCTCATCGGTTTTTCCGGCGCGCCCTTCACCCTGGCCACTTATCTCATCGAGGGCGGCTCGTCGAAGAACTATTTTCTGACTAAGAAGATGATGTACACCGATCCGGAGCTGTATGCTGATCTGCTGAACAAGATCACCGACTGCACCATCGACTATCTCAAGGCCCAGGCCGCGGCCGGGGCTCAGGCGTTGCAGATCTTCGACTCCTGGGCCGGGGTGCTGGCGCCAAACGATTTTGCCGAGTTCGCCATTCCGTATGTGAAACGGATCATCGCCGCCCTCAAGGCGGGCGGCGTGACGGTGCCCATCATCTATTTCGCCAACAACGGCGCGACCCTGCTGCCCCAATCGCTGGAGAGCGGGGCCGACGTGCTGGGTCTCGACTGGCGGATTACGCTCGACGAGGCGGTGAAGGTGGTGGGGCGGAAGGTGTCGCTCCAGGGAAATATGGACCCCATCGCCTTGCTGCTGCCGCCGGCCAAGATGGAAAAGCTGATCCGGAATATCCTGGATCAGGCCAAGGGTGCGCGGGGCCATATCTTCAACCTCGGCCACGGCATCGTCCCGGAGATCCCTCCGGAGCAGGCCAGGTTCTTTGTTGAGGCGGTGCATCGGCTGAGCAGAAAAGGATAAGCGGGTGATTCCCTCCGTTGCCCAATGTTTTGCGCTGATGGAGCAGTATGCGATGCTGCCCAATATCCGGGAGCATTCCCTGATGGTCGGCCGGGTGGCCGGGCTCATCGGCAGCGGGTTGGCCCGGGCCGGTCACCCGCTTTCCCTGGAGCTCATCGTCAGCTCCGCCCTGTTGCACGACATCGCCAAGACCGCCACCCTGGAGACGGCGTTGCGCCACGATGAATTGGGGAGGGAAATCTGCCTGCAACATGGCCTGGACGAGCTGGCCGAGATCGTGGCCGAGCATGTGGTCCTGAAAGGCGGTTTGCCCGAGTGCTGCACGGAAAAGGAAATCGTCTATTACGCGGACAAGCGGGTGCTCCACGACGAGGTGGTTACCCTTGAAGCGCGCCTCGACTACATCATCCGCCGCTATGGCAACGAAGACGAGGTTCTCCACGCCAGAATCCGGCAAAACTTCGCCCAGGCCCATGCCATTGAGGAGCGGATTTTCGCCGGGCTTGATTTTTCTCCGGCGGAGCTGGAGCAACGATTACGCCGGGATTTTTTCCCGCTGGAGGCCTTTGGCACATGAAAGAACCAGTCGGCATCATTCTCCTCAATCTTGGCGGGCCGGAAACCCTGGCCGACGTGGAGCCGTTTCTGTTCAACCTTTTTTCCGACCGCACCATCATCCGGCTTTCCCCTTTCCCCTTTCTGCAGAAATTCATTGCCCGAAGGATTGCGGCCAAACGCGCGCCGAAGAGCCGGGAGGCTTACCGGTTGATCGGTGGCGGTTCGCCCTTGGCGCGGATTACCGGCGAGCAGGGAAGGGCTTTGGAAGAGGCCCTGGCCGCGGACGGTAATTTTCAGGTGCGCATGGCCATGCGCTACTGGCGACCGGGAGCGGAGACGGCCCTTGCCGAATGTGCCCGGGCCGGCATCCGCCGCATTGTGGCCTTGACCCTGTACCCCCATTATTCCCGCGCCACCACCGGCTCTTCGCTGGAAGATCTGCGCCGGGCCATTGGCGCCTCGGGGCACGCCTTCGAGCTTGCCGAGGTCCGGGAATGGCCGGATCAGCCTGACTATGTCGGCTGCCTGGCGGAAAGCATCAGGGCCGGGATGGCGGGATTCGGCGGGGACCCGGCGCAGTTGGTCTACAGCGCGCACAGCCTGCCGGTCTCCTTCATCCGGGAAGGCGATCCCTATCTGGATCAGATCAGGCGAACCATCGCGGCGGTGGAAAAAATCACCGGCATGGCGGGGCTTCTGTGCTTTCAGAGCCGCAGCGGCCCGGTGGAGTGGCTTACCCCTTCCACCCCGGACATGCTGGCGCAATTGGCCGGGGAAGGGGTGAAAAATGTTCTGATGGTGCCGGTCAGCTTTGTCTCCGACCATGTGGAGACCCTTTACGAGATCGATATCCAGTACAGGGAGCAGGCTAAAGAGCTCGGCATGCGGCTTGAGCGCACCGGTTCCCTCAATACCCATCCCCTTTTTGTTGAAGGGCTGGCCACGCTGGTGAAAGATACCTGCGCAAAGCAGGGTTGGCTCTGATTTCTTCCTGTTGTTTTTTTCCGGTATTTTCGCCCTGATACGCGATCGCGTATCGCTCTTTTCTTCCGGCCCGGCATGATTTTTTATCGCGTTCTGGCGTGCTGCGAGCCCAATTTCCGTACAAGAAAGAATTGTGCGTCCATGCGGCATATGGTCGCAGGAGCAGTGACCAGTTCCTGACCATCCTCTCCCAAGAAAATGATGGGCCGGGAGAGAGTGGTGGTGATGATGTTTAAACTTTTTCTGAAAAAACAATATGTTACAGTTGTAAATTTCTTTGTGGTACCGTTCTTGCTATTCATGGAGAAGGAACGGCTGCGGGTGATTTTTGCGTTATTTCGTTGCGGCAGCCGTCCACGGTGTTCACCGTATCATCGGGAAAGTTTTGCGGATCTCACCAGAGAAGGATACGGCAACCGCCGTGTCGCTCTATCAACTCCAGGATGAACATAACGAGATGGGAAAAATGAGCATAGCACAAACAAACAGCAATGATCGTCGGTCTCTCGTCCGCATGCCATTCAATCTCAAGTTCCGAATCCGGGAGGACAGTGGCAGGCAAACCTTTCTTGCCACAAGCTGCGATATCCATCCTTGCGGGATCCAGTTGGAAACCGATGCGCCTGTCGTCCCGCAGATGGATGTGGAGCTGTGGCCGGAGGATAACATTCTCGACACCTATTATGTGCATGGCGAGATCAGTTGGGTCAAAACGTTGAACGACAGCGGCAGGATGTTGTGCGGGATCAATTTCAAAAGGCGGGTTGACTGGAATATTCCCCTGCCGGTTCTTACCAAAACCTACACCAGCCCAAAAGGCTCCGGCGTGATGACCTCCACGGATTTTATTCTCGACAGCATTGTGGATGGGGTTTTCAGCGTTGATCAGAACTGGCGGCTCACCTCATTCAACAGGGCAGCCGAGGAATTGACCGGATGGAAGCGGGAGGATGCCCTGGGCAAAACCTGCAAAGAGGTGTTCAAGTCCAATTGTTGCGGCACGGACTGCGTGCTCGCCGAGAGCATCGATTCAAAAAAGCCGGTGGAAAACAAGTCTGTTTTCATTACCCACGCCAATGGCACCCGGATCGGCGCCACGATCAGCGCTACGCCCCTGTTGGATAATAAAAATAACGTGGTGGGCGGTGTTCAGGTCTTCCGGAGCGCCAAGGCCTCCATGCACCGGGCTGTGATTCTCGACAACATTGCCGATGGGGTGTTCACTGTGGACACCAATTGGCGGGTCACCTCTTTTAACAAAGCGGCGGAACGGATTACCGGTTTGCCGCGGGAGGTGGCGATCGGCAAGCCGTGCAGCGAAGTTTTTCATGCCAGCATCTGCGGGGAATCCTGCGCCATAGCTTGCAGCATCAGCACCGGCAAGCCGGAAACCAACCGGTGCATAACCATCTGCAATGTGGATGGGGCCAGGGTGCCGGTGAGTATCTGCGCCGCGCCCATGTACGACAGCAACGGCAACTTGATCGGCGGAGTGGAAACCTTTCGGGATCTGCGGGTGGTCAAGGCGTTGCAGAAAAAGATTTTTCAGCGGGAACGGTTGGGCGATATGATCAGCAAAAGTGCGCCCATGAAGAAAATTTTTGATATCTTGCCGCAGATTTCCCAGAGTGAAAGCAATGTGCTCATTCTCGGCGAATCCGGGACAGGCAAGGAACTGATTGCCTGGTCATTGCACAACATGAGCGAGAGACGCAAGGGGCCTTTCGTTGCCGTCAACTGCGGAGCTCTGCCGGACACTCTCCTGGAATCGGAACTCTTCGGCTGCAAGGCCGGAGCTTATACCGACGCCAAGCAGGACCGCCAGGGGCGTTTTGCCGCGGCGGAGGGGGGGACTCTTTTTCTCGACGAGATCGGAGATATCTCTCCGGCCATGCAAGTAAAGTTGCTCCGTGTCCTTGAGACCAAATGTTATGAGCCTTTGGGCTCCAGCCGGACGATAAAGGCCAATGTCCGCATCGTGTCCGCGACCAACCGCGATGTGGAACGGTTGGTCCAGGAGGGCAAGTTCCGGGACGATCTCTTTTACCGCCTTAATGTGGCAAAGCTTGAGCTGCCGCTCTTGCGGGAACGGGCCGTGGATATCCCGCTGCTGGTGGAGCATTTTGTCGAAAAACTCAATGCAGAGAAAGATCGCGATATCGGCGGGGTGTCTGAAGAGGCTCTGCGGATATTGATGTCTTATGATTTTCCAGGTAATATCAGGGAGTTGCAGAATATTATCGAGTATGCCTTCATCCTGTGTCCGGGTGGCCTGATCCAGCCGGACCATCTTCCCTCGCCGCTGGCCGCGCAACTGGACCCGGTTATGGGGGGGGTGGATCTGAACAGGCCGCTGCCCCTTACTCAGATCGAAAAAAGGGCCATCTTCAGCGCCTTGACCCGCAATGGCTGGCGGCGCATGGCAACCTGCAGGGAGTTGGGCATTTCCAAGGATACCTTGCGCCGCAAGATTGCCCAGTTTGGCTTGGATGTTCAGGAGGAGTTGGCGGAGGCGTGAGATGAGGGGCTGAATTCTGCCTGACTCCGGAAGGAAGGGGCGGAAAGAATATGTGTAATGCTGCCGGGATTTGCGAGAGATGCAGAGGCCCTTACTTTCGGTGCGATGCCGAAAAGTAAGGGCTTTTTTTATGCGCCCATGACGGGTTGCTGCGGCGGCAGGGGCAGAAAAATCGTAAATACCGCGCCGCCGTCGGGGCTGTTGTTGCCGGTGACCATACCGCCGTGATATTCGATGATTTTTCTGACATTGGCAAGTCCCAGGCCGGTGCCGCCTTCACGGGTCGTGAAAAAAGGCTGAAAAAGACGGCCTATTTTTTCCGGGTTGATTCCCGGGCCATTATCCCGCACCAGAATAATCACCTGGTTTTCCTGGTCGTCCTTGCTTTTTGCGATCCGGGCCGAAATCTGCACGGTCCCTTCCTTGGGCGACCATTGGATGGCGTTCAAGATCAGATTGGAGAAGGCCCGGATGAACAACTCGACATCCACCACCAGGGGCAGATCATCGCCCAGGCTGTTGTTGATTTCCAACAGTACGCCCTTGTTTTTCTTTTCCTGGGCTATGGCAATAAGCGTTTTCTGCATGAGTTCCGGGAAACTGCTCCGGCTCAGGTTGAGCTGCAAGGGTTTGCCATAGCTCAACAGATCGTTCAGCATGGTTTCAAGGCGCAGCGACTGCTGGCAGGTGATTTCCGTAAGTTCGGAAAAAAGCGTGTCCTCTTTGCCCAAGTTCTGCTGAATCGTCTGGATGTTCATTTTTATTGAGGAGAGAGGATTGCGCATCTCATGGGCGATACTGGAGGTCAGTTCTCCGATCGCCGCCAAGGATGCTGTTTTCGCAAGAGCCCTCTCGACAGCGATCTTCCGCAGCATCTCCTCTGTCTTTTTGCGCTGGGTGATGTCGTTGACCACGCAGATTATCGCTTCGATTTCCTGGTCAGGAGAGCGCATCACCGAACCGGAAAAAAGAGCGGGGATTTTTGTTTTCTGCCGTGTCATCAGGCAAATCTCCAGATTATTGACCTCTTCTCCCCGGGCGAGAACATTCAGTCCAAAATTTTTGAACACGTTGATCGTGTCGTTGCTGATGAATTCGTCAATCTGGCGGCCCAGCATCTCTTCTTCGGAAAAGCCCAGAAGCGTTGCGGTGTTGTTGTTGATTTTAATCAGGGTCCGGCCGGCCGAAAGGACCATGAGGCACCCGCTCATGTGTTTGATGATGTTGTCCACATAGCTTTTGGAAACCATGGTCTGTTTGAGTTCTTCGGTCATGCCCCAGAAGGAAGCGGCCAGATTGTTGATTTCGTCGTCCTGGTTGCCATGGGGCGGCCGGAGGATCTCCCTGTTTTGCGTAAAGCGGACCACCATTTCCTGTATGTGGGTGAGCGGTTCGATGAGTTGTCTATTGGCAAAACAACGGCTGATAAGAGTTGCGCTGATCAAAACCAGCACAAAAAGAAGGCCGAGGAACAGCGTGTTGGCCTGGGCATGCCGTCTTTCGTCCTGGATGTGCTGTTCAACGCTATGGGCGAGGTGTTGGGACAGATCGAGAAGATCATTGAGCAGACGGGTTTGCATGTTGCCGAGTTGTTGGACTTTTTGCTGCAGTTCCAGGGAGGTTTCGATGTACTGGGTTCTGAGGTAGACCTCCGCCGCCAACTGATAGAATTCATTGTATTGATTTTGCAGTTTATCAATGAGGGCGGCTTCGGGCGAAAAAATGGTGTTTTGATCGGACACCTTTTTCATCTGTTCCAGAAGCTGCAGAATTGTTGTGCTGAGATGGTTGCCCTCGATCGCCTGGTCGGTTTCCCCGGTCAGAAAGGCATTTTCATATTTGGCTATCTGGTTTTTGAAGGTGTTGACCGTTTCGTC
>PHAW01000238.1 GCA_002841785.1 Deltaproteobacteria bacterium HGW-Deltaproteobacteria-3 | reverse complement strand
ACCCCGCCGGCATCCGGAGAAACCATGACCACGTCGTTGCTCAACTTCTGCGAGATGTAATCAAGCAGAACCGGGGCGGCAAACAGGTTGTCCACCGGGATGTTAAAAAATCCCTGAATCTGCCCGGCGTGGAGGTCCATGGTCAGAACCCGCCGCACCCCGACCACCATCATCATCTCGGCCACCACCTTGGCGGTGATGGGCACCCTGGGGGCAACCTTGCGATCCTGCCTGGCATAACCGTAATAGGGAAGCACCGCGGTAATCCGGCGGGCAGAGGCGCGCCGCATGGCGTCAACCATGATCACCAGCTCCATGAGATGGTCGTTCACGGGCGGGCAGGTCGGCTGGATGATAAACACATCGCGGCCGCGGACATTTTCGCCGATCTCGACAAAGATTTCCCCGTCGCTGAAGCGGCGAACCTCCGCCTTGGACAGGGGCACTCCGAGATAGTTGCATATATCCCCAGCCAAGATTGGGTTTGCGTTACCGGCAAAGACCTTCATATCTTTCATGCTGTTGCCTGCAGTTCGGGTTATCGTGTTTCCGCCGCTTCGACCCGCCTCATCCAGATATGCGCGCCAGAGAATAAGAAAATGGCTGGGGCGGCAGGATTCGAACCTGCGAGTGCAAGAGTCAAAGTCTTGTGTCTTACCGCTTGACGACGCCCCAACGCCTTAAAGCTTTTCCTGTGTGCTCAGTGGCCGTGCCAGAAAGACATTCCGGCCGAAACGCTGGGCAAAACGAGCAACGCTCTTCCGCGCTTGCGCCTCGCTCTCAAAAAGACCAAACACTGTGGGGCCGCTGCCGGACATCAATGCCCCGTGGGCGCCAGCAGCCAGAAGCTCATCTTTGATGCGGCCGAGCTCCGGATATTTCCCGATGGTCACGGCCTCTAAGTCGTTATATAAAGGAAGATTCCCCGGCCCGGCACATGCATCATTTGGATTGCCACCCGTTGTCAACGTAAAATTCTCATACACCCACTTGGTGGACACGGCAAATCCGGGGTTTACCAGAACGATCCATCCGAGAAAGGGAATGTCCTCGGCCTGGATCTCGTCGCCGATCCCGGTGGCCCAGGCCGCGGTGCAATCATGCACAAAAAACGGCACGTCGGCTCCCAGCGGCCGCGCCAGCTCCGCAAGCTGGCCGGAGGAAAAAGGGAAACCATGAATAATGTTCAGGCCGCGCAGTACAGCGGCGGCATCGCTGCTCCCTCCTCCCAGCCCCGCGGCAACAGGGATTTTTTTCTCCAGCACGATATGCACGCCCCCACCTCTGCCAAGGGCGGCGAAAAACCGTTGCGCCGCCCGATGGACAAGATTGCCTTCCCCGGTGGCCAGCTCGCTGCCCGGACACGCCACGGTGATGCCGGAATCCCGTCCGGCAAGACGCAGACGATCTGCCAGGGTGATTTTGAGCATCCGGGTTTCAAGGTCGTGAAACCCGTCCGCCCGTTTGCCCTTGATGGCAAGATAGAGATTTATTTTTGCCGGAGCCTCGCAGACAAGCTCCATTGCGCCATCTTTTTTCATCTTCAGCACAGGCTCCGTGCACCCTTTCCGGCCACCACAAAAAAAGATCGCCTGATTTCAGCGGATTGAAACCCAGGCGATCTCGGATAGTGGCGGGCGAGAAAAGGATTAACCGTTGGCTTTCACATACCGCAGCTTCAAATCGGCGAGCACATGGCCAAGAAGCTCCTCCTCCTTGCCGGTCAGGTTTCCCTTGGTCCTGTCCTTCAGCAACTGCAAGGTGCTGATGGTATGCTTGGCCAAGGCAAGATCCTTGCCGGTCTGGCCGGTTTCCGGGTCCTGAAGATCGCCCAGATGAAAAAGAGCCGAGGTATTCAGCGACATGATCAGGGTGGTAAAGGTAACCTCCGGCAGCACGCATTTTCCGCCCTGCCGGACATATCCCTCCGGACAGCACTCTTTCTCGTTTTTCTCGTTTTCAGTCATGGGCTATCCCAATGGGCAGAAGGAGAAAACCAAACCGCTAGGCCCCTACCAGCTCCGGCAACTCAAGAACCATGGCCTCATTGATGTTCGGCAGGGAACGGACCGTGTCCAGCAGGGCGGCAGGAACCACCTCATCGGTGTTGAGCAGGATAACATTGAGGTTCATGTTCCCTTCCCGCTGCTTGCCGACGGTCATTCTGGCGATGTTCACCCCTGCACTGCCGAGGGTGGTGCCGAGCAGGCCGATCACCCCGGGCACATCGTTGTTCTGGACAAAAAGCATGGGCCCGGCGGGCAGGGCCTCCATGCGGAATCCGTTGAGGCGTACCAGGCGCGGCTCGTTCTTGCCGAACACTGTTCCGGCCAGGACATTTTCACCCTCGGTGGTTTTCACCCGGATGTTCACCAGGTTGAGGAAGTCGTCGCTCCGGGTGGTCTTGGCCTCAACCACCCGGATGCCCCGCTCCTGGGCGATGATGGGAGCGTTGACGTAATTGACCGCGTCTTTGAGGATCGGGGTAAACAGACCCTTCAGGAAGGCAACGGTGATCGGGCTGGTGATCATCTCGGAGAGATCGCCGCAGTACTCAATGGTAACCTCCTCAACTCCGCCCTTGGCGATCTGCATGTGAAAGGAACCCAGCATCTCAGCCAACGTGATATAGGGACCGACCTGGGAAAGGACCTCCGCGCTCACGGAAGGCACGTTGACCGCATTGATAATGGTGCCGCGGAGCAGATAGGCCGCAACCTGTTCGGCGATGGCCACGGCGACATTCTCCTGGGCCTCCGCCGTGGAAGCGCCCAGATGCGGGGTGCAGATGAAATTATCCAGGCTCAGCAGCTTGCAGTTTTCCTTGGTGGTGGGCTCCACCTCGAAGACATCCAGCCCTGCCCCGCGAATTTGTCCATCTTTAAGGGCATTGTACAGTGCCTCTTCATCCACCACGCCGCCCCGGGCGCAATCGAGGAAAACACACTCTTTCTTCATCATCTTGAATTGCTCGGTGGAGAGCAGATGCTTGGTCTCCTTGGTGAGCGGCACATGCACGGAGATAAAATCGGCCCGCTTGCACAGATCGTCCAGGCTCACCAGCTCCACGCCGATCTTCTCGACCAGCTCCTTGGGCATGTGGGGATCAAAAGCGATGACCTTCATCTTCAGGCCCTGGGCCCGCTCGGCAAAGATGCTGCCGATCCGGCCGATGCCGACGATGCCCACGGTTTTGCCGGTTACTTCCCGGCCGGAGAATTTCTTCTTCTCCCACTTGCCTTCCTTCATGGAGGCGGTGGCCTGGGGGATGTTCCTGGTCAGCGACATCATCATGGCAATGGCGTGTTCCGCCGCGGTGGTGGCGTTGCCGTCCGGGGCGTTC
>PHAW01000237.1:2140-5301 GCA_002841785.1 Deltaproteobacteria bacterium HGW-Deltaproteobacteria-3 | reverse complement strand
GTATCAGCGGCTGCTGGGCAAGGATGTCCGCTTCCAGACCGGCACCGACGAACACGGCGACAAGATCGTCCATGCCGCGGCGGATGCCGAGGTTTCCGTAAAGGAGTACGTGGACACAATCAGCGCCCTGTTCAAGGCGGCCTGGCCACCGCTTTCCATAGTGCCGGACACCTTTGTCCGCACCACGGACCCGGGACACATGGCGGTGGTGCAGGATATTCTCCAGCAGGTCTACGACCGGGGCGACATCTATTTCAGCGAGTACACCGGCCTCTACTGCAAGGGGTGCGAACAGTTCCTCACCGAAAAAGAGCTGAAGGACGGCAAGTGCCCGGATCACCTCACCGAACCGGAGCGGATCAGCGAGCAGAATTACTTTTTCCGGATGGGCAAGTACCAGGAGTGGCTCATTGAGCATATCACCAAGCACCCGGAATTCATCACCCCGGAGCGCTACCGCAATGAGGTGCTCTCCTTTCTCAAGGAGCCCCTGGAGGATCTCTGCATCTCCCGGCCCACCACCCGGCTCACTTGGGGCATCCCGCTGCCCTTTGACAACCGCTTTGTCACCTATGTCTGGTTCGACGCCCTGATCAACTACCTCTCCGGCCTGGGCTACCCGGCAGGCCCTGATTTTGCCCGCTACTGGCCCGCAGCCGAGCACGTCATCGCCAAGGACATTCTCAAGCCCCACGCCATCTACTGGCCCACCATGCTCAAGGCCATGGGGCTTGAGCCTCTACTGGAACATGAACGAGACCAAGATGTCCAAGAGCCTGGGCAACGTGGTGCGGCCCGGCGAGCTGGTGGCGGAATTCGGCGCGGATTCGGTGCGCTACTTCCTGCTCCGCGAGATGTCCTTCGGCCTGGACGCCGGGTTTTCACACGAAGCCCTGGTGGCCCGGCACAACTCCGACCTGACCAACGACCTGGGCAATCTCTTTTCCCGCTCGCTGACCATGGTGAAGAACTTCGCGCAAAGCGTTGTGCCGCAGCCGGGCACCCCCTCGGATCAGGACCGGGAACTGACCGAGGCGACCCTGGCCATGCTGACCCAGTACCGCGAGCACCTGGACCATTTCGCCTTCCACCGGGGGCTGGCTGCGGTGTGGGAGGTGATCAGCCGGGCCAACAAATACATCGTTTCCACCCAGCCCTGGGAACTGGCCAAGGACCCGCAACAGAGCGAGCGCCTTAACACGGTGCTCTATACCTTGCTGGAGACCCTGAGGCTCATCACCCTGACCCTGCAGCCCATCATGCCGGAAACCGCCGCCAAGATGGCCGAGGCCCTTGGTGTTATGGGCGAGAGCACTCTCGCCGGCTGCGGGGTCTGGGGCAGGCTCGTCCCGGGCAGCCCCATCACTCCGGGGGCGCAACTTTTCCCCAGGCTGCAACGGGAAGAAAAAGAAAAAATCCAACCGCCGAAAACAAAAGCCATGAAAGAACCAAGCAAGGAAAAAGCCCCCAGCTCCGAGACCGCACCGGAGGCCGAAGGGGTCGTCACCTTCGACGCCTTTCAAAAACTGGAACTGCGGGTGGCGGAGATCATCGCTGCCGAAAAGATCGCCAAATCCGAGCGCCTCCTCAAACTGACGGTCAAGGCGCCGGAGGAGCGCACCATCGTGGCGGGCATTGCCCAGCATTACCAGCCGGAAGAGCTGGTGGGCAGACAAGTTATCATTGTCGCCAACCTCAAGCCTGCCAAATTGATGGGCGTGGCCTCCCACGGCATGGTCCTTGCCGCCAAGGAGGGGGAGAGGCTGGTGCTTTCCGCCCTCTCCGGCCCGGTCGCTCCCGGCAGCAGGGTGGCATGAGCCGGAAAACACCACCGGATACCGCGCAACTGTACCGGAGCCTGGAAGAACAGGCCGGCCGCCACCCGGTCCGCGCCATCCGGCTTACCGGCACAGGGACTGCCCCGCTGGGGTTGCTGCTCATCAACGACACCATTCCCGGGCCGGAGGTGGCTTCCCTGTTGGCCGGACTCCGTTTTCCGGACCAGCCCCGGACGGCCCCCCTCGGCCAAGGGGAGGGAAAACTGCCCGACCTTGCCTGGCTGCGCCGGCAACTGGCCATGGAACTGGCCCAGGTCCAGCAGACCAGACTGCCCTGCGCCCTTCTCCTGATCTCGCTTGCCGGAGCCGCAACCCTGGCCGGCCAGGCCGCGGCTGCGCTGGGCCCCTGCCTGCATCCGGGGGATCTGCTCTCCGGCTTTCAAAAAACCGGTCTGGCCCTGATCATGCCCGGCGCTTCGGTGGGCAAGGCAAGAAAACGGGCGGAAGATATTCGGACTATTCTGCGCAATGGCGCTTTTAGCAAGGGCACAAGCCTGGCCTTGGGCATTGCCGTCTGCCATGCCTATGAAACCATCCCCCCGGATCATTTTTTGGCGCTGGCCGAAGCCGAGCTGGCCCGGGCTGCCTGGATGGGCAACGACGCCATCTGCCAAAGCGCCGCCGCCCGGGCCGAGGATTCCTGTCAGGTCACGGTGGAAGAACGCGGCCTGCTGTGGCAGATACCCCGAAAGGCAACACGGGCAACGGGTATTGCGGTATAATGTGTTGCCCGTACTTTAAGATACACTTGATGGCATTGTAACAGCGTCAAACATGTGCTTCGACAGACTCAGCACGAACGGTGTTAACGGCAACGATCAATACGCTTAATGTCCGTTCGCCCTGAGCTTGTCGAAGGGCTGTTATTAATCCGTCACACTTACAGCTTCTTGCAGAGGGAAATCGTCCATGACCGCGAAAACCAAGCGCTCTCCGAAAATCATCTGTATCAGCAGCGGCAAAGGCGGGGTCGGCAAGACCTCCTTTTCGGTGAACGTGGCCACAGCCCTTTCCCAAAAAGGCAAATCCGTCCTCCTCATCGACGGCGACCTGGGGCTGGCCAACGTGGATGTGGTGCTGGGGCTCAACGTCCGGCACACCATCCGGGAAACCATTGAAGAGGGGCGCGACCTGGCAAGTTCCCTGGTGGAGATCAACCCGAAATTTCAGGTCCTGCCGGCCAGTTCGGGCGTGCCGGAAATGGCCAACCTCTCCTACGAGGAGCAGGCCTTCCTCACCTCCAGCCTGGAAGAGATCATCGACCGCTTCGATTATGTCTTGATCGACACCGCCGCCGGAATCGGCGACTCGGTGCTCTGGTTC
>PHAW01000237.1:0-2035 GCA_002841785.1 Deltaproteobacteria bacterium HGW-Deltaproteobacteria-3 | reverse complement strand
GCTCCATTCCCGCCACGACAGAAAGCGCTTTCACCTGCTGATAAACAGTGTACAATCCAAAAAAGAAGGCCAGGATGTCTTCGCCAACATGCGCATGGTTCTCGAACGCTTCCTGAAGATCACCCCCCTGGCCCTTGGCTCCATGCCGCAAGATAAAAGCGTCTCCATGGCCATCCGCCAGCAGAAGCCTTTTTTGCTGGGGGCGCCGGACAGCAAGGCCAGCCTGGAGATCGTTGCCGTGGCGGAGCGCATTATCAATCTGTAACCTGGCCGGTTTTTGCGCGACAGCGCAACCCGGTTGCATATTTTTTTTTCACCAATAGAGGTTTGTTATGTTTGTCGTCGGCAATTTTTTAAGCGCCCTGGCCACCCTGGTGGACTTTGCCCTGAGCGCCTACATGTGGGTCATCATCGGCCGGGCCATCATTTCCTGGGTGAACGCCGATCCTTACAACCCCATCGTCCGTTTTCTGCATGAGATCACCGAACCGGCCCTCTCCCGCATCCGAAGGATAGTGCCGATTTTCGGCGGCGGCCTGGATCTTTCCCCCATGCTGCTTATTCTTGCCCTGATTTTTTTGCGGAGCTTTCTGGTCCCCACCTTGCAGCACCTGGCGAGGAGCATGGGGTAAACCATGAAGTTTTGAGGCACACACAAGGAGCCGAGGCATGATACTCACAGCGCAAGACATCCAATCCCAGCAGTTCCATGTTCGTTTTCGCGGTTTTGATGTGGAAGAGGTGGACGATTTTCTGGAAAAAATAGCCGCGGCTTTCCAGGCGGTTTCCGAGGAAAACCAAAAGCTCAAAGGTCGGCTGGAAACCATGGAAAAGGATCTGGCCACCTACCAGAATCAGCAGAAATCCTTCCAGTCCGCCATCATCGCCGCCCAGAATGTCGCCGACGGCATGAAGGAAAAAAGCAGGGAAGAGGCGGAAGCCATCGTGGCCGAAGCCCAGGAAGAAGCGCGGCTGCGCAGGGAAGACGCCAATCTCGAGATTGGCGAACTGAAAAGAAAAATCGAGGATCTGAAATCGCTGAGGGAACAGGCCAGAGAGGAGCTCCGCCAGCAGTTGCAATCCTACCTGCGCATGCTGGAGACCGAACCCGTCGACAGCGGGCGGGCGATGGAACATTTCAGCTCCCCGTCCCGCAGGCCGGAGCCCCAGCGCACCGCCAGCTATGGCGGCCGCGCCGCAGCCGGGATACAGACCGAGAGCCGGCGCCAGGGCAGCGGCCTTACTGCCTCCGAAGAGGCAGACCTCAGCGACCTCTACGTCAAGATCGACATCCCCGAGAACGGCATGGGCGCCATGGCCGTAAGCAGCGAAGACGACTATTCCCCCCAGGACATTGCCCTGGCCTCGTCATTCTCGGCGCACAAAGATATCCTGGTCATGGATGAGGACGACGAGGTTCCGGATTCCATTCTCCCGGACCTTGACGGCGACATGTCCTTCAGCCTTGAAGATCCCCTGGAGAGCAATGAGCCTGCCGTATCCTTCGCCGGAAACCTGGCGGAGGCCAAGAAAAAAGCGAATGACTTCAACCCCGATGAATCGCCCCTATGACCTACCTGCGGGAACAGGCTGACAGCGCCTCGGTCAGCCTCTCCATCCATGTGCAGCCCAAGGCCTCCCGCACCCGCGTCGCCGGGCTCCACGGCGACGCGCTCAAGCTCTGCATCACCTCTCCGCCGGTGGATGGCAAGGCAAACGCGGCGGTCATCGGGTTTTTTGCCAAACTTTTCAAGATCCCCAAGGCAGCCGTCATCATTGCCAGCGGCGAGACCAGCCGCGACAAACGGATTATCCTCGCCGGAATCTCGGCCGACCAGGCCGAGGCCGTGTTGCAACCCCTCCTGAATCCATAATGGCGGGCAGAATAATGACTCCTGTAACAGTCGGCATCCTTTCCGACACGCATCTTTCCCAACCCACCGAGACCTTCAAAAAAATCGCGGACGCCTGCTTCCATGACG
Source organism: Deltaproteobacteria bacterium HGW-Deltaproteobacteria-3 (assembly GCA_002841785.1). GTDB lineage: Bacteria > Desulfobacterota > Desulfobulbia > Desulfobulbales > Desulfurivibrionaceae > Thiovibrio. The sequence continues at coordinate 53 of PHAW01000237.1, read as the reverse complement.
CGGACATGATTCTCCATGCCGGAGACCTCACCGATCCCGCAATCCTCACGGTA
>PHAW01000236.1 GCA_002841785.1 Deltaproteobacteria bacterium HGW-Deltaproteobacteria-3 | reverse complement strand
TCCGCCGAAGGTGGGGTCGGGCTGGTCCCGTAACACAATGAGCCTCTCCGAGGGCTGATTGCCGAACAGGGCGCGCATGTGCACCCGGCTGGCGCCATGGACGCAGTCGACCACGACCACGCAGTCCGAGGCATCATGAAAGGTTGCCATTATGCCGGGGTAATCCAAGCCGTGCTTGGCTGCGCCTCTGGCGACCAGCTCCTGCCAGCAGGCCAGGGCGTCGCATTGCTTCACCAGGGTCGCATCCGGAGCCAACAAGGGGGTTTTGCCCCCGGCGATGAGCTGCCTCCCGTTTTCCGTGATGCGGCTGGTCACCTCGGGGGCGGCAGGACCCGCATCGGCGGCATTGAACTTAAAACCGGCATATTCAAGCGGGTTATGGCTGGGGGTGAGATTTATCGAAAAGGCCGCATCTAAAATGAGAACTGCGGCGGAAAGGGTGCCGGTCGTCGCTTCATGGGCATAGTGCACGGTGATGCCGTTGCTGGTCAGCACGTCGACAACCCGCTCCGCCATGAGGCTGCCGCCGAACCGGTTGTCAAAGCCGACCACCGCGCCCCTTTGTTGCACCTCGCTGAAACTGTGCATACCCAGGGCCGGGGCCAGGGAATCGTCCTGGTCCAGGCCGCGGTACATGGCAACGATGGCCTGGGCCACCAGAGCCACGGAGTGCAGGGAGAAATCCTTGCCGATGATCCCCCGCCAGCCGGAGGTGCCAAAGGAGAGCTCCTTGCTCGGAGGATTGGTGTTGGTCCGGATTTCATCCTCCACCAGGGCATATGCTTTGGCGATGGCCTCGCATGCCTGGCGGAAGTCATGGGAATCAGGAACGGAGCTGTTTTTAAGCCCCACCAGTTTTTTGATGAGGCCGAAATAGTCGCTGGCTGCATGGTTGTCCGGCGCGAGATGTTCATCAAAAAAGCGTTCGATGTCTTGCTTGATCATAGGGAGACCTTTGGCTTGCTGGAAGAAGGAAAGGAATAAAAAAAAACAGGCATGGATACATTATGTTATACTATGCGCATATGTGCTGAGCAACGGGTCATTTTTTTGGGGTTTTCTCAGGTTTCGATTGACCCGCAAGGCAAGATTCGCTATACATTGCAGGCGTGACGACCGTCGCAAAATCAATGGATTTTTTAGTGCGTTCCACGTCCTGAACTTTTAAATAAATAATTAGGGAGCAGAACACAATGGGTAAACACGATGAGGCTTTTATTCTCTGGTTTGATGATATCGGCATCGAGGATGTACCGCTGGTTGGCGGCAAGAACGCATCTTTGGGTGAAATGCATCAGAAGCTTACCTCGAAGGGTGTTGATGTTCCAAACGGTTTTTCCATTACCGCCTATGCCTACCGCCATCTGCTGAAGACCGCCGGTATCGGCCAAGCCATTGAAGATGCCCTGGCCGACCTTGATACCCATGATCTGCGCAATCTGCAGGCCCGCGGCGAGAAAGCGCGTAATATTATCCGCACCGCCGATTTCCCCGAGGATCTGCGTTCGGCTATTCTTGAGTCCTACAAGAAGATGGAAGAGATGTACGGCCCCAGTGTTGACGTGGCCGTGCGTTCTTCCGCCACCGCCGAGGATCTGCCGGACGCCTCCTTCGCCGGCCAGCAGGAAACCTATTTGAATATCCGTGGCCCGGAACAGCTTATCGACTCCTGCCGCCGCTGTTTTGCCAGCCTTTTCACCGATCGGGCCATTTCCTACCGGCACGACAAGGGCTTTGGCCAGTTTGACGTCTATCTCTCCATCGTGGTGCAGAAGATGGCGCGCAGTGACTCCGCCTCTTCCGGAGTCATGTTTTCCATCGATACGGAAAGCGGTTTCGAGGATGCGGTCTTTATTACCGGCGCCTGGGGGTTGGGAGAAACCGTGGTTCAGGGTGCGGTCAATCCCGATGAGTTTTATGTGTTCAAACCGACCCTTAAGCAGGGCAAGCGTCCCATCGTCGGCAAGACCATCGGCAGCAAAGAAATCAAGATGATCTACGACAACGATCCCAATACCGAAGAACCGGTAAAAACGATCAACACTACGCCGGAAGAGCGCGGCAAATATGTGATCAACGACGATGAAATTCTCCAGCTTGCCAAATGGGCCTGTATTATCGAGGATCACTACGGCAAGGGCATGGATATTGAATGGGCCAAGGACGGCGACGGGGTCAACGTCGGCACCGGCAAGCTCTTTATCGTGCAGGCCCGTCCCGAAACCGTGCATTCCCAGGCTTCCAAGGGCTCCATCGAAACCTACAAGCTGAAGGAAAAAGGCAAGGTGCTGGTCGAAGGTTTGGCGGTCGGCACCAAGATCGGCCAGGGCGAGGCCAACGTCATTGCCGCTGTGATCGACATCCACAGCTTTATAAGAAGGGGCAGGTCCTGGTTACCGACATGACCGATCCCGACTGGGAGCCGATCATGAAGATTGCTTCGGCCATCGTCACCAACCGTGGCGGCCGGACGTGTCATGCCGCCATTATTTCCCGCGAGTTGGGCATTCCCTGCGTCATCGGTACCGGAGACGGCTCCAAGAAGATCACCAACGGCCAAAACATTACTGTTTCCTCGGCAGAGGGCGAGAAGGGCATTGTGTATGAAGGGTTGCTGAATTTCGAAATCGATCGGCTCGATCTTACCAATCTGCCCAAGACCAAGACCAAAATCATGATGAACCTGGCCATCCCGGAAAAGGCCTTTTCCGAGTGCCAGATTCCCAATGACGGCGTTGGCCTCGCCCGCGAGGAGTTCGTCATCAATTCCCATATCGGCATTCATCCGTTGGCGCTTTTCAATTACGAGGAGTTGAAGAAATCCTCGGATCCGGAAAAGCAGGCGGTGGTCAGGGTGATCGACAAGAAAACAACTGCGTATACGGATAAGAAGCAGTTCTTCATCGACAAGGTTGCCGAGGGCGTGGGCCGCATCGCTGCTGGTTTCTATCCCAAGGATGTTATTGTTCGTCTTTCCGACTTCAAGTCCAACGAATACGCCAACCTTACCGGCGGCACTTTTTACGAGCCGCATGAGGAAAATCCGATGATCGGCTGGCGCGGAGCCTCCCGGTATTACGATCCCAAGTACCGGCCGGCCTTTGAGCTGGAGTGCAAGGGGCTGCTCAAGGCCCGCAACGACATGGGGCTCACCAATATCAAGCTGATGGTGCCTTTCTGCCGTACTCCCGAGGAGGGCAAGAAGGTCATTCAGGTCATGAAGGAATGCGGTTTGGTTCAGGGCGAAAACGGGCTGGAGTTGTACGTGATGTGCGAGATTCCGTCGAACGTCATTTTGGCCGATGCCTTTGCCGACATCTTCGATGGCTTCTCCATCGGCTCCAACGACCTGACCCAGCTCACCTACGGCCTTGACCGTGATTCCGGCTTGCTTGCCGGTGTTGCCGACGAGCGTGATGCCGCGGTCAAGGAAATGATCAAGATGGTCATCGCCACTGCCAAACGGCGGGGGCGCAAGATCGGCATCTGCGGCCAGGGTCCTTCGGATTTCCCCGAGTTCGCCACCTTCCTGGTCGAGTGCGGAATCGACTCCATGAGTCTGATCCCCGACACTGTGGTCAAGACTCGTTTGGCCGTGGCCGCCAAGGAGAAGGAGATGGGGATTACCCCGTAAGTTTCTCTGCAGTTGGCACATAAAAAAAGGGGCCCCGCAATCAAGCGGGGCCCCTTTTTTTATGTCGTGTTTCGCCGGAATCTCCCCTGTGCGGGGCAGCCTGGGCCATTTCAAACTGTTCGCTTTTGGGGTAATCGGCAAGAAGCTTGTTGTAAACGATCTTGGCAGTCTCCTTTTCGGAGAGCTTTTCAAATGCCTGCCCCTGTTTGAAGAGTGCAGCCGGGGCCTTGTTGCTCTTGGGGTAATCGGCGATCACCTTTTGATACTCAAGGATGGCGAGTTCGAATTCTTTCTGCTGAAAGAGGCACTCCCCCAGCCAGTATCGTGCATTCGGGGCCAGGGGAGCGGTCCGGTTTTTCTCCAGGTAACTCGAAAAGGCGTTGTACGCTTCCTTGTATTTGTTCGCCTTGTACGCGGCAAGCCCTTTATTGTAGAGGGTGTCGCTGGTGTTTGTTTCCGCGTCCTGCATCGTGGTTTTGGCTGCCGCAGGTTTTGTTGTTTCTTCCGGCTTTGCCGCTTCTTCGGTGTGGCCGGATTTTTTCTTGGTTTGTTCCGGTTCGATGGTGCGCGGGGTGTTGGCCAGGTCAGCTTTTTTGCGTGCCTCGTCCGCGGCCTTGGCGGCAACGGCGGCACGCTCCGCCGCTTCTTTAGCGCGGTTTTCCTGGATGCGGTTGAAATCATCGGAAACGGTAGCAACCTGGGCATTGACGCCGGTCACCTTGCTGTTCAGTTCCGCCATCTGGCCCCGCAATTGCTCAAGCTGGCTATTGGTATTTTGTTTCAAGGCGGCTTGCTCATCCTGAATGCGTTTTGCCTGGATATTTCTTTCCTCAACCCGCGCTTCAAGCTGCAGCAAGCGCGATTTGATCTGCTCGAATTGACTCGCCAGTTCAGCCTGGGAACCGCGCTGGTTTTTCATGGCGGTGAGG
>PHAW01000026.1 GCA_002841785.1 Deltaproteobacteria bacterium HGW-Deltaproteobacteria-3 | reverse complement strand
ACAGGATGCTTTATTTTCAACCTCCGTCAGGGAATGATTTCAATCTGTCAACTCTGCCATCGGCCCTGACGGGTACCCACAAATTTTGCTGAAGAGCCAAAAAGGGAAAAAGGCCCCCATGTCCGTGACACAATCAAATGGTTACAAAGCGGCAACCGTCGCCGGGCGCTTCCGTTTCCTGCTGTAACCGCGGCCTTTCGAAGTCTGCGCTTATCTGCGATGGCAACAATCTTCAATGCCTTGCATCATGAAACCTCCGGAATCGACAAGATATACAGGCCGTTGCCGCGCCATGGATTTGACAATTATCCCGGCACATTTTCGCCAGGCGGTAGAACAAAGAATACGAGACGCAAGACCACATGATGCAGCGTAACGAAAAGATATCCTCTCCCGACTCGGGATTGCCGGCAAGGGCTCTTCTGGCAGGCAGTATCGCCGCCCTTGCCGTGCCGGTCTTGGCTTGGCTGGGGCTTCTGCGATTGCCGGAAATTCTGCCGCAGCACCTTTTTTTCTTCTTTCATACGGCGGTGGAGACCTTTGCCATTGTGGTGGCCATCCTGGTTTTTTCCACCGGGTTTCATCTTCCGGATGAAAAACGACCGACCGCCTCGCTTCTGCTGGCCTGCGCCTTTCTCGGGGTTGGCTTGCTGGATTTCCTGCACATGATGTTCTATTACGGGCTTCGGGAATCTCTCCTGATCCAAACCCAGCACAAGGCCATAATCTTCTGGCTCGCCGCCCGCCTTCTTGCGGCCGGCGCCTTCTTCGCCTATGTTCTCCTCTCTGCCTTGCCGCCCAGGGGCAAGAGACTGCCACGCCGCCTGTTGCTTGCCGCTACCCTCGGCTATGTGTTTATTTTTGCCTATGCCGTCGGCTGGCATGATGACTGGTTTCCCGCAACTTTTCAACAAGACCTGGGACCTACCCCTTTCAAGATCAGCCTGGAATTCCTGGTGATCTTTCTGCATCTTGCCACCCTGGCCCTTCTCCTCTTCCGGCGCCGCTGTCTTCACGCCCTTCCCGCATTCACTCTATTGACCCCGGCCTTGCTGCTGTTCGTCGCCAGCGGCCTGTTTTTTTTTCTCCATGCCCACGGAACCGAAAACTGCAATCTGCTGGGCCATATCTATAAGGTTTTCGCCTATCTCCTGATTTATCGGGGCATGTTTCTGATGAATATCAGGATGCCGATTTTCCGGCTTGATCGTGCCCTGGGCTCTCTCAGCCGGGCAAAAGACGAGTGGCGGAAAACCTTTGACGCCATTTCCGACCCCATGTTCATCCACGACACGGACTTCCGGATCACCTTATGCAATCAGGCGTACGCCGAGGCAGCCGGCCGGGCGCCCCACCAAATCATCGGTCGTCCGTATTATGAAGTGCTGCCCCGGCTCAGAGGCCCGCAGCCCGGATGCCGGGAGGCGCTGGCCCGGAATGCCGAGGGAGAAGAGGAATTGTTTTTGGCCGACGGGGGAATCACCTACAACGTTCGTTTCATTCCGGTCAAGTATGAGACGGAAAGATATTCCCACTTTCTGCATATACTGCGTGACATCAGCGAGCAGAAAAGAGTCGGACGGCGCCTTGCCCTCGTCGATTTCGCTCTCAACCACGTATCCGAAGCCGCCTACTTGATCGACGAAAACGGCCGTTTTCATTACGTCAACGACGCAGCCTGCCGGACCTTGAAGTATAATCGCGACGAACTCCTCGGCATGGGGGTGGTCGATGTGGACCCGGACTTTCCGCAGGAACGCTGGTCCGATCACTGGCTGAAACTGAAAATGCACGGCGCACTCACCTTCGAAGGCAGCCACCGGTGCAAGGATGGACAAATTTTTCCGGTGGAGATTGTGGCCAACTATTTTGAATACGAGGGGTGCGGCTACAATCTGGCCCTGGCCCGCGACATCACGGAACGGAGGCGGAATGAGGAAGCCTTGCGCTTCCGGCTCAGCTTTCAGAAGCTGGTTGCCGATCTCTCTGCCGATTTTGTTGCCAGTCCCTGGGAAAGAACCGATGCCGCAGTCAACCATGCCCTTGCGCTTTGCGCCGAATTCTTCCAGGCGGATCGTAGCTATGTATTCCTCTTCTCCGACCACCGCCACACCATGAGCAACACCCATGAGTATTGCGTTGCCGGGGTCGAGCCGCAGGTCGATGCGGTCAAGGAGGTGCCATTGTCCGCCTTTCCCTGGTTTTCCAGGAAGATCCTCGAGCAGGAAGTGGTCCATGTCCCGGAGGTGGATGCCCTGCCACCGGAGGCTGCGAAGGAAAAAGCGGAATTTCTCCGCCAGGCCATACAATCCCTCCTGTGCTTTCCCCTGGTGAGCGCTGATCATCCTCTCGGATTCTTCGGACTGGACGCAGTCAGAAAAAGCACGACATGGAGCGACGACCAGGTTGCCCTGCTTTCGGTGGTGGCCGATATCATCGCCGGAGCCTTAGCCAGATACCAGACCGAGGTGCAGCTCGAACAAAACGCGGACAGGTTGAAAAACGCCCAGCGCATTGCACACCTCGGCAACTGGGATTGGGATATCGTCAAGAATGTCCTTGTCTGGTCCGACGAGATTTACCGGATCTTCGGGGTGATGCCGCAGGAATTTGCGGCCAGCTACGAGAACTTTCTGTGCTACATTCATGCCGAGGACCGGGATGCCGTGGAACAAGCGGTGCGGGACGCTCTTGAACGAAACCTGCCCTACAGCATCGAGCACCGGGTCCAGCGGCACGACGGCGGGCTGGTCTGGGTGCATGAACAGGCCGAGATTATCCGGGATGAAACGGGTCATCCTCTGCGCATGGCCGGCACTGTCCAGGACATTACCGAACGCAAATCCCTGGAGGACCAGATTCTCCAGTCCCGGAAGATGGAGGCCATCGGGGTGCTGGCAGGGGGCATCGCCCACGATTTCAACAATATTCTCACCCCCATCATGATGCACACCCAGATGGTGCTGATGGATACCCCGAGAGAAGCTCCCGCCCGCCATAGTCTGGAGCAGGTGCATAAAGCGGCGGAACGCGCCAAAAATCTGGTTCGCCAGATTCTCGACTTCAGCCGCCGGGGGGAATACGAGCCGCATCCCATGAAAATGGGGCCGGTCATCAAGGAGGGGCTGAAGTTTTTGCGTTCCACCATTCCCGTGAACATCGAGCTGGAGAGCGAGATACTTACGGACCGGGATCAGGTGCTGGCCGACCCCACCCAGATGCTGCAGGTGATTATGAATCTGACCATCAACGCGGCTCAGGCCATGCATGAAAAAGGCGGCAGGATCGTGATCAGTCTGAGCGAGAAGGAGGATGAGGGTCTGGTTTCTCTCTCCGGGCAGCCTCCGGAGAAAAAATATCTGAAAATGGTGGTCAGCGACACGGGCGCAGGCATCCCCCAGGAAATACTGCCCAGAATATTCGAACCCTATTTCACCACCAAGGGCAAGGGGGAGGGGACGGGGATGGGGCTTGCCGTGGTGCATGGCCTGGTGGAAAAACATGGCGGCACCATCACGGTCAGAAGCGAACCCGGCAAGGGCACGGAGTTCGAGGTGCTTCTGCCGGCGGTTGCCGGGGAAGCCCTTCCGTTTCCCGACCTTAACCCACCTTTTTTACCCGGCGGACGGGAACGGTTACTCCTCGTGGACGATGATCTGGCCGTGGTGGAGGCGGTGGCGCCAGCCCTCACCCGGCTGGGCTACCGGCTGACCACGAAAACAGACAGCCTTGACGCCCTGGCTGTTTTCAGGGACGATCCTTTCCGTTTCGATCTGGTCATAACGGATCAGGCCATGCCGGGGATGGACGGCTCGGCCATGGCCGAGGAAATGCTGCGGCTGCAACCGGACCTGCCCATCATCCTCTGCACCGGTTTCAGCGGAAAAATCAACGAGGAAACGGCAAAAAAACTGGGAATCGCCGCCTTTGTTCCCAAGCCCTTCGGCGTGGGGGACATTGCCCCGATCATTCGCAAGGTGCTGAGCAAAGAGCAACTGTCTCGAAGGGTATGAAATGGCCAGAATTCTGGTAATCGACGACGACACTATGATCTGTGAAACCCTGGCGACCCTGTTTCGTTCCCGTGGCTACGAAACGGACTATGCCATAAGGCTGCGGGAGGGGAAAGAACTGTTGGCCGCGACCCCCTATGATCTTGTCTTTTTGGACGTGAATCTGCCTGACGGCAACGGGCTTCAGGAAGTGGCCGCCATCCGGCAGTCAGCCTCCTCCCCGGAGGTGGTTATCATCACCGGCGAAGGAAGCGTCGATGGCGCGGAACTGGCCATCCGGAGCGGCGCCTGGGATTATGTGGCCAAACCCCTTTCGGTCCAGCAGGTTCTGCTGCCCTTGAGCCGTGCCCTGCAATACAGGGAAGAAAAGTCTCTGCGCAAGACTCCGCTGGCCCTCAGGCGAGCCGATATCATCGGCAACAGCCCGGAGATCAACCGTTGTCTGGATTTGGTCGCCAGGGCCGCCGAAACCGAGGCCGGGGTGCTGGTCACCGGCGAAACCGGCACCGGCAAGGAGCTCTTTGCCCGCGCCATCCATGAAAACAGCTCCCGGTCCGGGGGGAATTTCGTGGTCGTCGATTGCGCCGCCCTGCCGCCGACCCTGGTGGAGAGCGTTCTTTTCGGCCACGAGAAAGGCGCCTTCACCGGGGCGGATCAGGCCAGGGAAGGGTTGGTCAGCCAGGCCCACCAGGGGACCCTTTTCCTCGATGAGGTGGGCGAGCTGCCTGTGGAGGTCCAAAAGGCTTTTCTTCGGGTGCTCCAGGAGCACCGTTTCCGACCGGTGGGCAGCGTCCGTGAGCAGGAGAGTCGTTTCCGGCTGATTGCCGCCACCAACCGGGATCTGGGGCAGATGGTCGTCGAGGGCCGGTTCCGGGAGGATCTTTTTTTTCGCCTCCGGGGTTTCACCTTGGATCTGCCGCCCCTCAGGGAACGGCGCGCGGATATTCCGGATCTGGCCCTTGCCCGCCTGCTAAGGCTGTGTGAACGCCAGCGGCTGCCCATGAAGAGGCTCTGCCCAAGCTTTTTGGAAGTGCTTCAGCAGTACGACTGGCCCGGCAATGTGCGGGAGCTCTTTAATGCGGTGGACAATGCCTTTGTCAACGGGCGCAACGAATCCACCCTTTTTGCCGTGCATCTGCCCGCCGATCTTCGGGTGGCGGCCCGACTCAAAAGTTCCGGCGCCCTTGCCGATTCTTTTGCCGGGGGCGGGGATGCCCCGATTGCTCCTGCCGCCGGTTTTTCCCTGCCCAAGCTCCGGCAGGTGCGGGAAGAAGCGATCAGCCGCGCCGAACACGATTACCTCGCCGGTCTGCTCCAGCAGGCGGGCGGCGACATCAAGAAGGCCGCCGGGGCTGCCGGGCTTTCCCGTTCCCAGTTGTATCGGCTACTCCAGAAGTACGGAATCAATTCCTGAAAATTCCTGAAACGATGGCCATGAGAAAATTGTCGCATTTTGTGCGACAATTTTAAGCATCCGGCGCGACTTTCCCTTCCTCTTTTTCTATCCTATTCCGCAATGTAACCCGTTGTCTCGTTTTAAACCCCTTGTATTAACGATGGTTTTAGTCATTTTTCAGTTTTCGCCTTATTCTTGTCGGCCGTTGGTACAGCCCTTGCTTTTACGCTCCCATTCAATTAGTTGCCATTTTTGAATCAGAAATGAATTCACAGGCGCGGTCAGGAATTTTCGGCGGGAGCCGGCGAGAGGGGAAGCCATGCGAGTCATTGTCTACGGCAGGGAGGAAAAGTCGGCGCTGAGTCTGGCGGATGCCGTCCGTGCGCTGGTCCCGGCGGCAGAGGTTGAAACCTGCGCAAGTATATGCCTCTGCGATGCGAAGCTGGCCGGGATCGGAACCGAGGAGGTCGTGGCGATTGCCCTGGCCGCGGACCGAGAGGAGCTTGCCGGCCTGTTTCTTTTCCGGGAGCGGCTCATGGACATTCCGCTGATTCTGGTTCTTCCCGAGGACAGCGCGGAAACCGTCTGCCTGGGTCATCGGCTCCATCCGCGTTTTGTCGGATTTTCCGACAGCGGTTTCCGTGACGTGGCGGCGGTGGTGGCCCGTCTGCTGAGCCGGATGAAACACAGACAAACGGCGCCACATTGATTGTCCGGGCCGCATGCCCGGGCGTGAGAGATTATTATGCACACACGAGGGGAATTATGAACGTACGAACGAGACTTGCCTGCGGCTTCGCCCTTATTGTCCTGGCCCTGGTGCTGGTGGCGATTCTCAGCCATTTCACGGTGCGGGGAATGCTGCGGGAGGGCGTGGTCACCACAGAAGACCTGGCCATGACCACCGAACTGACCCAGCGGGAGGTGGATCATCTGGTCTGGGTCGCCAAGGTGCGCGACTTCATTGATGACGAGCAGGCCTCCCAGCTTGCGGTGGAGACCGATCACCAGAAATGCGGTTTCGGGAAATGGTACTACGGCGAAAGCGCCCGCCAGCTCGGCGAGCGCTTTCCTGCCCTTGCTCCTCTGCTGCAACGGCTGGAAGAACCCCATCGCCGACTGCACCAATCGGCGATCGCCATCCGCCAGGGGGAAAAATCCGGGGCCGCTGTCATCTACAGCGAGCAGACCGCTCCGGCCTTGGCCGAGGTGCAGCCCCTGCTCCGGCAGGTGCGGGATGAACTCAAGAAAGAGGTGGAGCAGCGCCGGCTGGATTCCGGCCGCAGTGTTCAGAACCGTTCCCGGATGATCGATTTTTCCATCATCGGGGCGCTGATCCTCACCGTGGTGCTCGGCATCATTACCTCACGGGGGATAGTCCGGGTGGTCGGCCGTTTCTATCGGGGCATGACCGACATCTCCCGGCAGGTCGCCTCTTCTTCCCGCGTGGTGGCGGCCGGCGGACAGGAACTGGCTGAGGGCGCGTTCGAACAGGCGGCATCCCTTGAGGAAACCTCCGCCTCGGTGGAAGAGATCGCTTCCATGACCAAGCAGAACGCCGATAATGCCGCTCAGGCCGACAGGCTGATGCGGGACGCGAGCAGCGTGGTCCAGCGGGCCGGCGCCTCCATGGTGGAACTCACTGCGGCCATGCAGACCATTACCCGCTCCAGTGAAGAGACCTCGAAAATCGTCAAGACCATCGACGAGATCGCTTTCCAGACCAACCTGCTGGCTCTAAACGCGGCGGTGGAGGCGGCCAGGGCCGGGGAGGCCGGCGCCGGTTTTGCCGTGGTGGCGGACGAGGTCCGCAACCTGGCCATGCGGGCGGCTGAGGCGGCAAAAAATACGGCGGGCCTCATTGATGATACGGTGGAAAGGGTGCGGGAGGGCGCGCAACTGGTAGCCCGCACCAACGATGCCTTTGCCGAAGTGACGGAAAGCACGGGCAAGGCCTCCGGTCTGGTGGGCGAAATCGCCGCCGCCTCCAACGAACAGGCCAACGGCATCGGCCAGATCAACACGGCCATGAGCGAGATGGACAGCGTGGTGCAGAGTACCGCGGCCAATGCCGAGGAATCGGCGGCATCCGCCGAAGAGCTGAGCGCCATGGCCGCACAGATGGAAGATTATGTGGGCGAATTGCTGGTTCTGGTGGGAGGGGTTGCTGAAAGCGGGGAGAAGGTCGGGAGCAAAGGCCGGGTTCGGACAGCAGGAAAAGTCGGCATCAGGCGTTCTTCCGTTGTCGCGAGCGCAGCCTCAATCCGCGGCAAGACGATTCCTGCCCTGGCCGCTCCGGCTGCGCCGAAAAAATGGAACGCCGCCGGAATGATCCCCTGCCCGGATGAGAATCTTCAGGATTTTTGAACAAGGGAGAAACCGGCATGAGGGAAGCAGTGTCCGTTGTCGAGCAGGCAGCCTTGGGATCATGAATTGTTGGGTGAAAAAACATTCGAAGAATGGGGGGAATGTGCAAAAAATCCGTTTGCTATCCACGATCAAGGGAAAATTATTTTTAATGCCATTAGGCCTTGCGTTGCTGCCCGGCGGAGCGCCGGACAAGAGCATTGCCGGGGACAGAGGCCTTTCCCGATGAGAGTCATGGAGAGCCGGGCGCAATTATCGGTAGCCGCTTGGCTTGGCGCCCTGTTTCATGTCGGTGCCGTCACCGCTCTGCTGACCTCGCTGTCTGTCTGGACAGGAATTTTTGCGCCGCCCGTTATTGCGCTGCAGGATATCGGCGTTTCGCCGGCCTCCTTCCACGTTGCGGCGGAGATGTTTGCGGTGCTGGTCTCCATCCTGGTTTTTTCCACCGGCTTCCATATCCCGGACAAGCAGCGGGGCGTGGCGTCGATCATCCTGGCCGCCGCTTTTCTTGCCGTGGGCCTGCTGGATTTTCTCCATGTGTTCTCCTATCCGGACATGCCGGATTTCCTCACCCCGAACACCCCGCACAAGGCCACGCTCCTCAGCTTCGCAGGCCGTTTTCTTGCGGCCGTGACCTTGCTTGTCTATGTGCTCCTGGCCGGCGGGTCAGCCGGAAAAACGGTGCCGCGCCGGTGGCTGCTTGCCGCGAGCATCGGGTATGTCATGTTCTGGGGCTTTCTCTGTGTCATGTCTCCCCCCTGGTTCACTGCCGTTTTCGGCACGGCCCAGCACCTTGCCGCCTTTAAAAATTATGCCGGCCAACTGGTGATCGGTCTCCACCTCGCCGCCCTTGTCGCTCTTTCCGTCCTCGCTTTGCGGCGCATCCTGCCGGTTGGCGCGGGCATGGGGGTGCTGGCGCCGGCGCTGATGCTGCTGATCGCCGCGGAGCTTTGCCTCACCATCAGCGTTGGTTCCGCGGACACCCTCAATATGTCGGGCCACACCCTCAAGGCGGTGGCGTATCTCCTGCTCTACCGGGGCATGTTCGTCGAGAGCGTTCAGTTGCCGATCCTCCGCCTTGATCTGGCCCGCAGCGCCGTGGCCCAGGCCAAGAGGGAATGGGAGGATACCTTTGATGCCATCTCCGATCTGGTGTTCATCCACGACGCCGACTACCGGATCACCCGCTGCAACCATGCCTATGCCCGGGCCGCCGGATTGCCCCTGGCCGAGATCGTCGGTCGGCGCTACTATGAGGTATTCCCCAAGGGAACGGGTCCGGAAAACGGTTGTTTGCGTACTTTGGCCGAAAGCAAGGGCCGGGAGCAGGAGATTTTTGTCGCGGATCAGGGCCGCTACTACAATGTCCAATACATTCTGGTCGTCAATGAAATCGGCGCCATTCGCCATTCCCTGCATATCATGAACGACATTACCGAACGCAGGCGCTACGAGGAGGAGCTTCTCCACCAGGCCACCCACGATGCCCTGACCGGTCTGGCCAACCGGACTCTCCTGAAGGACCGCCTTGGTCAGGCCATGGGCCAGGCGACCCGAAAAGGGAAAATGGTGGCGGCCATGCTTCTTGATCTGGATAATTTCAAGGCGATCAACAACAGCTTCGGCCATGCGGTGGGAGATGAACTGCTGGTCGAGGTGGCCGGGAGGCTTCGCGGGGCGCTGCGCCTCGGAGACACCGTGACCCGTTTCGGCGGGGATGAATTCGTGGTCATTCTGCCGGACATCAAGAAACCCGAAGAAGTAACCCGGGTGGTGGACAAGATTCTCGGCGTCTTTGCCGCGCCGGTCATTACCAAGGGCGGCGTGGAAATATTCTCGGGCGGCAGTCTGGGCATCGCCATTTTTCCCCAGGACGGTGAGGATACGGAAACCATCTTGCGCCACGCCGATGTCGCCATGTACCAGGCGAAGCAGGCAGGCAGGGGCACCTATGCCTTTTTTACTTCCCAGCTTGATCGTCGGCTGCATGAAGAGCTGCACATGCACGGTCGGTTGAAGCATGCCTTGGAGGAAGGCACCCTGGCCCTCCATTACCAGCCGCAGGTGGATATTGCCACCGGCGAGGTCAGCGGCGTTGAAGCGCTTTTGCGTTGGCATGACAGCGAACTGGGCGATGTCTCTCCGGCGCGGTTCATTCCCATTGCCGAGGCCACCGGCCTGATCCTTCCCTTGGGTGATTGGGTGCTCTCCACCGCCTGCCGCCAAATCGCGGCCTGGGAAGCCGCCGCTATACCGCTCCGGGTTGCGGTCAATCTTTCCGGCCAGCAATTTCGTCAGCACGATCTGGTTGAGAAAGTACGGGCAACCATTGCCGAGACCGGCGCTTCCCCCGGACTTCTCGAAATTGAAATTACCGAAACCGCGGCCATGGAGAACGTGGAACTCGCCGCCCAGCAGCTTGCAGGCCTTACCCCCCTGGGACTCTCCGTGTCCCTTGACGATTTCGGCACCGGCTATTCATCCCTTGCCTATCTCAAGACCCTGCCCATTGCCAAGCTCAAGATCGACCGCAGCTTTATTAAGGATATCGGCAGTGATCGGGATGATGAGGTCATCGTCCAGGCGGTGATCGGCCTGGCCAGGAATCTGAATCTTGGGCTGGTTGCGGAGGGTGTTGAAACGGAAACCCAGCTCGCCTTTCTCCGGGAGCATGGTTGTCAAGCCTTCCAAGGCTGGATTTTCTCTCGCGCCCTGCCGGCCGACGAATTGGAAGCACGGCTTTGCAATACACATGCGACGAGGAAAGTGGGGCTGTCATGTGCAGCGCAAAATAGCCCCATAATTTGACGGGGCGTCTTTCCGGGAAAAGGTTGCCTGCGTCCATGATCCGGCAGTTGTTCGTTGTTTTTCAAAGAGGGGTGGCCGCTTGGCCATCCCTCTTTTTTGGTGCGCCCGGCATGGGCGCACTCTTGTGGGGAGGAAGCGTGGAGCGAAACTGCGAGCCGATGGACAAGAACCGGATAGAAGGCGCTGCCGAGCAGAGCGAGCGGGCGAAATTCCGCAAAGCTCTCGTGATCAAGGCGGAGCGCCGTAAATCCGGCGGTTGTGCAGTGACGGAGTGCGTTCTTACCCGGGGAGATCTCGCCTGATGGCTGAAAGGCCGGCGCGGAAACGTGGAGCGAGAAGTCAGCAGAGGCCGTAGTAGTTGCCGGTAAGGAACGAAGGGCCGAACGAGGAGAAGTGTTCGAAGGCCATGTCGATGTTGAACGCCAGGCGTCAGAAGTCCGCGAAAGCGGAGCGGGCAGGCGTAGCACCCGGTGAAGCCGGGTGTGATCCTGTCAGCGACGAAGCGAACGGCCCGCGACGGGACACCGAGAGCACAGGGTCAGGACTGCTTCAGGCAGTACTGACGAGAGAGAACCTGCGGCAAGCGTGGAAACGGGTCAAAGCCAACAAAGGCGCGGCGGGCGTGGATGGTCTGGACATTGAACAGACTGCGCGCCACCTCGTCACGGCGTGGCCGGCGATCCGCGACCAACTGCTGCGGGGGACGTACCGGCCCAGTCCGGTACGACGGGTAACGATCCCGAAACCGGACGGTGGCGAGCGCGAGCTCGGCATCCCGACGGTCACGGACCGGCTGATCCAGCAAGCACTGCTGCACGTGCTGCAACCATTGCTTGACCCCACCTTCAGCGAACACAGCTACGGGTTTCGGTGCGCCAGGCTAAGCCCGGCGCTTTCAGCGGGTGAGATTCCCGCCCCGGAAAGGGGGATGAGCCACCCCACTGGGAATCGAGTCTTGGGCTCATGAAGGTAACGACATGAGTTAAGCGTAGACAGAGCGATGTCCAGGCCGTAACGCAAGTGAAGCGATGGAGCCTTCGTTATACATCCGGAGGCCGACATCCGAGGCTATTTCAACCACCTCCGACACGACTGGCTACAGAAGATGGTGGCCCATCGACTTGGAGACCCGGTCATTCTGCGCCTGATAGGCAAATGGTTGAACGCGGGCTTCATGGCGGGGGGAGTGGTGACGCGGACGGAGGAAAGATCGCCGCAAGGTGGGCCGATCAGCCCGATCCTGGCGAATATCTACCTGCATTTCGTGCTTGACCTCTGGTTTGAGAAGAAGGTGAAGCCGTGGTGCAAGGGAGAGGCGTACCTGACGAGGTTTGCGGATGACTTCGTGGTGAATTTCCAATACCGGCGCGATGCGGAAGGGTTTAAAAAGGGCCTGACGAATCGGTTCGGGAAATGCTCGATAAGGTGGATAAGGTACTGGAACACGGCCATTGTTTTGCGCGCTACGCCGACGACTGCAACGTTTATGTCCGCAGTCGGAAAGCAGGCGAGCGGGTAATGGCAATCTTGCGGCGGTGTTGCGCCAAGCTACAGCGCAAGGTCAATGAGGCCAAGAGCGGGGTGTCAAGCGTCACGGGGAGGAAGTTCTTAGGCTACAGCTTCTGGTTTGCCAAGGAAGGCGTCAAACGCAAGGTGGCCGCCAAGCCGCTGGCGACGTTCAAGCAACGGGTGCGGCAATTGACTCGACGCTCAGGCGGACGCAGCATGGGGGAGGTCATCGAACGATTGAAGCCCTACCTGCCGGGATGGAAAGCCTGCTTTGGGCTGGCGCACGCTGGATGAATGGCTGCGGCATCGGCTTCGGGCGATCCAGCTTAAGCACTGGCGGCGGGAAACTCTCGTTGCTGGTGGCGGAACAGCATGGGAGACCTCAACCGGGTGCTGACCATTGCCTATTTCGAGAAACTTGGCGTGCCCCGGCTCTCATGACCTCAACTTCTCAAACCGCCCGGTGCGGACCCGCATGCCGGGTGGTGTGGGAGGGACTCGGTCAGGTACACTGACCGCCCCTATCCCGATGGGGATATTTTAGAAAACAGGCGCTGGGGACGGAGAAAATCGAACCCGCTTGCGTTTGGCCGATGAATTGAATAGATTGATCAAGTACTGTGCGCATCGCTCTTTACGGGCAATCTGACAGGAGTTTCGTTTTCTTTGCTGCTGCTTGTCGTTCTTCTCTCCGGCTGCGCAATCAATCCGGTTACCGGCAAATCCGAGTTGGCCCTGTATTCCATGCCTGAAAACGAAGAGATCGCTCTGGGCAAAAAGGCCTTTCCCGAGGCGCTCCAGCGAATGCAGGGGGAATACAACGACCCGGGGCTCAAAAAATATGTCACTGCAATAGGGATGCGGTTGGCCAAGGTCAGCCATCGCCCCGATCTGCCCTATGTTTTCAAGGTCGTCAACGACTCCAGCCCCAATGCCTTTGCCATGCCCGGCGGCAATATCGCCATCACTCGTGGTCTGCTGGTTGCCCTTGAAAACGAGGCCCAACTTGCCGCGGTGCTGGGGCATGAGCTTGGCCATGTCACGGCCAAGCATTCGGTGCAGAACCTGCAGCGCGGCGTCCTGCTCAATATCGGCCTGCAGGTTTTGTCCATTTCAAGCAGCGGCACTTCTTACAGCGCATTGGCGCGGCAGGCGGGGCAGGTGGCGGGGGCGCTCTTGGAGAGTTCGTACAGCCGGGAGGAGGAGCGGGAGGCGGATCGGCTGGGTATCGACTACATGGTGAAGGCCCAGTACAGCCCCAGGGGAGCGGTGGAGTTGCAGGAGTTTTTGGCCCGGAAAAGCGGGGAGGGAGAACCCCAGTGGGTCCAGGGGTTGTTCCGGACCCATCCCTTTTCCCGGGAACGGATGCGGGATAACCAGGACTACATCGACAGCAACTACAGTTGGGCCTTGAACAATGAAACGCATGATTCCGGAGAGGGGGATTTCAAGCGGGCAATGGCCCCGTTGCTGAAAACCGGCGAGGCATACGGCGATTACGACAAAGCCAGGGAAAAAGAGCAGGCCAAGGATCTGGCGGGGGCAATCGGACTCTATGAGCAGGCGGTGCGCAAAGCGCCGCAGCAGGCGCTGCTGCAGAGTGCCCTGGGCATGGCGTATCTGAAAAACAACAGCCCGGAGCAAGCCAAAAAAAGTTTAAGCCGGGCCGTGCAGTTGGACGGGGAGTATTACGAAAGCCATTTCGGCCTTGGCTACCTGTATCTGCGCGAGAACAATCCCGCCTTGGCCAAGGAGCACCTGCAAAAAAGCATGAAGCTCATGCCCACCCTGGGCAGCGCCTTTTTTCTTGCCGAAAGCTATGAGTTGACGGGAGAGCCGGCAAAGGCCCATGCCTTGTATGGTCAGGTGGCGGAGGCTGATCCTCGCGGCAACTTGGGCAGGTCGGCGGCTACCAGATACAGAGCGCTTGAGGGGGCGGGCCGCCGCTAGAAATGTCAGGCTTTTTCCGGAGAATCCAGTATGTTTAAAAACGGTTCGAACAGGTAACGGAGTTCTTCAAGAGACTGTCTGATCACATAGGGCATGGCCTTGGCGTACATGTCCAGCAGCACGATGGCATTGACGGACGAGTCTGTTTTTGACCCGCTCCGTACCCGTGTTGCCATGGCCTGGTTGACCTCCTGGATGGTGCGGTACAGATCCCGCAATTTTTCCAAGTTGAAATCCGCTTCTCCTCCCCCGGTTCTTACAAAATATTGGGCCAGCATGTAAGTTGCCGTGGCGCGGAAGATGGTTTCTTCTTCGTTGGCCAGCGGCAAATGAAAGCGGGCCATGGGTTTGAACAAGGCGGTGTGCGGGCAGCCGCTTCCG
>PHAW01000025.1 GCA_002841785.1 Deltaproteobacteria bacterium HGW-Deltaproteobacteria-3 | reverse complement strand
CCTTATCCTCATGCTGGCGGTTGGTCTGCTCGTCGCCCTGCTGACCTTTGCCATGCTCTTTAACAAGGCGGTGGAAGACGATATCGAGGAGGCAAGCAAACGGCTCGGCGCGGATATCGTCATCGTGCCCTCCGAGGCCAAGGGCAACGCCGAGGAATTCATCCTGGAAAGCAAGATCAAGAGCTTTTACATGGATAAGTTCGTGTTCGACGACATCAGCGAGTTGCCCGACATCAAGCAGGCGACCTACCATATCTACCTCAACACCCTGAGTTCCGGGTGTTGCAGCATCGATGAAGGGCAGGTCATCGTCTTTGACCAGGACAAGGATTTTGTGGTCGTCCCCTGGCTGGAGACCGGGCCCAAACGTTTGGAGCCGGGCGAAATTTACGTGGGCAGCTATGTGTACGAGTATCTCGGCCTGATCAACACGGCCAGCCTTTTCGGCAAGGGCGTCAAGGTGGTCGGCCATCTCCAGCAGACCCGCACCGGCCTTGACCATGGGGTGTTCATGCGCCTCGACGACCTGAACAAGATCTCCCCCGAGGCAACGGGCGGCTATCAGGCCGGTAAAATCTCCATCATCTTCATCAAGGTGAAAGACGGGGTGTCGACGGACAAGGTGGTGGCGGATATCCGCACCATCAACCCCACTGTGGGGGTGATGACCAGGGGCGACATCGGCGCCGACGTCCGAAACACCCTGGGGGACATCCTCCGGGTGTTCTCCATCACCATCCTCATCTCCTCGCTGCTCGCCCTGCTGCTTGCCTGGTCAACCTTCACCGTGCTTGCCAACGAGAGGCGGCGGGAGGTCGGCATCCTCCGGGCCATCGGCGCCCATCAGATCCACATCATGAAGATCTTTCTGGCCGAGGCGTTGCTGATCAGCACTATGGGCGGCGTTGCCGGGGTGGTCATGGGCCACTCCCTGATCCATTATCTGGCCAAGGATTTCACCCTGCTCCGCACCCTTGGTGCCGTTTCGGTCATAACCACGGGCAACATCACCATCGGCCTCATCGCCATGGCAGGCGGCATCGCCATCTGTCTCATCGGCGCAGCCATTCCCATCCTGCGCCTGGCCCGGATGGAGCCGTTGCTGGCGATCAAGGAAGCATAGTCAGCGGTAAGCCCGCAGCTAACAGCCATATGCGCAAGCCGGCGGAACAACAAATTTCTTGACTTTAATCGGGAATCCGCTAGATTTGACGCTCATATCTCAGGTGCTCTGAAGAGAGCTTAATAGGGAACCCGGTGTAAATCCGGGACGGGCCCGCCGCTGTAACCGGGGACGAGTTTCGCAATACAGCCACTGTTTTTTTGAACGGGAAGGCGCGAAACAAGGACGAACCGGAAGTCAGAAGACCTGCCTTGAGATACTATATAGCATACCTCCCGTGGACTGTGAGGCGTGCTGCTGGTACAGTGGATAATTCGGGAAATCCTCTGATCGATACTTATCGGTCCGGGGATTTTTTTTTGTCCTTTGCAAGGATGCCCCCCGGACTCCAAAAGGAGGACGACAATGCAGTTAAACGAACAGAGTTTCAGTAAGGCAACCATTTTTCTCATCAAAGAGTGGGATGGTTTTCAAAGAGCCATGCGCTCTTCCAATGGCAATTCAGGAGGGGTACAATGAAGAAAAAACCATACCCGGCTTGGGCCTTGGTTCTGCTGACTGTTCCCGGTCTCGCCACTGCAGGGCAAGAGGCAGCCGACAACAAACAGATCGTCATGGATGAGGTGGTGGTGACGGCGACCAAGACGGCGGAAAACGTGCATGATGTGCCCAATGCCGTGGTCCTGAAGGACGCCGGGGATATCGAGAACGCGCCGGCCAGGAGTCTCGGCGAGCTGCTGGCCAACGAGCCGGGGCTTGACTGGCGCACCAGGGGCGACTACGGCGGGGCCACCGAAGAGATCCACATTCGGGGCATGGGCGGCGATGCCACCCAGGTATTTTTGAACGGCATCAACATCAATTCTCCCTCGTTGGGCACTGCCGACTTCGGCCTGCTGCCCATGGGCAGCATCGACCGGGTTGAGGTGGTCAAGGGGCCTGGTTCCCTGCTGTACGGCACCGGCGCCATGGCCGGTACGGTGAATATCCTCACCAAGAACCCCCAACCGGACACGCTGGATTTGAAGCTGGGAAGCGGCTTCGGCAGCGAAGGCAATTACGAGCTTTCCGCGGAACAGGGCATGTATGTCGCCGACGGCCTGGGCTATTATCTCACCGCTTCCCGCCGGGAAACCGACGGCTTCCGCGACAACAGCGACCTCCGCCATAACGACGCCTCCCTCAAGCTGGTCCACGACAAGAACAAGCTGCTCTCCGCCAGCCTCTATGGCGCCTGGATCGACCGGGAATACGGGGTTCCGGGGGTAAAGCCGCCCGACACCACCCAGGAGCATGTTGTCAATGGAACCAGGATGTACAACGCTGATGCCGCAAGCCTGGTGAACGAGGGCAGTGACCAAAACTTTTACTCTGCCCTGGAGTTGAAAAGCCAGCCGCTTTCCTGGCTGACCCTTGCCCTGCGGGGCGATGCGGTGAACATGGAAAATTATTTTTATCAGCGTTACAATGCAACCGGCGCCGGCCAGGAAACCTGGGTCACCAACGAGGTTCTGGGGTTGGAGGGTACGGCGGAAATGCGCTTGCCGGAAGGGATTACCCTGCTGGTGGGCAGTCAGTACCGCAATTACGATTACACCAACGAGGTCGGCACCCTGAATACCTATGGGGTGGCGCTGGCCGGACCCACCTCCGAGGCGCAGCATGACGTCTTCACCCAAGGCAGCTACGGCGAGGCACAGTGGCAGGCGAACCAGTACCTGAAGCTGCTCGCGGGGTTGCGCTATGAGGAACACTCCATGTTCGGCCACGAAACCCTGCCCCGTTTCGGCGCAGTGGTGACCCCCCGGGAGACGACCAGCATCAAGCTCGGCCATGGCAAGCACTTCAAGGCGCCCACCATGAACGACCTCTACTGGCCGGAAAGCGCCTATGTGCGAGGCAACCCCGATCTTAAGCCGGAAACCGGCTGGCACAGCGACCTCACGGTGGAACAATCCTTTCTGAGAAAGAAACTGATTGCCTCGGCAACCTATTTTAAGTGGAACATCGATGACAAGATCGACTGGGCTCAAAATCCGGCCTTCCCCGGTCCGTGGGGGGACAAATATACTCCCTCAAACACCAATTCCTACGAGGCCACCGGCTGGGAATTGGGGGTGACGGCCAAGCCCCTGGATTCAGTAAGGGTGAGCGTAGGCTATACCAGGACCAATGCGGAGGAAGAGCAGGCTGTCGGAATGTGGCGGCAGGCCCAATACACCCCGCGCAATCTGTTGAAGGGACAGATCGACTATTTTCTGCCTTCCGGGCTTACCACCGGTGTGGTGGTCCGATATGTGGACGATCGTCCCGCTTCCTACGCCTCGGACACAGCAATCGACCCTCAGCAGACCCTGGATTCTTACATAACCACCGACCTGCGCATAAGTCAGCGTTTCCAGGAACACTGGCTGGCAGCCATCAATTGCAACAATATTTTTGATGCCGGGTATGACACCTACACAGCCAACTTCCGCGATGAGACTCTGGGAAGCACCACCCGGCAGGGATACCCTGGCGCGGGCCGTTCGGTCTTTGCCTCTCTTTCCTACGAGTTCTAAGAAGCCATATGCGGATGAAACCTGTTTTTAGTATTGTTGTGTTCATGCTGCTCTGGGCCGGGGCAACTGCCCCGGCCTGGGCGGATCCGCTGCGGGATGCGCAGGAAAGATTTCCGGTGAATCATCCTCCCCAGCGGGTGGTGTCGCTGGTGCCCGCCGCCACCGAGATGCTGGTGGCCGTGGGCGCTGGCGATGCAGTTGTTGGGGTGACCAGCCATGATACCCTGCCGGTGAACCTAAGAAAAAAAGAGATCGTGGGTGGTTTTGCTGCCCCCTCCCTTGAAAGAATCGAGGCGCTTCGTCCCGATTTGCTTCTGGTCTCCAGCCTGCACGGCACGGTGAAAAAACGTTTTCAAGACCAGTGCGCCGTGGTGGAGCTTTCTCCGGTTCATTCGGTGGAGCAGGCCCTTGAACGGCTCCACGATCTTGGCGGTCTGCTTGGCCGGGGGCAGGAGGCGGATACTCTGGCCGCGGGTATCCGCGCAGAGTTGGCGCTGATCCGGGCCAAGGTGGAGCCCATCCCCGCTGCCAAGCGCCAGCGGGTGATGCGGCTCATGGGAGTCGCGCAGCTCATGGCGCCGGGGGATGATTCTTTTCAAAACGACTTTATCCGGAGCGCCGGCGGAATCCCTCCCCGTTTCGGCAGAAATGGGGAGGCCATCGTGGTGAGTCCGGCGGAAATTGTCCGGTTCAATCCCCAGACCATCTATGTGTGCGGGGACGCCGCCGAGGCGGTGCTTGCCAACCCGGCCCTGCAAAAAATCGAGGCCGTCAAACACAAAAGGGTATTCTCCTTCCCCTGCGAGTTCACCTGCCGGGCAGGGGTCAACATGGGCGGCTTTGTCTCCTGGCTGGCGGCACGGGTATACGAACAGGAGTTTTCCGATCCATCGCGCCAGGCGTATCCGGACCAAATGCTCGAGGCGCGGCCGGTTGCGCTGCCCCTTTCCTATGTCCGGCAGGCACTGGTGCAGAAGAGCCGGATTCGCGATTTCATCAACAAAACCCTGGTGGTGGATTTCACCACGCCGCAGCGCATACTCTCCACCCTGGAGGGGATGCGGGAGGGCATCATGGGCGTGGGTAATCATTATTACCCCCCGCCTTCCTGGGGGCTTGGCCACACCAGCGGCTTGGACGGCTTGCGCCGGACGGCGACCGCGGCCCTGGCCCGGCCAGACGCCCAGACCAGCCTGCTGTTCACCGGAGCGGACATGGACCATCTGGTCGTGGCTGAAAAATCGTTTCGCGACCTCACCGTGTATGCCCTGGTCACTGCGGGTGTCAAAACCAATGCCATGCGCATGGCCACGGACAGCGGCAACTTCTACGAGCCCGGCACCATCAATATCGTCTTGCTCACCAACGCCCGATTGAGCGAACAGGCCATGAGCCGGGCGATTATCACCGCCACCGAGGCCAAGACTGCGGCCTTGACCGACCTGGACATCCGCAGCACCTACAGCCCCCATTTTGCCGCCACAGGCACTGGCACCGACAACCTTCTGGTGGTGCAGGGCGAGGGACCCGGGATCAACGGCGCGGGCGGACACACCAAGATGGGGGAACTCATTGCCGCCGCAGTCTATGATGGAGTCCGCAAGGCCATCGCCGGACAGAACCGAATAACCGCCGACCGTTCCATCTTTGCCCGGTTGGAGGAGCGGCGGATACATCTTGCCTCGCTGCTTCCCCTTGAGCCCGAGGAATGCTCCCTGGATCGTCGGCAGTTGGTTGCCGCCGTGGAGGATGCGCTCATGCAGCCGGAATATGCCGGGTTCATGGCAGGTTCGCTGGCCATGAGCGATGCGGTCCAAGCAGGGCTTGCCGATCCGCAAGGGCATGAACTCTGGGCCAAGGCAGTGGCTGCACGCCTGGCTGGCCATGCGGTTGAGCCATGGCACCAGCGTTTCCTCGAGGGCCGGTTGCCCCCGTTGGCGGCAAAAGCCTTGGAGTCGCTGGTCAATGGGGTATGCGCCAGGGAAAAAGGGAGTGCGGATTGAAAATGGAATCAAGGGCACTGGAGCTGTATACCGCCGGGCAATCGGACAGGCAGAGTACGGCCGAAATCCGGCCCACCACGGTATCTCTGGCTTGGCTTGCCTCTGCTGTTTGGAACGGAGGTCCCGTGCGGGCGCTGCTGTTCTCACTGTTATTGCACGGGGCCCTGGTGCTTATCTCTCTGATCGGCTGGCGCCTGTTGCCCATGGAGCAGGCGCCCCCTTCGGTGATTTCGGTGTTTACCGTGCAGCAGGAAGGAGAACCGGTTGCTCCGGGTGCAACGCGCCCAAAAAATTCGACCGCGGCAAAATACATAAAAGAACCAATTGGCAATGAGATACACGGCAATAATACAGTTCTTCCTGAGCCCACTTCTTCACCTTCATCCTCCCCGCCTGCCAAGTCCGAGGCTGGATTCGTCATGGTGCCAGAGCCATCGATGGACGCCACTGCTCGCCAAGCAGGGGATGGCTTGGGCAGCACCGCTCCCACCGCCAATCCGGTCGCAGGAACAGACGAAGGCTTAGCAACCGGCGAGGTGCTGGCCCACCCACTCTACCAGAGCAATCCGCCGCCGCCCTACCCCCGGCTGGCCCGGAAACTTGGCCAGGAAGGCGTTGTGCAGCTTGAGGCGCTGGTTTCCGTTGCCGGCCGGGTGGATGATCTGCATGTTGCCGCAAGCAGCGGCCATGAATCCTTGGACGCCGCGGCCCTCGCGGCGGTGCGTTCCTGGCGGTTTTCCGCCGGCCGGCGCAACGGGCAGCCCGTGGCCATGCGGGTCCGGGTGCCGGTGCGTTTCAGCCTGCGGGCCGGGAGCTGAAAACAGTGCAAAAACCCTTGCGAAAAACCGGGCGCGGCATCGTCCTGGCGGCCCCCTACAGCGACAGCGGCAAGACCCTGCTAAGCCTGGGACTGGGCGCGGCCCTGGTGCGGGACGGCGCCTCGGTGCAGTATTTCAAGTGCGGTCCGGATTTCATTGATCCCACCCTGCACCGGCTGGTGAGCGGGAGGGTGTCGCGCAACCTGGATCTGCGGATGTGCACCCCAGCCTTTGTGCGGCAGAGCTATGCCCAACACTGCGCTGCGGATTTCGTCATTGTCGAAGGGGTGATGGGGCTTTTTGACGGCGGCGAGGCCAGCACTGCGGCCTTGGCCAAAACCCTTGCCCTACCGGTGGTGCTGGTGGTGGACGCTTCCGCCTGCGCCGAGAGCATCGCCGCCCTGGTGCATGGCTTTGAGTCCTTTGACTCGCAGCTCACCATTACCGGAGTCATCTTCAACCGGGTTGGCAGCGATAGCCATTACCGGCTGCTTGCCCGGGCAGTGCGCGAGCATTGCCGGGCCGAGGTGTTGGGCGGGGTTCCCCGGCATGACGATTTTCTGGTTTCCGGCCGTCATCTCGGTCTCCACATGGACCACGACGAACCGCTTTCCACGGAAAGGCTCGGCAGGATCGCCGATGTCATGGCCCGACACGTCGATCTCGCGCTGTTGCGGGAGAAGGGTGCGGTCCTGCCCGAAATTTCCGCGCCGGAAGGAATACGCAAAACAGCGCCGTGCGTTCGCCTCGGCATTGCCAGGGATGCGGCTTTCTGTTTTTATTATGAGGACAACCTTGATATTTTGCGGTCGGCCGGCGCGGAGTTGATTCCGTTCAGCCCCCTGACCGACTCGAAGTTGCCCGACGACCTGGACGGATTGTACCTGGGCGGCGGCTACCCGGAGCTCCATGCGGAGGCCTTGGCGGCCAATTGTTTCCTCCGGGAGGAGATTGGCCGCAAGGCCAAGGCTGGACTGCCGATCTATGGCGAATGCGGCGGCTTCATGTATCTGTGTGAGGCGCTGGTTACGGCGGAGGGGACGGAATATCCCATGGCCGGGGTATTTCCGGTAAAAACCCGGATGCACAAACGGCTGGTGCGGCTCGGCTATTGCACGGCAACGGTTACGAAAAACACCCTGTGGCCCGAAGGTGCGAGCCTTTTCGGCCATGAGTTTCACTATTCGGAGACAGACCCCATGCCCGACCGGGTTGAGAGGATGTATCGCCTCGATGACGGCAGGTCCGAAGGCTTCTGCCTGAACAATACCCTGGCCGGGTACATGCATCTGCATCTGGGCTCCACCCCCGAGGCAGCCGCCCATCTCGTCGAGTTGTGCCGCAGGCACGGCCGGGAGGCACAGTGAGACAAAAAAACACTGTTTTCCCCCTCATCCTCCTTGTTGCCCTGCTTTTTCCGGGGCTGATTTCCGCTGCCACCGTGGTGGACCAGGCCGGCCGGACGGTATCGATCCCCCATGCGCCCAAGCGCATCGTTGCCCTCGCTCCCAGCCTGGCCGAGATCGTCTTTGATCTGGGCCAGGGTGCCAGGCTGGTGGGGGCCACCCAGTTCAGCGACTACCCGGCCGAGGCCAAGAGTCTCCCCAGGGTCGGTTCCTATGTGCGGCTGGACCTTGAACGGATCGTGGCCCTCAAGCCTGACCTCTGCCTCGGTATCCGGGACGGCAATCCCAAGCATCAGGTGGAAAAAATCGAAGCTGCCGGGATTCCGGTGTACGTCATCGACCCGCGCGATATCAAGGGAATCATGGAAGCCATCCAGGGGGTGGGCGGGGTGCTCGGCGCGCAGGCAAGGGCCGAGGCGATTGTTGCCGAGATGTCCGGCCGCATTGCGAAGGTGCGACAACAGGTGGCTGCAACCCACTCCCGGCCACGGGTCTTTTTCCAGCTCTACTCACCTCCCATCGTCACCGCCGGCACCAGAACCTTTATCCACGAATTGATCACCATTGCCGGCGGCGTCAATCTGGGGGCCGGGCCGGTTGACTATCCGCGCTTGAGTTGGGAAAAGATACTGTCCCTTGATCCGGAGGTGGTGGTGGTCACCGCCATGGGCGGCAAACAGAAACCGGAGCAACTGAAGGCGCAATGGCAGCAGTGGCCGCAGCTTTCCGCAGTGCGTTCAGGCCGGGTGCATGTGGTGGACGACAACCTCTTCGACCGGCCGACTCCGCGCCTCATTAACGGGATGGAGGCGCTGCTTCGCATCCTCCATCCCGAGTTGTTCGGAGCCGCGCATGCTCAATAACCTTCGTCTGGGCGTTCGCCTCACCCTGGTGACCATCGCGCTTGCCGGGCTGCTGGCAATAAGCTTCTTGCTCGGCATGGGAATCGGCCCATCCGGCAACGGGATTCCCGAGCTGCTGGCCGCGGTTTTCGGCAGCTCCGACCCGCAATCGGTCTTCAGCGTTATTGTCTGGAAGATCCGGTTGCCCCGGGTTATCCTGGCCGCGGCGGTTGGCTCCACCCTTTCCCTGGGCGGGCTGGTGTTTCAGGCCCTGCTCCGCAATCCGCTTGCCGAGCCGTACATCCTCGGGATCTCGGGCGGCTCGGCGGTTGGGGCAATAGGCGGCATGCTCCTTGGGTTTTCCCCCTTTCCCGGCATGGCCCTGGCCGCCTTTGCGGGCAGCCTCTTGATTCTTCTCCTGGTGGTCGGCCTGATCTCGGGCAACACCTCCATGGGCAGGGATTCCCTCCTCCTGGGCGGGGTGATGATGAATGCCTTCTGCGGGGCGATCATCATGTTTCTCATTTCCATTACCCAAACCTCGGAGGTCCACCAGATCCTCTTCTGGCTCATGGGCGACCTTTCCATGTCCGGCCTCGACCGGTTGCCGGTGCTGCTGGCGTTATTGCCCTGTTTTGCCGTTGTTTTCGCGCTGGCGAAACCCTTGAATCTGCTCCTGGCCGGGAGGGAATCCGCGGCCAGCCTGGGGATCGACGTGCGGCGGCTGACCATGCTGCTGTTGCTGGTCACCACCTGCATGGTGAGCCTGGCTGCTGGGGCCGGACCACCGGCTGCTCGTGCCGGCCTGCATCCTGGGCGGCGCTTCCTACCTGATCCTCTGCGATCTCCTGGCCCGCACCCTGCCTACTTCTGGCGAGATGCCGGTGGGTATTGTCACGGCCCTCATCGGGGCTCCGCTTTTCATCGTCTTGCTGTGGAGATCGCGCCGATGCCAGTGATCTCTGTCACGGGGCTCACGCTCTATTACGGCAAGCGGCAGGTGCTGCAGGATATTTCCATGCAGGTGCACCGCGGGGAGTTCTATCTCATCATCGGGCCAAACGGCAGCGGCAAAACCAGTCTGCTCAAGGGGCTGGCCAACCTTCTCCCCGTTGCCCACGGGAGAATAGAGATTCTCGGCAAAGCATTGACCAGCTATACCAGGCGGCAATTGGCGCGCAAGCTTGCCGTGGTGCCCCAACAGATTTCCCTGGACTTCCCCTTTTCCGTGGCGGAAACCGTGCTCATGGGGCGAGCTCCGCATCTTGGCCTTATGGGAATTGAGGGGGGAGCTGACCACGCCTTGGCCCGGGAGGCCATGCATTTTACCGATGTGGCCCATCTTGCCGACCGCCCTCTTGATCAGTTGAGCGGCGGCGAGAGGCAGCGGGTGATCATTGCCCGGGCGCTCTGCCAGCAGCCGGAGATCATCCTGCTCGATGAGCCCACCGCCTCCCTGGACCCGGCCCACCAGATCCAGATCATGGATCTCATGGAACGATTCCGGGTTGAAAAAGGCACCACGGTCATCATGGTGTCCCACGACCTCAATCTGGCATCCCTCTATGGCGACCGGTTGCTGCTTCTGAATCAAGGCAAGACGGAAATGGTGGGTTCACCGGACGAGGTGCTCACTGCCGAGCGCCTGAGCGCCTGTTATGGCTGCGCCATGCTGGTCGAGAAAAATTCCCTGGGGCAAATGCCCCGCGTTACGCCGATTCCGCAGAAATACTCTCAGGTTGTGTAAAGCTGTTCCGAGGGCTGCGCCAGTCTCGACCTTTGGAGCATTGATGCCCCGCCAGAGCCATATCAAGAAGATTTTCCTGACCGAGGCGTGTTGGTCAGGGGATAGGCGGCGTTGCCGGAGCAGTCATGGGCCACGTCCTGATCCTTTATCCGGCCAAAGACTTCACTCGGCTCCGCCCCCCCTTGGCGCAGTCTCATCTTTTACTGCCGGCGATCAAAAAAGCGTGAATTAGCAGAAAGCTGCCAGCTAATAGCTTTCAGCGTTCTACAACGCATACTTTGCCGCGTATCCCCGGGGCGTGACCATGAACCCCTGCCAGGCAAAGGTCATGGAGTTGCCGACGATGATGGTGGTCTGCATGTCGATCTCGCTCTCCAGCATCTTCCCCAGGGTGGTGAGTACGATCCGTTCGTTCTCGCGGGTGGCGGCGGTGACGATGCCCACCGGGGTTTCCGGTGAGCGGTGGGCCAGCAGGATCTCGCGGGCCTTGACGATATGCTCGGCCCGTTTCTTCGATTTCGGATTATAGATCACCACGACAAAATCCGCCGAGGCCGCAGCCTCAAGCCGCCGTTCAATCTTTTCCCAGGGGGTCAGCAGGTCGGAAAGGCTGATCGCGGCGAAATCATGCATGAGCGGCGCGCCCAAACGGGCGGCGCAGGCATTGAGCGCGGCGATTCCGGCGATCACCTCGATATCGACGGTAACAGACTGCTCGCGGGCCATCTCAAAAACCAACCCGGCCATGGCATAGATGCCGGGGTCGCCTCCGGAAACCAGCGCCACGATACGGCCTTGCGCCGCCAGGTCCAGCGCCTTGCGGCAGCGGTCAACCTCCTTCATCATCTGGGAGGCCAACACCTCCTTATCCACAAGAAACTCAGGAATCAAATCGAGATAGGTCTGGTAGCCGACGATTACCTCGGCTGCACCGAGGGCCTCGCCCGCCGCGGGGGTCATATGTCTTGCTGAGCCCGGTCCTGTTCCGACAACGTACAGTTTGCCCGGGCCACCGCCATGGTTACATTGCGCCATTTTCTTTTCCCAACCAGTAAATCATTGCTCTGTGCGCTGAACAGGGCAGCGGGTTCGGCCACGCCGATCGCGCCCACGTTCCGCAGCGCCGCCTCGGAAACCGCTACATTCTCAACTCTGTTCAGCTCGTCCTTGCTGAAAAAATCTACACCTACAGCCAACTCCTCGGCAAAGGCCAGCAGCCCGACTTCATCCTGTTTAACATCGATGGAGGCCAGATTGCGGATGCTCATTTGCGACAGGTTCTCCCCGGCAAACAACTCCTCGCAGGCCTGCCGGAGTTCCGCAACGGGAACCCCTCGGTTGCACCCCACCCCGACCACCAGATTTTTGGGGTGGAACACCACGGCCGGACCGTAATCGCCAAGATGCGAGGTAACCACGATATCGGCCTGTTCCGGCCCGGGAACCGCCAGCAGCCCTTGGGGCAGCGAGGGAATTGCCACCTCGGCATAAATCCTCAAGCTGCCGGTGTTGACCAGCCTGGCGCTGGCCTGGATCAACCCCTCCTTGCTTTCACAGACCAGATTCTGCTCCCTGGCCCAGAGATCAAGGGGGGCAAGCCCCAAGGTATCGGAGGCGGTGGTGATCACTGCCTCACCGCCGAGCAGCGCCGCAACTTGGTGGGCCAGATGGTTGCCGCCGCCCAAATGGCCGGAAAGCAGGCTGACGGCATGACGCCCCTTCTCATCCAGCACCACCACGCAGGGATCGCTTTCCTTGCCTTGCAGGAGCGGGGCAATACCCCGCACCACAATGCCGGTGGCCATGATGCAGACAAAGCCGTCCAGTTCTTGCCAATGTTCGGCCAGAGCCTGGGCCACCCCATCTGCCTGCGGCAGCACCAGAGCCTCCGGCATTTTTTCCGCCAACTCGGCAGCCAGCCTCTTGCCGCCGGTAGTTATGGCGAGGATTCCGATCTTCATAGCTTAATGGGCCGCATCCCGAAAACCGTGAGCAAAATGCCGGTCATAGAGCTTGGACAGGGACGGAGGCGGACAACCGCCGCTAGCACTGCTGGCCAGCACCTCCCCCACCGCGATGATCGCTGTTTTGGTGATCCCTGCCTCCTTGACCTGGGCCGCAATGGTGGCAAGGGTGCCCCGGATAATTCGCTCCTCAGGCCAGCTCACCTTCTCGACCACAGCCACCGGGGTATCCTGCGGATAGCCGCCGCTGAGCAACTCGGCCACGACCTGCTCAATCATGCCGACACTGAGCAGGATCAGCATGGTGGCCTGATGGCTTGCCAGGGAGGACAGGCTTTCTTTCTCCGGCACCGGGGTCCGCCCTGCCCTCCGGGTGATGATCACGGTCTGCGAGACCTCGGGCAGGGTAAGCTCGCTACCCAGGGCTGCGGCGGTGGCCATGGCAGAACTCACCCCAGGCACCACCTGAAAGGGGATTTCGGCGGCCACCAGGCGGGAAATCTGCTCATTGATGGCCCCGTAGATCGAGGGGTCGCCGGTATGGAGCCGGACCACCCTTTTCCCCTGCTGCCAAGCGCTGATCACCAGAGCCATCACCTCGTCGAGATTCAGGCCGGCGGAATTATGCACCATGCCGGTTACTCCGGCAAGCAAGGCCTCGGGCACCAGACTGCCGGTGTAAACAATGCAATCCGCCTCCAGCAATAGACGCCGGCCCTTGACCGTAATCAGTTCCGGGTCGCCGGGTCCGGCCCCCACGAAAAAGACCGTGAAGCGTTCCGTGGTCTCTTTCATGTTTTCCTCACGATGATGGTCGAAAAGTAATGGGGCTGCTCGTGGAGGGCGGTGGTCAGATCGCGCCTGATCCGCTGGCCGTTCTGGCTCGTACGCTCGACCAGCACGGCCTTGTCCAGGAGATTCATCTCCGTAAGCAAAGGCACCAGCCGGTCCATGACCCGATGCACCTTCATGAGGACCACCGAATCAAACTGCTCCAGGGTTTCCCGCAAGCGGCCATTCTCAAAGGTAGCCGGGATGACCACCAGCCGGTCATCCCCCAGGCAGAGCGGCTGGCCTGCGGCCGCAGCGGAAGCGCCGATGGCGGAGACGCCTGGAATGATCACCACCGGCAGATCAGGGGCCAGGGCAAACAGGGTTTCGCAGACATAGAAGCCGGTGCTGTAAATGGCCGGGTCGCCAAGGGTGGGGAACGCCACATCCCGGCCGGCCTGCAAATGGCCGACGATCCGGGCCGCCGCCGCATCCCAGGCTTCTTTAACCTCCGGGTCCGGACTTTGCCCCATGCGGACTTTTTTCATGGGGAAATGGTGGGTGATGATCTCCTTGTCCCCACGCGCCACCACTCCTTCCACGATGCCCAGGGCGGTGCTCTCCCCGTCTTTTTTCGCCGCAGGGGCAAGCCATACCCCGCAACGCTCCAAAATCCGCACTGCCTTGAGGGTCATGAGCTCCGGATCGCCCGGCCCCACCCCAACTATGTACAATGTTCCCTTCATTTTCTTCCTGTCATAACGGTTATGGAATTCAATGCCTTTCCCGGTTCTGTCTCTGGAAAAGTCGTTCTTTCAATCTGCACCCGGGTCAAATCAACCAGGAGCCCATGATCTGCCATGCACTGCGGCGCCTCGGCCACGGTTTGGCCGATCACCCCGTTCACCACCATCCTGCCCCCGATGGGCAGCCGCTCGGCAGCCAGGCCGATGATGGCCGACAATTTGCCGCCGCTGCCGCCGACAAAAACCCGGTCCGGGTTAGGCAAGTCGCTTAATACAGCCGTGGCCTCACCCTGGATGGGGATGATGTTGTAACAGCCGAACTGGCGGATGTTACGCTTCACGTTGGCCATGGATTCGACCTGTTGGTCAACGGCAAAGACGTGCAAGCCCGGATGCAGGCGGGCCGCTGCCACGGAGATGGAGCCGCTGCCGGCGCCGAGATCCCAGAACACCCCGGTGCTTGGCAGCCGCAGGGCGTGCAGGGTTACGGCCCGCACCTCATCCTTGGTGATCAGGCCACGGCTGTGGGCAATCTCATCCTCGGTAAGCCCGAACACCGGGGCATTCTCCTTCTCCACGCCCGGCCGGGTGAGAATCAGCACATTCAGCTCGGCAAACTCCTGTGCCGCCGCCTCTGCCAGGGTTCCGGAAAAAAGTCGCTCTTCCTCTGTTCCCAGATTTTCGGCAACATGTACCCGACACCCGGCCAGCATGGGTTCGTCTTCGATCAATTCCAGATAGTCTAGCATCTGCCGGGCCAAACAGGCTGGGGTGTTGTGACGGTCTGTGAAGGCAAAGGTCTTCTCCCGTCCAAGCAGCAGACCGGGTCCATGCAGGGTTTTCCTGCCATGGAGGCTGACCATCTTCATGTCATCCCAAGGCAGATGGAACCGGGCACACGCCTCCTGCATGGTGGAGAGCGCCGGGAGAACGATCAGTTGATCCGCCCCGAATTCCTTGAGCAGCCTGCGACCGATGCCGAAAAACAAGGGGTCACCGCTGGCCAGCACCCCGACATTCGCTCTGGCCAGTCCGAGACGGATAGCTTCCAGGGCTGGAGCCAGGGGACTGATGGCCAGTTTCTCCGCCGCCATCTCCGGCAACAGAGCCAGATGGCGGATGTCGCCCACGATGAGTCCGCATCGGGCCAGCATCCCACCCTGTTCCCCGGTGAGTCCCTGACTGCCTACGCCTATCAGGATCAGATTAAACATGCAGCTCCACCTGGGTATGGTTGTTCACCAGATAGACCCGCACCTCCAGACCGGAAACCTTTTCCGCATAGCGCCGCGCCGCTTCACAAACAGCCAGGATCAAATCGTCCCGATCCTGTTCCCGCAGTCGTTCATGAATCTCCCGGGCGGTATTGACCTCTTTGAGACTCGCCAACAAGGCCGAGTCCGCCCCAAGCCTTGCGAGAAGCGCCAGCCCGTCCGCCACTTCCAGGGCTCCATGCCGGACATGGGTTTGGGGAATCTTCAGGGCCGCCTTCATGATCTTGGCCCACATCCCGGCCAGATGGATGGTAGAAAAACCCATCCGGGCCGCAGCCAGCAGAGAGAACTCCAGGTAATCGCCCATCATGGCATAACCCTCCTCCGGCAGGGCAAGCAGGGTCTGCACCCCCTTTTCCGAGGTGCGGCCAGTGGAGAGCACCACTTCTGTCAGCCCTGCCTCTTTGGCCACCGACAGAGAGGCCTCGATCGTCGCGGTCCAGGCTTCGGCGGACACAGGATGGACAATGCCGGTGGTGCCGAGAATGGAAAGCCCGCCCACTATGCCCAGCCGTTTATTCAATGTCTTTTCCGACAGTTCCTCGCCCCTGGGCACGGAAATCACCACCTGCAAGATCTTGCCCGCTTTTGTCCCAAGGGCTTCCAAAACTGAGGCCAGGATCATCCGACGCGGCACGGGGTTAATTGCCGGCTCTCCGGGCATGACGGCGAGCCCCCGCTTGGTTACCCAACCAACCCCTGCCCCGCCGCAGAGAAAGATGGTTGTCTGCTCCAGCCGGACACAAATTAACTTCCCCTCCCTCGCCGTTGTCACTGCTGACTGGAGGGGGCTGGGGGGTGGGTGAAATTGCAACCTGCCGCTCTGGTTATCCCCCTCCCACCCTAACCCTCCCCCGCTGGGGGAGAGGGAATTTTGACAAGAGGCTCCTTCCGGCAAAAAAGAAACGCTGGCCACGATCTCGGCGCCGTTGGTCACATCCGGATCATCCCCTGCATCCTTGAGCACCGAGGCCCAGGCGTGCCCGGACTTGGTCTCGCATTGATGCACAGCAAAACCATGACGGCTCCCATCCGGGAAGGGAATCTCCACCGAATCTGGCCGGGGCCTACCCAGGAGCAACAGCACTGCCGCCTTGGCCGCCGCAGCAGCACAGGCACCGGTGGTATATCCGCTTCGCAGCCTGCGCGCCATGAGTTCTTTACTTCTCCCCTGCCAAACGGATCAGCGCATTGACGATGGCCACGGCCACCGGTGTCCCGCCCTTTCGGCCCCGACAGGTGATGAATGGATACACCTTCTCGCTCAGCAACTCTTTGGACTCGGCGGCATTGACAAAGCCAACCGGCGCCCCGACCAGCAGACCGGGGCGAAGGTCTGCCGCCATATCCTGCCAGCAGTCCATCACCTTGAGCAGGGCGGTGGGCGCGTTGCCCACCGAAACGATGCCTATATTTTCC
This sequence comes from Deltaproteobacteria bacterium HGW-Deltaproteobacteria-3, assembly GCA_002841785.1. GTDB lineage: Bacteria > Desulfobacterota > Desulfobulbia > Desulfobulbales > Desulfurivibrionaceae > Thiovibrio. The sequence goes on along the minus strand of PHAW01000025.1, from coordinate 16,542 downwards.
TGCAACCCTCTCTCAATGGCCACCTCGGAACGGGTCAGACCGCGCTCTTTGGCGATCCGCGCCACTTCCGGGTCAGCCACCTTGCAGGTCACCGCGCCACCCCAGGCGGCGAGCAGCCCCTTGCTCACTCCAGCCGCTCCCATGTTGACATCGGTGAGGATATTCCGGCCGGCCCGGATCGCGGCAATCCCGGCGTCAATGGCCTGGGGATGAAAAACCAGGCTCTCGGCAAAGGAGAAATCACCGGTGGCATGGATCACCCGCTGCACCACCTTGAATGTTCTGGGGTCAAAGGAGGTGGGACCGAGCTCTTCGGCGATGATGCGAAAGCTTTCCGCCTCGATTGCTTCCGGGGCTATCTGCATGATGGTACTGTTCATTTTTTCTCTCCCAATTTGCCCGCAGGCCGGCAAGCCAGGACAAATTCAACCGCCATCTGCGGGTTGTAGCCGAAATGGAGATGCAGATATCCGCCCAGCACATTGTTATACCGATAGCCTTCCCGGCTGTCGTCGCCGCTAACACTGCTGTTCACCGCATAAACTCGTTCGATATGGGCGGGCATTTCATCGATCACCGAGTAATGGAACTCATGGCCCCGCAGCACAATGCCAGCCGGACCGAAGAAACAATCCTTTTCAAGACGAACTTCGCGGTAGCCAAGACTGGCCCGTTTTTTCCGCATGCGGGCCGTCACCGGAAACACCCCGGCCATGGGCAGCACCCCGACATCATCGCCAACTATGCCTTCAGTCAGGTACATGAAGCCGCCGCATTCGGCATAGAGCGGCTTGCCGGATTGAGCCCAATCAAAAATCGCCTGGCGCATGGTGAGGTTGCCGGAAAGCTCTCTCGCATACAGCTCCGGGTAGCCGCCCCCCAGGTAGAGGCCGTGCAATCCCTCGGGCAGGTTCTGATCCTTCAGGGGGCTGAAAAAAACCAGCTCCGCGCCCGCAGCCCGCAGCAGATCGAAATTGTCCTCATAGTAAAAGCAAAAGGCCCTGTCCCTGGCCACCCCGATCCGGGCATGCACCGGCCTGTTTTCCTGCCGGGCCGAAACAGCCTCTCCAGAAGGCAACGCCGCGCCTGCTGCCAACTCCAGCAGGCGCTCCAAATTGATCTGGGCGCTGATCGTTGCCGCGAGAGTCTCCAGGGCCTCCGGGCTGATGGGCTGCTCCTCTCCGGTGAACAGGCCAAGATGCCGGGCAGGCATGCTAAAATCAAGGTTCTGGGGCAGATGCCCCAATATCTCGGCCCGGCAATGCTTACGAATGGCCCCGCTCACCAGTTCAAGATGCCGAGGGCTGGCAACCCGGTTCAGGATAACCGCCACCGGCGCCACCTCGGGCATCAGCGTTTCAAAACCTTTGAGCATTGCAGCCACGCTTTCCGCGGCGGAACGCACGTCAAGGATCAGCACCACCGGCACGCCTAGAGCCTTGGCCAGGGCTGCGCTGGAAGAGGTCTGGCCGTCGAACATGCCCATTACCCCTTCGATCACCGAGATGTCCGCTTCGGAAGCGGCAGCAGCGGCGAAGGTCTTCCGCACCTGCGGTTCGCCCATCATCCACAGATCCAGATTCCGGGAAACCCGGCCGCAGGCCATCTGGTGCAAGCCCGGATCGATAAAGTCCGGCCCGCACTTGAAGGGCTGCACCGCCAACCCCAGATTGCGCAAGGCGACGAGCAGTCCCAAGGTGATGGTGGTTTTGCCGGAGCCGCTGCTGGTGCCGGCAATCAGGATGGCGGATCTTTGCTCACCGGCCATCGGCACCCCCTTTTTTTCGGGTCGTGCCCGGGAAAAGATCCGGGTAGAGCAGCGCGGCTATGGTCTGTATTCCTTCGATAATCCGCAGGGTTGGTCGAGAAACCAAACGTTCGTCAACAAAAAAAACCCGGTTGTTGCGCACCGCCTTGATCGCCTGAAATCCAGGCTCCTGGGTAATGGTCTCGATGGTTACCGGATTCATCCGTCCCTGCTGAGCGAGAAAAACCTCGATCTCCGCACCTTTGGCCAGGATGCGTTCCTTGCCGTAGGCGGCGATATTGGTTTCCCGGACCTGGCTGGCATCCGCGGCCACGTTGACGCCCCCGGCCTGTTGCAGCACATACATGGCAATGCTTTCCTGGGCAAAGGTTTTCATCTTGGTGTGGATGGCCTCAAAGTAGACCTTGGTTCTGGCATTTTCTGGCACCTTAGCGACAATCTTCCGGATTGCCGCAAGCTCAGCCTGAAAACGAGCAACCATCTCCTCAGCCTGGTGCGTTCTGCCGGTGAGTAACCCCAAAGCCCGCCAGTAATCAAAAATCTCCTCCACCGTGTTGGGCTGGAGCGAGACCACCGTAATCCCCGCCTTGCGCAGGGTTGCCAGCAACTGCGGTGCGGAGCGCTCGATCATGGGCCGGACCAGAACAAGGTCGGGCCGGGCACCAATGATTTTTTCCGGGTCTTCCCGGTAGCTGAAATGCTTCTTGTCCCGGAGCTGGGGTAGCCACTCATTTCCGCCTTCAATACCGATGATCTCACTGCCGAGTCCCAAGCTGATCAGGTTTTCGGTATGGGCCGGGTAGAGCGAGATAATCCGGGTAAAGGGACGGGGCACCGTAACGGTTTTCCCCTCGCTGTCCTGGAAGGTGACGGGAGCAGCGCCAGCCCGGGCATGCGGGCTGAAACCGGCCAGCAGGGCAAGAACAAAAAAAAGCAGACGTATAGTTGTTTCGGGCGCAATATAGCTGCACTTGTGAAAAGCCAAAAATCGAGGCATCCCGTCATTCCGGCGAAAGCCGCAATGACGGGATGCCGGGGAGGTGCGGAAAGGCTGGACACCGGTTTTCACCGGAGTGACGATTCGTTGCGAGGCCATCGATTTTAACTCCAGTAGCGGAAAGATATCTGTTGGGTGTTGCTGAACTCGTCAAACGCCACCCTGCTCTCCACCCCGAACACCTTTTTGATCATGGCCGGGTCCAGCACCGTGTCGGTGGGTCCGCAGGCAGCCACCGTGCCCTTCTGCATGAAGATGAGCTCGTCGCAGTAGGCCGCGGCCAGATTCAGGTTGTGGATCACCGCGATCACGGTCCGGTCCTCTTCTTGCACCAGCTTTTTGGCCACGTTGAAGATCTGCATGGTGTACTGCACATCCAGGCTGGAGGTTGCCTCGTCAAAGAGCAGATAAGGGGTCTGCTGGGCCAGGGCGCGGGCCACAACGACCCGTTGCTTTTCCCCGCCGGAAAGCTCGTTGACAAAGCGGTCCTTGAAATGACTGATGCCGATGGCCTCCATGGCTGCGTCCACCTGACGCCAATCTTCCGCCCCAGGCGAAGCAAAACGGCTGATATGAGGATGTCGGCCCATGAGCACCACCTCCTGCACGGTGAAGGCAAAATCGATACCAAAATCCTGGGGCACCAGGGCGACCATCCTGGCCAGATCGCGGCGCCGGTATTCAGCCACCGGCCGATTCTCAAAGGTGACGCTTCCCTGGTCAGGGGACTTGCCGCCGGTGAGCAGGTCGAGAAAGGTGGTCTTGCCGCAGCCGTTGGGGCCGACTATCCCGTAAAATCTGCCCGGCGCAAGGGAGATATCCAGACCGGCAAGGGCCTGGGTCTCCCCGTAGGCAAAGTCCACCCCGGTCAGTCCAAAGCCGCTGGCGGGGGTCATATCGCTCTCCTCTGCCGCCGGCGAAAGATCACGCAGAAAAAAGGTCCGCCGATCAGGGCGGTGAGCACCCCGATGGGCACCTCCACCGGCAGCACCGCCCGGGTCACGGTATCGGCCACCAGCAGGAGCAGAGCCCCGGCCAGGATGGAAACCGGCAGCAGCTTCCGGTTGTCCGGCCCCACCAGAAAACGCATGAGATGCGGAACGATGAGCCCGATGAAGCCGATGATCCCGGAGACCGACACGCAGACCGCCGTCACCAGGGAAGCGCCCAGGAGCAGAATCCAGCGCACCCTGGTGCTCTCAACCCCCAGGGTATCCGCCGATCTGCTTCCCAGGCTGAGGATGTTGAGATCCCTGGCGTAAAATAAGGAGAGGACCAGGCCGCAGAGCACCGCCCCCGCCACCACGGCCACGTCTGCCCAAGTGCGGGAGGCGAAGCTGCCCATCAGCCAGAAGATAATGACCGACACCTGCTCGTCGGCCAGATATTTTAAAAAGCTGATCCCGGCCGCCAGGATGGCCCCGACAATGACGCCGGAAAGGATCAGGGTGTTGGCCGAGATCTGCCCGTTGAAGCTGGAGAGATAGAGCACCACCAGCAGGGTGAGGGCCGCGCCTCCAAAGGCGAAAAGCGGCACGGAAAAATGTCCCATCATGGTCAGGTTGGCCAAAAGAGCCAGAGCCGCGCCAAAGGCCGCCCCGGAAGAGACCCCGAGGGTATACGGGTCGGCCAGCGGGTTGAGCAGGATGCCCTGATAGATAACGCCGCTCATGGCAAGCCCTCCGCCAACCAGGGTGGCGGTGAGGATCCGGGGCAACCGAACATCGAAAACCACAAAGGGAAACACCGGGTCAATACCCGCAAGCAGGGCGGAATTGGAGGTTACCCTGGCCGCGATCACCCGGAGGATATCACCGCCGGACACCGCGATATGCCCCATGCCGGTTGCATAGACAATGGCCCCGCAGGTGGCTGCCGCCAGGGACAGGGTCAGCAGCCATATGGTGTATCCGCTCTGCCTCATGGGTTCCTAAAGACCTTCATCGCTCATGACATCCTTGATGTGCCTGGCAAAGATCGCCGCAAAGGCATCGGATTCTCCCAGGCCGACAAGGGAGGCCGCCACGTTGACACCTCGTGTCTCAAGCTGACTTTTCAGGGAATCCGGCTCAGGTCCGGCCATGTCGTTCTTGGCATGATCTCCGGCCACGGTCATGAAGGGCTTGAGCAGCACCTTCCTGGTCTTGTCCGCGGCCAGTTCCTCGAAAAGACGGGCGTTATCCGGAAAGCCCTCGACCATGGTAACATAGATGCGCACCCCGGGATACCGCTTGCGCATCACCTGTTCGAACTCCAGATAAACCCCGGTGGAATAATGCTCATTGCCATGGGCAAAATAGACCAGCGCCCGCCCGGCCTTTTTGGCCATCTCCACGTCCGGAGCCAAAACGGCTGCCACCTGCTCGATATCGTGCCGGTATTCGTGCTCGATGCCGTGGGTTCCCAGGGCAGGCCGTCCGATCAGGATCTTCCTGAACGGCATGTTCCGCTTCTTCACGGTCTTAATGGCGTTTAATCCCTGCACATAGGAGGCCAGATCGGCAAACTCCTCCCCGCTGGAGATATGGGTCGGCTGGACAACGATGTAACCATAGCCCTCGTCCTGCAGGTCGGCGATGGCGGCCAGGGGCCCCTTGACATTGATGATCTCCGTGGGCACCTCGGGGTGCTGCACCGCATAGGCCGGGTCCTTACGCCGCTCCTGCCAGATCCTCCGGATGATGTTCGAGGTGAAGGCCAATCGCACCGGAACGCCGGGCAGGGATGCCTGAACCTGATCCCGGATGTTGAGGATGCCGGGCAAAGCACTTTCATGGCCATAGCGCCAAGCGCCAGAAACAGGGCGACCAGCAACCAAACAGCATTGTGTGACATTTTTTTCAAACGCATCTTCTTCTCCATCTTTTAAAAGGTTGACGAGTTCCCTTCAAAAAAAAGACGGCACCCCCCTGCGTAATCTGCATTGCGCGCAAGGCCGGAAACCTTTCCTCGAAGGTTGCAGCAAAAAAATCAACAAGGCAGGTCTCCTGACTTTTCCTGAAAACCGGTTCGCCTTCCCACCCTTTTGACAGAGGGCAGTGGCCTGAGAACCGGTATTCCCGTTTCGCGCTGGAAGCAGGAGGAAATTACAGTGGCGGGACCGTTCCCGATTTGCGCGGGATTCCCTTTTAAGCCCAATGGGCGCCTTATTGACAACACACTTGTAGTTTCTACAAAAAAACTGGCGATTCACCTCACAAAATACACGAAAATCATACGGGTTCAATCTAACCAAGGGTCATAAAATAATAGACCAGGCCAACGGCAACCACGGACCCCATGCGCAATACCTGACTGACCCCCACAAGCTCAAGGGCTAGTCGCGGGGAAAAGATCCCCACATAGTAGGGGAATTGGTGCCGCACCGCCCGGATCGGGGTGGAAAGAATATTGCCGGCCAAGAGAGCGAGAACCACCTCTTTATAACTGAGGCTATTATCCGCCAGCAGGGCTCCGGCCGCAGCCAGACCGGCGGAAAATTCCACGGTGACATGGGCCATGACAATGCCGAGGCTTTGCGGCTGGAGCCAGGCAAGAAACCAGGCCTTGGTGGCAAAAAAATTCTCCAGCCAGACAAACACCCCATGTTTGCTCAGGAAGTAGAACAGGATGTACACGGGCACGGTGAAATAGAGGAGCCCCTTGATCCTTTTGCGAAACCTTTTGATGCTTTTATCCAGGGCCTGTCGCCAGTCGGTTTTTTCCCGGACCAAGCCCGCGATCTCCGTCTGTACCTCCTGGAGTGGAGAGAGCAGCAACCTGCCGCCGATCACCACCAACACGGTTTGCAGCACTGCCGCGCTAAAAGTCAGCGCCAGGTACAGCAAGGCCGCCATTTTAATGAGCGGCGCGGTGAGGAAAAAGACCGTGGGCAGATGGAGAAAAAAACGGGGCAATCCGTTGAAGAGATTGGCAAGCACCAACTCTCGCTTGCTCAACTGCCCTTTGTCGTAGGCCTCGGCCAGCATGGTATTCGCGGTAACCCCGGAGAAGAAGGCCATGGAAAAGCTCGCCCCGGAGGTGGGGGAAAGTCTGCCCAGGCGAACCAAGGGGCGGGACAGGGAGGCCAACCGATGCGTCCAGTTGAGGGCCTCGATGAAATTGGCGGCGATCAATCCCACGGACATCCAGAAGAGGATCTTGGCCAACGGCCAGAGCAAATGTGCCCAGAGGGAGGTGATAAAATGCAGTTCCAGCGGCATAAAAAAAAATCCCCGGACCGATTTTCTCGATCCGGGGAGACCCTGTTTCATCCACGGCAGATCATTACATGATCACTTGTCCACGGCGATCATGCAACATGATTTTTCAAGGCAGGTCTTCTGACTTCCGGTTCATCCTTGTTTCGCGCCTTCCCATTTAAAAAAACAGTGGCGTGCTTGCGAAACGCGTCCCCGGTTACAGCGGCGGGCCCGTCCCCGATTTGCACGGGGTTCCCGTTTAAGCTCCTTATGGAGCACCTTGGAAACCGTTCTCTAGCATATTTTGCGAAACTTTGCCAGCATTCTTCCATCTTCTTTAACAGCATTAGCTCCTCGGTTTTTCCACCCGCTACTTTTTCAATGCAAACGCAGTCAATCTCATTGCAAAATCGCATCTGCCATGAGATAAACGAAGAACAGAAATAATATAGGTATAAACACCTAACGTAAAATTCCAAACAAATGGGGGGCGTCATGCAGCTCAGTTTGCGCAATCGATTTCTGATCCCGACCACCGTTGTCCTTGTCCTGTGTATGGGCACCATCAGCGCAGTCTCTTATTTCAAATCCGCTTCCGCCTTGAAAGAATGCATCTCCCAACAGACCTCCCAGGTTTCCAACTCCATCGCCAAACAGATTACCTCCTGGCTGCATGAACGAAAACTCGACATCTGCGGCAACAGCACGGACCCTATTTTTAGTGGGCTCCTTCTTGCTGGGGCCGACGACAGTAGCGCTGCCCATCGAGCCAACGCTAAGTTGACCGAACTGCAACGCATGTCGGACTTTTATGAATTTATTGCCATCGCCGACCAGAGCGGCACCGTTATCGCCTCATCCCTGCCCGAGCACGTCGGCACCATGCATGTCGCCGACCGCCCCTACTTTAAGGATTCCATGTCCGGCAGGGAGGTAATCTCCGAGGTGATTCTCAGCAAAGGATCGGGAAAACCTGTTTTTGTCATCTCTGCTCCTATCAAGACCAACGGAAAGGTTGCCGGAGCGCTCCTGGGCGTGGTCGACCTGGCAAGCTGCAATGCAAGCTTTGTCGATCCAGCCAGAATCGGCACCTCCGGCTATGCCTACCTCATTGACTCAACCGGGAAAATGCTCGCCTATCCGGAGAAGGATAAAATTCTCAAGCTCGACCTGAGCCAGTTTGATTTTGGCCGCGAGATGCTGGCCCAGCGCCAGGGGCTTATTCATTACACCTTTAAAGGCATCGACAAGCTGGTCGGTTTCCAGACCGTCCCGGAAACAGGCTGGATCGTGGCTACCACCGCCCCCGACTCGGAAATGTACGCTCCGGTCAAACGGCTGGGCATGATCAACCTCGGCATCCTCATCTTCAGCACGACCCTCACCGCAGGCCTCGTTTTTCTCATTGTCCGCTCCCTGGTTACGCCCCTGCACCAGATCAGCCTCGGCCTGAGCGAGGGCGCGGCGCAGGTGGCTTCCGCTTCAAGCGAGGTTTCCGCCACCAGTCAGACCCTGGCGGAAGGCGCCTCGGAACAGGCCGCCGCTTTGGAAGAAACCTCCGCCACCATGGAAGAGATCACCGCCATGGTAAAACAGGGCGAAGAGCATACCCGAAACGCAGACGACCATGTCCGTAAGGCCGACAACCTCATCGGTAACGCCGGCTCCGCCATGGAGCAGCTCACCCGTTCCATGGAAGAAATATCACAGTCCAGCGAACAGACCTCACGGATTATCAAAACCATCGACGAGATTGCCTTTCAAACCAATCTGCTGGCCTTAAATGCCGCAGTGGAGGCCGCCCGCGCCGGTGAGGCAGGGGCAGGTTTCGCGGTGGTCGCCGAGGAAGTCCGCAACCTGGCCCAACGTTCCGCCGCCGCGGCCAAGGATACTGCCCAACTTATCGAAGAAACAGTCGCCCGCGTCCGAACCGGATCGGAGTTTGTCGCTCACACCAGTAACGTTTTTCAGGAGGCCGCGGCCAGCGTGGTCGAGGTCAGTGGACTTATCGGCCATATCCGTAAGGCAACGGAAGAACAGGCATCCGGAATCGTCCAGATCAATAAAGCCATCTCGGAGTTGGATGTGGTGACGCAACAGAATGCGGCCACTTCCGAGGAATCGGCGGCCGCTTCCGAGGAGCTCAACGCCCAATCCCTCCAAATGAAGGAATTTGTTGACGACATGGAACGGCTTATCACCGGGGATTCTCACCCAGGCAACCAAGGATAATTTCCCTCCGCCCCCGCACCGCACTCCGCGCACTTCCACCGAGACCGTTTGGAAGTGTGCGGAGGCCCATCTACGCTTTTTCTTTCATTCCTGACTTTCTCTGGCAAAATTTTCGACTTTCGCCTACAGTCGGAGGTGTGCATTGGTTCGCGTCGGTCATAGGGCCGCCGGAAATACCGGAGAAATCACATGGAAACATTCGAACAACTTCTTGAAAAATCGACAAAAATACATGGCCACATCTGCGCGGGCCAGGTCATTGGGGTGCGCATGTCCATGATCGGCCTGCGGGAGATCGGGATCGACGATCCCAAGGGGCAGCGCAAGGATTTCTATGTGCTGGTGGAGATCGACCGCTGCGCCACCGACGCCATCCAGACCGTCACCGGCTGTTCCCTGGGCAAACGCTCCCTGAAATGGCTCGATTACGGGATCATGGCCGCGACCTTTGTCAATCTTAAAACCGGCAAGGCGGTGCGGATTACGGCCCTTGAGGAATCGCGGGAGACCTCGAAAAAGTACTGCCCGGAAATCGGCGACAAGTACAAGCAGCAGTTGGAGGCCTACCGGATCATGCCCGAGGATGAGCTTTTCAAGGTGCAACCGGTCAGAATCTCCGTGCCGGAAGAGGACATGCCCGGCCGGCCCAAGCGCAGAGTGCAATGCGAGCGTTGCGGGGACTGGGTGCAGGATTGCCGCGAGGTAATGCAGGAGGGTAAACCACTCTGCAAGCCTTGTGCACATGGCCGTTATTACGAAATCATCTAAGCCTGCTTGGGCAATTGGAGCACTGCATGACAAAAACAATCCCGGTTGAGCAGGCCGTCGGCATGGTCCTGCCCCACGACATCACCGAAATCCGCAGCGAAGAATTCAAGGGGTGCGCCTTTCGCAAAGGCCACATCATTCAAGCGGAGGATGTCGAGCGGTTGCAGCGGCTCGGCAAGGACAATATCTATGTGCTGGAGCTGGGGCCCGACGACATCCATGAAAACGAGGCGGCCGAACTGATGGCCAAGGCCCTGGCGGGCTCAGGCACCTCTGTGTCCGGCGAGCCGGTGGAAGGCAAGCTCAACATCGTCGCGGCCCACGACGGACTGCTCAAGGTTGATATTGAGTCCCTGTACCAATTCAACCTGCTGGGAGAGGTCATGTGCGCCACCCTGCACAGCAATACCCCGGTCAAGAAGGGCGAACAGCTCGCCGGAACCAGGCTCATCCCCCTGGTTTCCAAGCGAGGGATAGTGAATGCTGCTGTTGATATCGCCCAAAAAGCCGGGGGAATCCTCAAGGTTGCCCAACTGAAAAAGGCCAAGGCCGGGCTGATCATCACCGGCAACGAGGTGTTCCATGGCCGGATCAAGGATGCCTTTGAACCGGTCCTGCGCAAGAAACTGGAAAAACTCGGCTCGGAGGTGGTTGCGGTCCGCTTCGCCCCGGACGATATCGAGACCATTGGTGCGGAGATCAAGACGTGTCTGGATGCGGGGGCGGATCTCATCGTCACCAGCGGCGGCATGTCCGTGGACCCGGATGACGTGACCCGGCAGGGCATTGCCAGAGCGGGTGCCGAGGAGATCGTCTACGGTACCCCGGTTTTGCCCGGGGCCATGTTTCTGGTGGGGTATATCGGGGCGGTGCCGGTGCTGGGGCTGCCTGCCTGCGGCATGTTCCACAAGATAACAGTGTTTGATCTGATCCTGCCCAGGGTGCTGTGCGGCGAGAAGATCACCCGGCATGACATGGCCCTGTTGGGGCATGGCGGACTGTGCCGGCAGTGCAAGACCTGCGCCTATCCGGTTTGCGGCTTCGGCAAGTAACCGTTACTCTGAAACCTTGCCGCGCATGGCCTTGACCCTGCCCCGCTTTTCCTTGCCCTCTAACCGCTTTTCCTTGGCGCCGCGGGAGGGCTTGGTGGGCCTGCGCTTGCGCTCCTGCTTCACCGCGCCCCTGATCAGCGCCCCCAGCCGTTCCAGAGCTTCGGCCCGGTTCTTTTCCAGGCTGCGGAACTGCTGCGCCTTGATGATGATCTCGCCGTCCTTGGTCAACCGCTGGTCGCTCAAGCCCAGCAGCCTCTCCTTGTAAAAATCCGGCAGCGACGAGGCGCGGATATCAAAGCGCAGGTGCACGGCCGAGGAGACCTTGTTGACGTTCTGCCCCCCTGCCCCCTGGGCCCGGATGGCGGTGATCTCGATCTCGTTGTCCGGGATATCAACCGTCTGTGAAATCCGTACCATCTCAACTCCCCGAAATCGGGTTGTTCTGCTTTCCGTTCAAAACGCCGGGCTAGGATTTGCCGGCCACGCGCACACTGGTCGCCTGAGGGCCATTGTCCCCCTGTTCCTCGACAAACCGCACCTCGTCGCCAATGGAGAGCCCGGCAAAGTCGGCATTGATGAGGCTGTTGCGGTGGAAATAGATATCATCCCCCGCTGCGGTGAGAATCCGACCGTAATCTTCATTGTGATACAGCTCGGTGATTTTCCCCTGGGGCATCTCCGCATGCACCTTCACCTCGCCCTTTTGCCGGCTGACGAAATCCCGCAGCCTCCGTTGCGCCGAATCAAAGACATCCCGCACCACCACATGCGCATCATGGTAGGCCTTGTGCAGATCAGGCTCCCGGTTGATCACGATGGTTTCCTTGGGCAGAGTGATGTCGATACTGGCATGGAAGAGGCCGCCTTTGTGCTGGTGCTTATGGGGCGCCTCAACCACAACCCGGCAACTGACCATGTTTTCACAGATGTTGTCCAGTTTTGCCGCCCGCTCGCGGATATAGGATTCAAGCGCCTCGGAGGTTTCCATGTTGCGAAAAGTGATCTGTAAAGGTACCTGCATGTGTCTTCCTCCCAATAAAAAAGCTTGTTTGGATAGGAACTCCTTCTTGCTCTCAGGGAAGCGCGGCCGGAATCCTGCTTTTCTCCTCGGCCTTGGCGCAGCAGGCAAGGCAAAAACGCGCAGCAGGCAAAGCCAGCAACCGCTGCAGGGGAATCGGTGCCGCACCCTTCGCACTTGCCATACTGCACGGCGTCCATCTTATCCAGGGCAAGATCGATTGCCTCGATCTCCTCTTTTTCCCGCTCATCGAGCAAGGCATTGAGCTCGGAGAGGCCGGCCTTTTGCGCCTCCTCCTCAAATTCGGTATCCTTGCCAGCCATCGTCGAGGCGCCGCAGGCGTTGAAAGACATCCTGACGCAGGGCGAGGAGTTTTTCTTTCAGCAGATCCAGTTCCTGTGCGGTCATAACAGTCCCCCCTTCTGTGTTAGCAGCCGGCATGGAGATCATTTTCTTTTAGTATACAGCCGCAGGGGGGCAATATCCCAATCATATTTTCCTGGGCAGCGGCCAGGAAAAGCTTACGGGAAAAATTGAAACGGGCAACGAAATGACGGAAAAGGGTCAAAAGCCGAGGAGGAAAAGCTCCCCCAGGATCCATGCGCCTTTTTCCTTGCGGATGTTGGCGGATTTGGTGGCAAGTATTCGAAAGCCATGCCGGGCAGCCACCGACTCAACATAGGAAAATGAATGGGCATAACGCCCGGAGGGACGCAACTGGTAGCCCTGTTTTGCCATCTGCTCGGTGGAAAAAAGGACTCTGCCCTGTGGCGCAAGCCCCATGGCCAGGGTGGCGAAAATCCGGTCCAGCTCGCCCACATAGATCAGGACATCCGCCGCGACAATCAGGTCGAACGGCTCCTGGTTCTGCTCAAGAAAGGTCACAATCTCCGCAACCGCCAATTCATCATACACCTTCTTGGCCGTAGCAGCCTCCACCATCTTCGGGGAAAGGTCCACCCCGACCCGGCAGGTGCTTATCTCCTGAAAAATCTGCCCCACCAGCCCGGTGCCGCACCCCAGGTCCAGAAGGCGGGCAAAACGCTGAGGCCCGGCAGGATCAGCAAGCAGCAGAGTTTTGAGTTCCCAGGGGGTGCGGTATTCCAGATCAACCAGCAACCGCTCTTCAAAATGACCGGAAAAGCTGTCGAACAGTTCGGTAATGTAAGACGAGGGGGCCACGGCGGTTGTTTCGCCGGTGAGGGCCGCGAGGATATGGTGGGCCGAGGCCGCGTTGTGATCCAGATCGATGAGCCTGCGGTAACAGGAAATGGCCTCGGGAACCCTGTCCTGGTCAAGATAGAGTACCCCCAGATTGCCGTGGGCCGCGCCGTATTCCGGGCGCAGGGCAACGGCGATCTCCAGGGAGGCGATGGCCTCGTCCTTGCAATCCAGCCCCTTGTAGACCAGAGCCAGATTGTAATGCACCTCCGCATCGTCCGGGGCAATCTCCATGGCGCAGAGATACGATTGCCTGGCCTCTTCCAGCCGCCCTGCCCTCTTGCAGGCCAGGCCGAGGTTGAAATGGATATCGGCATCCTGGGGATTGAGCTGCGCGGCCCGGTGATAGGCATTGATGGCTTCGTTGGTGTTGCCTTGGGCCAGATGGGCGGTGCCCAGGTTATAGGCCGCCTGCCAGTGCGTGTCGTCCAGAGCAAGAACCTTATGGAAATGCTCGATGGCCATCTGTTGCTGTCCCAGGGAATAACGGGTTATGCCAAGCTCATAGGCAATTGTCGCCTCATCCGGCAACAAGGTATGGGCGCGGCCAAACCAGAAGGCGGCCTCTTCCGCTGCCCCCATGGCACGGTGAAGAAGGGCCAGATAGAAACAGGCATCCACATGTTTCGGACACAGGTCGATGGCCTGCTGATACATGGACACCGCCGGGTCTGCCTCACCCTGCCGGTGCAGGTCAAGAGCCCGGTGGAAAAAATCGTCCGCGTTGCTGGGGCATGGCCGGCCATTCTCGGCAGCCTGCCCGTTTGTCTGCACAGGGCATGATTCTGTGTTCATCGGCATCAGAAAGATGAATTTTAATGATGTACAGCGGTCAAGTTCGAATTATGATGATCTTGTAACGACGAGAAAATAACGCAATGGCGCAAAGTCGCAAGTAAAAAAAAACAGCGCCATGACCCAACCAGGCCGTTCAACCTCATTTTTCAAGTTCCGAGACAAAGACCCCTTGAAAATCCTGCCAATGCCCAATAGTCAGCAGATCGCTTGGATGCGGGATATTCGCCGCCATCTCCACCGGCACCCGGAGCTGGCCTTTGCCGAATTCGCCACCGCACGCTTTATTGCCGGGCAACTGGGAGAACTGGGCATCCCCTGTCGGGAACAGGTGGGTCGAACAGGCATTGTCGCCAGCCTGGGAAGCAAGAAAACAGGCACGCCCTGCGTCGCCATACGGGCAGACATGGATGCCCTGCCCATCACCGAACAAACCGGCCTGCCCTTTGCCTCGGAAACACCGGGGGTAATGCATGCCTGCGGCCACGACGGCCATGTGGCCATGCTCCTCGGCGCAGCCGCACTTCTTAAGGCAAAGGAGGCGGAACTTCCTGGCCGGGTGGTCCTCATCTTCCAGCCCGCGGAGGAAGGCGACGGGGGGGCGCAGGGCATGATCGCCGACGGTGCCCTGGACGGGGTCGAAGCCATCTTTGCCGGGCATATCGACCGCAATTACGCACTTAACGAGATTGTCGTGCAGCCTGGACTCATCTCTGCCTTTACCGATGAATTCTCCATCGAAATTGGCAGCCAGGGGGGACATGCCGCCAAGCCCCACGAAACCGCGGACAGCATCCTGGCGGCAGGTCAGCTCATCGCCAGCATCCAGTCCATCGTCGCCCGCGAGGTCCATCCCTGCCTGCCCGCCGTAATCACAATAGGCAAAATCCATGGCGGCGTTGCAGCCAATGTCATCGCCGCACGGGTGATTCTTGAGGGCACCATCCGCACCACCAGCCCGGAGACCCGCGCCGTCTGTATCGCCGGCCTTAAGCGGATGATCAAGGCCATGGAGCAACTACACCGGGTGGAAACCTCCTTCATCTTGGTGGAAGGATATCCGCCGGTGGTCAACGATCCTGTTGCTGCCCGCATCGCCACGGAGGTGGCCGCTGAGATCGTGGGTCAGGACAAGGTAAAGGGCCAGCCTCTGCCCAGCCTGGGCGGAGAGGATTTCTCCTTTTTTCTACAAAAGATCCCCGGCTGCCTGGTGCGCTTTGGCGCGAGGCACACCGAGCTGCACGATGCTCCGGCCCACAGCCCCCGCTTCGACTTTGACGAACAGGTACTGCCCACGGGCGCCCTCTTCCTGGCACAAACTGCAATCAGCGTCCTGGAGCGCATGGAAGAACTGCGCAGTCCGGTGCCCGACAGAGCATAAGCGCTGCGCACAAGTTTCAGGGGGATTTCATCGGCAATCCATGGTATACACGGTTTTCGATCCCATCCATTCCCCCTGCAACCCCTCTTTCCGGAAACTCATGAAAAACGAAGAGAACGATATTTTTTTCAACATCATTAACCGGTTTGTCGGATTTCACAGCCAGGATGCCGTCAGAGAAACCCGCAACGACACCAACTGCGAATATCCTTTTGTGGCCATGGACACCAGGCAGGTTTTTGCCCAAATGGCCTATGTGAGCGCCTTCCTCGGACTTGACCGAGAGAATCCGACCACCCCACCGCCTCGTCTCCTCGATGTGGGCTGCGGCATCGGCAACGTGCTGCTCATTGCCGAGCAGTTCGGCTTTGAGGTGTATGGCTTTGAAAAGGATGAATATCCTTACCGGACCGCGGCCAAGCTCATTGGCGAAGAGAGAATCACGCAGGCTGATATCTGGACTTATGAAGGCTACGGCGAGTACGAGGTGATCTACTACTACCGACCCTTTTCCGGGCGAGAACAGCAGCTCCGTTTTGAAAAACTCATTGAAGACTCCATGAAGACAGGGGCTCTCCTCATCGCCAACCACAAAAACAGCGACGCCATCGCGCAGGATCGCCGTTTCGAAAGGCTCAGCCCCTCCCTGCCGATCTGGCGGAAAATGTCGGCGCCATAACACCCATCAGGCAGTAACCACCTTGTTTCGCCCCCCGTTCTTGGCAAGATAAAGGGCCTCGTCCGCCCTTCTCAGCACAGCCTCCAGACCGGCATCCTCTTGCCGGAGATGGGTGACCCCGATACTGACCGTAAAACGGATAATCCGATCCTCCGCACCTACCTTCAAATCGGCGATGGCCTGGCGAATCCGTTCCGCAACGATCAACGCCCCTTCCCTGCCGGTCTCGGGCAGGATAATGGAAAATTCCTCCCCGCCGACCCGGCCCAACACGTCGCTTTCCCGAAGAACCTCCTGACAGGTGCCGGTAAAGGCCTTGATAACCTCGTCGCCAACCGCGTGGCCATGGGCATCGTTTATTTTCTTGAAATAATCGATATCCATCTGGATCGCGGAAAAGACATGGGAGTAGCGTTGCGAACGCAAAAATTCCTTGGTGGCGAAATCCAT
>PHAW01000235.1 GCA_002841785.1 Deltaproteobacteria bacterium HGW-Deltaproteobacteria-3 | reverse complement strand
CCTGCGCGAGCCGGTATACAAGGGCCAGAAACTGATTCCCAAGGGCTACGAGGTGCGGGTGCCGCAACAGGGCAAGATCGTGCGGCTGGCGGACAATATTCCTCCGCAGATTCTCAAGGAGGATCAGGTGCAAACCACCATGTATCAGGTGCGCCAGGGAGATACCGCCTTTTCCATCGCCCGGCAGCATGGTGTGACGGTGACCGATCTCCTGCGGGGCAATGGGCTTGACGACCAGGCGGTGATCTGTCCCGGCCAGAACCTGCGGATTCCGGGGCCGGATGAACGTGGCGGCGTGCGGCTGGTTGCCACGGAAAGGAAAAAAGGGGATACCCAGTCCCTGGCCGGCCTGACTCCGAAGACGGCTGTGCAATCCGGCGCCGGGCCGGTGCCCGTGGCCAAGGCGGAGGGCGTGCCGGTTGCGGTGCCTCCGGCTCTGCCGCCCAAGGCGGTTTCGGAGCCGGAGGCTGTTGCGGACCAAGCCCCGGCCAGGGGCGCGCAATGCCCGCCCCTCAATCCGGCCAAGGTTCTGGACAATCTCGGGGTGGAGGTGGTCAAGAAGCAGGGCAAGACCCATGGCGTCATCCGGGTGGAGGCCGAGGAAACCCTGGGGCATTATGCGCGCTGGCTCGGCATCCGGGCCTGGGATCTGCGCCGGCTGAACAACTTGCGCTACGAACAGTCCCTCGCTGTGAACCAGAAGATCAAGATCCCCCTTGCCAAGGGAAGCAAGGCGCGGTTTGAGGCCCAGCGCTTTGAGTTTCACAAGGAGATTGTCGAGGATTTCTTCGCCGCCTACCGGCTGCTGGAAGGTACCCGCACCTATCGGGTGAAACAAGGGGATACCATCTGGTCGCTGTGTGAGAACGAATTTGAGCTGCCTTTCTGGTTGATAAAAAAATATAATGAATCCGTCAACTTATCCCAGTTGAAGCCGGGGATGCGGCTGGTGGTGCCCCGCGTTGAACCGATTCGCTGACCTTCTTGTGGACTGATTCATGGTTGCCCAACCCAAAACCATTCTGCTCAAGGATTACCGTCCGCCCGCCTACACGATCGAAGAAGTGGCGCTGACCGTGGACCTGTTCGAGGAACGGGCCCGGGTCTGTTCCCGTCTGGTCTGCCGCCGGAATATCCTGGCCGCATCGGACTCCCCCCCTGTGCTTCAGGGGAGGAAGCTGGTGCTCAAGGGGATCGTTTTGGATGGCGTTGCCCTCACCCCGGACCAGTACCTGCTCGACGATGAAACCCTCACTCTTCCAGCGGTGCCGGAGCGGTTCGTGCTTGAGGTCGAAACCGAGCTCTATCCCCAGAACAACACCTCCCTCGACGGGCTGTACCGCTCCAGCTCCAATTTCTGCACCCAGTGCGAGGCAGAGGGGTTCCGCAAGATCACCTATTTTCTCGACCGGCCCGATGTGCTGGCCCGTTACGAGGTCACCATCAGCGCGGAGCAAAAGCGCTATCCGGTGCTTCTCGCCAATGGCAATCTGCTTGAGGCCGGTCCATTACCTGAAGGCCGCCATTACGCGCGCTGGCAGGACCCTTTCCCCAAGCCTTCGTACCTTTTCGCCATGGTGGCAGGCAACCTGGTCAAGATCGCGGACACCTTTGTCACCCGCTCCGGCCGACAGGTTGCCCTGGAGATCTATGTGCAAGCGCACAACCGGGATAGGACGAGGAAACCTTTGGCCTGGAGTACGATCTCGACCAGTACATGATCGTGGCGGTGGACGATTTCAACATGGGCGCCATGGAAAACAAGGGGCTCAACGTCTTCAACTCCAAATATGTGCTGGCCAGGCCCGATACCGCCACGGATGCGGATTACGAGGGGATCGAGGCGGTCATCGCCCACGAATATTTCCACAACTGGACCGGCAACCGGGTCACCTGCAGGGACTGGTTCCAGTTGAGCCTCAAGGAAGGGCTCACCGTGTTCCGCGACCAGCAGTTCACCGCAGACCAGGTGTCGGCCGCGGTCAAGCGCATCCATGATGTCCGGCTTTTGCGCAACGTGCAGTTTCCCGAGGACAACGGGCCCATGGCCCATCCGGTGCGGCCCGATTCCTTCATGGAAATCAATAACTTCTACACCGTCACCATCTACGAGAAAGGGGCCGAGATCATCCGGATGCTGCACACCCTGCTGGGGGAAGAGCTTTTCCGGCAGGGACTGGCCTTGTACCTCACCCGGCATGACGGACAGGCCGCCACCACCGATGACTTCGTCCAGGCCATGGCCGAGGTTTCGGCCCGCGACCTGGTCCAGTTCAAGCGGTGGTACACCCAGGCCGGCACCCCGCAGCTCACAGTGCAGGGCGAATATGACTCCCGGGCCCGCACCTATACCCTGCGTTTGGAGCAAAGCACTCCACCCACTGCCGGCCAGCCGGAAAAGGAGCCGCTCCATATTCCGGTTTCCCTTGGCCTGCTGGATAGCCAGGGCAGGGAGATGGAACTGGCCTGCCCGGAGCGGCAGGGGGAAGCGGCGCGCGGGCTGTTCGAGCTGCGCGGAGCCCAGGAGACCATCCGGTTTACGGCAGTGGCGGAGAAGCCGCGCCTCTCGATTGTGCGCAATTTTTCCGCGCCGCTCAAGGTTGCCTACGATTGTGACGAGGAAGAGCTGCTCTTTCTCTTCCGTCATGACCGGGACCTCTTCAATCGTTGGGAGGCGGGGCAGTGTTTGGCCAGCCGGTTGCTCCTGGGGATGGTGGAGGATTTCCGGCACAACCGCCCCCTGGTTTTGGACCAACGGTTTGTCGAGGCCTGCGGCCGGTTGCTTGGGGAAGAAGCCGTGGGGGATAAGGCGTTCCTCGCCCTCTTGCTCACCCTGCCTTCGGAGGAGTACCTGGCCGAGCAGATGGAGGTGGTGGCTGTCGAGGCAATCCACGCCTCCCGCCTCTTTGCCCGGCAGACTCTGGCCCGTTCGCTGCGTCCGCTGTGGGAGCAGGCCTATCAGGTCAACCGGGCCATCGGCCCATACCGTTACGAGCCCGGGCTGGCAGGGCAAAGGGCGCTCCGCAACCTCTGCCTCTCCTATCTCGTGACTCTGGAGGACGAGGCGGCTGTCCACCTCGCCCTTGCCCAGTTCGCCAAGTCGGACAACATGACCGACCAGATGGCCGCCTTTGCCGCCCTGGCCCATTCCGGTCGCCCGGAACGGCAGCAGGTCATCGCAGATTTTTACCACCAATGGCAGGGCGACCCCTTGGTGCTGGACAAGTGGCTTGCCGTCCAGGCCACGGCCCCGTTGCCGGAAACCCTGGCAGAGGTCCAGGCGCTCATGGACCATCCTGCCTTTCAGTTGAAAAACCCCAACAAGGTTCGCGCCCTGATTGGTTCCTTTGCCGCAGGCAATCCCGTTTGTTTTCACGAATTGTCCGGCAAGGGGTATCGCTTTTTGGCCGAGCAGATCCTCACCCTCGATCCGCTCAACCCGCAGATCGCCGCCCGGCTGGCGGCCCGGCTCGGACGGGGAGCGCGCTATGATGCAACCCGGAGAGGCCTGATGCGGGATCAGCTTGAGCGGATTGTTGGCAACAAGTCGTTGTCCAGGGATGTCTACGAGGTGGTGAGCAAGAGCCTGGGGTGAGTTTGATTTCTTAGACCAACACACAAAGAGGTGACCAGATGGATATTTCAAAAACGATTGCCGAAATGAAGAAGAACCCCGCCTTTGCCGAGAACGTGGGGATGGTGCTGGTGCACAACGGCGTGGTCCGGGCCTGGTCGCGCAAGACCAGGGAAGGGGTTACGGCCCTCGAGGTTACTCCGGATCAGGCAAAGGTCGAGGCGATCCGCCAGGAATTCTTGAAAAAGCCCGGCATTTTCGACATCGTGATCGAGGCCAAGAGCGGCTCCTTCCAGCCCGGCGACGATCTGTTGTTCATCATCGTGGCCGGCGACATCCGGGAGAATGTGAAACCGGTGCTGGGCGAGCTTTTGGACCGCATCAAGGCTGAGGCCATCAGTAAAAAGGAAGTGATGCTGGCCTGAACTTCACCCTTGCAAAAATGCGGGAATCCGGTTAGTAAGGTGCCGCACACTGTTTTTTTGACTTTGATTTCCTTAAGGTAACCCCCCGGCTTTGCCGGGGGACTCATAAAGTTTGACTTATACGGCGGTCGCGCTTCAAGTTGTTACTATGAGCACAGCACTTTT
>PHAW01000234.1 GCA_002841785.1 Deltaproteobacteria bacterium HGW-Deltaproteobacteria-3 | reverse complement strand
GGCCTGGGCCTTGCGCATGGCCTCATTCACCGCCGAGACCACAAGATCCTGGAGCATCTGCGGGTCCGAAGGGTCTACCACTTCCTTGTCAATGGTCAGGCTGACGAGCTCGTGCCTGCCGTTCACCGTGGCGCTCACCATCCCCCCGCCCACCGAGGCGCTGACCTGCTTGCCGGCCAATTCCGCCTGCATCTCCGTCAGCCGCTGCTGAAACTGCTGCGCCTGCTTCACCATCTGTTTCATATCCATCCGCATACCTCCGGCATTGACATTCCGACACACTGCACCGACAGCAGGCGCGACTACCTGCCCCCGCTGTTCTTCACTTTCAACTTTTCATTTTTTCACTTTTATTTGGACCCGGTCCGGATACTGCCGACCTGGCCGCCAAAAATCTCGGCCGTCATCTGCACCATGGGATCATTGGCCAAAACCCGCCGCTCGACAAGAATATCCTCCGCCTCATTACCACCGCCGTCCTCGGCTGCCTGTGCGCCGCGGACCCTGAAAACAACCCGGAAATCATGCTGAAAAAAATCCAGGGCAAAGGATTGCAAAAGCTTCAGATTGTCATGCTCCTGCAACAGCTTGCAGTCCGAGGGATCATCAAATTTCAGGACCAGCTCGCTCCCCTCATCCCGGGCCATGGCGCAGAGTTGCAGCACCGGCGCCATCCAGCGCTTCCGCGCCTTGACATACTCAATAAACGCCTCCCAGTGCCGTTTTACCTCCCGCCCGGGAGGGGAAGCCATGGCCACCGGAGGCAATGCACGGGCATGTTCCGAAAGAGGAGCCGGCGCATCCTTTATTTCATTTTTTTTTTGTGCCGGAAGCGATCCGGAAGAGGGGGCGGATAGCGGCGCCAGGGGTGTCGCCCTGGGCGCATTCGGCTCAGGCTCGGCGGTGGAAACCGCCGGAAATCCAACTTTTCCGCCCCCCTGCGCCACAGGCGCGGCTCCGGCCAGCAGCCCGTCAAGACGGCCCAGCAGAGTAGCCGCCGGCACGATCTGCCCAGCCTGGGTGGCCCGGACAAAGGCCATTTCCAAGGCAAGACGCGGCCGGGAAGAGTACTGCATCTCCTCGCTTCCCTTCAACAGCAAAGAAAAATACTGATAGAGCGTTTCCTGGCTGGCGCCCGCGGCAATATCCTTGATGGCAGCCAGTTCCTGATCGGAAATATCCAGCAGCTCCTCGGGACTGGCCTTGACCTTGACAATCAGCAAGGATCGGAAGAATCCCAAGAGATCGTTGGCAAAACGCTTGAGATCCATGCCCGCGTCTTGGCCCTGCTCAAAGATCTCAAGGCACCCGGCCAGGTCCCCTGCCAGGAGCGCCCGAGCCAGATTTTCATAAATCCGGCGGTCGACCAGCCCCAGAACCTCGGCCACATCCCCGTCGCTGATTTCAGCTCCACCAAAAGAAAAAAGCTGATCAAGAAGACTTAAGCCGTCCCGCACACTGCCGTCCGCCTCCCGCCCGATCATCTCAAGACCGCGCTGGGAAATCGCAACCTTTTCCGCCTCGGCGATCCTGGCAAAAAAAGCAACCAGCTCGGCAAAAGAAACACGCTTGAGCTCATAGCGCTGGCAACGGGAAAGGATGGTGATCGGAATCTTGTGCAGCTCGGTGGTGGCGAACATGAAATAGACATGGGCGGGCGGCTCTTCCAGGGTTTTCAACAGAGCGTTGAACGCCTCGGTGGTGAGCATGTGGACTTCATCGATGATGATGATCTTGTAGCGCCCCTTGGCAGGGAAAAAGCGGATGTTTTCCTTGAGTTCGCGGATCTCCTGGATGCCGCGGTTGGAAGCGCCGTCGATCTCATGCAGATCCATGGCGTTGCCGGCCATGATCTCCAGGCACGACTCACACCGGTCGCAGGGCACATCCGGCTCGCCCTGCCGGCAGTTGAGCGCCTTGGCCATGAGCCGCGCCAAGGTGGTTTTCCCGACCCCGCGCACCCCGGAAAAGAGCATGGCATGGGCCACCCGGTTCCGGGTCAGCGCATTGCGCAAGGTGCGCACCACAGCCTGCTGACCGACAACCTCATCAAAATTCTGGGGACGCCATTTTCTGGCTAAAACCAGGTAGGACATTTTCAGCCCTCGGAGATCAGCCCCGGTAAACGGGGAAAACGGAAGATAGAGCTGCAAATGAGAAAACAAAGGTAAGCGGTTGCAGGGTGCCGCAGGTTGCGGCAAGCGGGACGGCGAAGCGTACATCAGGTACGTGAGACGGACCGATCGCTGCAAGAGGTGGTGCCCTGCAACCGCTTATAAAAAAATGATAGCCAGGCACCCCTGCGGCACACAGAGTTACTCACTACCGTTGCTTCCTCCCGGACCTGGCGGGGTTCGCAAGTCTCTGTTGCGCAGGACCCGGCTATCAAACCGGAAAATATCTGGCGGAGAAGGTGGGATTCGAACCCACGGTACGTTGCCGCACACACGCGTTCCAGGCGTGCACCTTAAGCCACTCGGTCACCTCTCCAGCGTTTT
>PHAW01000233.1 GCA_002841785.1 Deltaproteobacteria bacterium HGW-Deltaproteobacteria-3 | reverse complement strand
ACTTGTGGTGGATGATTCCGCGGTGGTCCGTAAGGTTTTCAGCGAGGAATTGTCACACGAAAAGGACATCGAGGTTGTGGCCACGGCCCCGGACCCCTATGTGGCAAGGGACAAGATCGTTGCTCTCAAGCCTGATGTGGTGACGCTGGATGTGGAAATGCCACGGATGGACGGCATTACCTTTTTGAAGAAGTTGATGCGGTATTTTCCTCTCCCGGTCATCATCGTCAGTTCCCTGACCAAGGCGGGGGGGGCACTGGCCATGGAGGCCATGGACAGCGGGGCGGTGGATGTCATCTGCAAGCCGGGCGAGGCCTATTCCGTCGGCGACATGAGCGCCCAGCTTGCCGAAAAAATCCGGGCAGCCTCCCATGTCAACATGGCGCAGCGGGCCATGCACCTTGCCACGGTTCGTCCTGTCGATGCGCCCAGGCTTTCGCTGACCAAGACGACGAATAAATTGATCGCCATCGGCGCCTCCACCGGCGGCACCGAAGCCCTGAAGGATGTTCTCACCCAGTTTCCTGCCAATACGCCGGGGATCATGATTGTCCAGCACATGCCCGCCAACTTTACCGCCAGTTTTGCCGAGAGGCTGAACAGCCTGTGTCAAATCCGGGTAAAAGAGGCGCAGGACGGTGATTCTGTGGTGCCGGGCACCGCGTTGCTTGCCCCGGGGAATTATCATATGGTGCTGCGGCGAAGCGGCGCCCGCTATTATGTAAATATCAAAAGCGGCCCGCTGGTCTGCTATCAGCGCCCGGCGGTGGATGTTCTGTTTAATTCGGTGGCCGCTTACGGCGGAGCCAACGCGGTTGGCGTTATCCTCACCGGCATGGGCAAGGATGGCGCTCAGGGCATGCTGAAGATGAAAGAGGCCGGAGCGCAAACAATCGCCCAGGATGAGAAAACCTGTGTTGTTTTCGGGATGCCCAAGGAGGCCATCGCAGCCGGCGGGGTGGATAAGATTGTGCCGCTGCTCGATATCCCTGCCGAAGTCATGAAGATGCTGTAGCGCTTGTCTATAAAGATTTTTTTTGCGCTCGCAGTAAAGTCTCCTGTTCCAGAAGAAGCAGCATCTTTTTTACCGCATGCCCTCCGGCAAATCCTCCCAGCCCGGAAGAGCCCGTTACCCGATGGCAGGGAACAATAAGAGCGAGCGGATTTGCGTTGCAGGCCTGTCCCACCGCCCGTGCGGCGCCTGGATTTCCCAGGACCTGCGCCAACTCTTTGTATGTTCTTGTCTCGCCATATGGGATTTCGGCAATGCGCTCCCATACGGATTTCTGGAATCCGGTCCCCTTTTCCACAAATGGCGATCTGGGCAACTGCGGAAATTTTCGCCGTTGCCCCTCGAAGAATTCTCCAAGCAGTTCGGCACAAGAAGGGGAACAGGTCATTGTTGGTATGTCTGCCACCCCGAGGCGGGAATGCAGCCACTGTTTTGCCATTTCGTGCCTTTCCGGGGAAAAGGTGAGATGGACCGGAAAACCCTCGAAGCAAATCATCTGGCAGCGTATTTCCCTGAAAGCATAGGGAAAGGCACGATAGTGGGTCGCGTGGTCCGGCATCGTCGTTCTTCTGGAGATATTTGGGGGATATGTATTCATAATAGCACGGCGGCGTTCGATAAGAGAGCTACAGGGAAGGCTTCGGCGCGGGTTTGTGAGATTATCGGCGGCACGCACCATATCCGCTTGACAAGGGACAACATGTTCCACCCGGAGAGCGCTTGCATTTTTTTAAAGGCTGGAAAAACAATAAATCAACAAGATGGAATAAAAACCTCAAAAAAAACTTGATTTTGCAGGCCAGTATAAATTATAGCTACATATAGATCTAGTAATTTGAAATCATAAGCTTTTTCTGAATTAACTTTTTTACCGGAATGTGGATACGCCATGGGTTCTTTTTTTTGCCGCCGTCTTCTCTCTGTTTTCTTGCTTGTGTTTCTGCTCGCTTCTCCGGCAGTTGCGCAAAATGATGTAAAGAAGACCAAGGGGGTATCCCTTGATACGTCGCACAAGTTTGTGCCGAAGCAGGCCCAGGCAAAGAAAAAACCGAACGAAAAGGCTCAAACGGTCAAGCGTCCTTCCGTGCAAGAATTGAAGCGCAAGGTGGCGGAGCAGTACAATGTCGTAGCCGCCGAGGTTCCCACGGAGCTGCAAGGTAAACTTACCTGCCGCAGCGCCTATGTAATGGATGCCAAAACCGGCAAGGTCTTGTACGACCTCAGTGCGGACCGGCCTGGGCAGCCGGCCAGCACCATTAAAGTTCTCACCGGACTCATTGCCATTGAAAGTTTTACCGGCAATGAGATGGTGCGCACCAGCGCTTATGCCGCGAACATGCCGGCTTCGAAGATATATCTGAGAAAAGGCGCTTCCTATCAGGCCAGCGATTTGATCAACGCCGTGCTGCTTGCTTCGGCAAACGATGCCAGCGTGGCCCTGGCGGAAAAGCTTGCCGGTTCCGAGCAGGCCTTTGCCAGATTGATGACCAAAAAG
>PHAW01000024.1 GCA_002841785.1 Deltaproteobacteria bacterium HGW-Deltaproteobacteria-3 | reverse complement strand
CTTATCGAGTAAATTAAGAAATATCCCCGCATAAGTCAAGGCTGGTTTTTTGTTTTGCTCTCCGCCTGATTCACGCTATAACAGAAAGAAGAATCCCCATGGGCCAGAGGTCCTTTTCCCCTTCACTGTACGAGGCCGAGCAGATGAAAAAAATCGTCATATCCACCGGCGGCGGCGATGCCCCCGGACTCAACGCCGTCATTTACGCCGTAACCAAATCCGCCCACTACCGGGGCTGGGAGGTATACGGCAGTCACGGCGGCTACAAGGGTTTGCTCGACCCGGACGAACTTGTCCGCCTCACCCCGGAAATCGTCGAGGACATCACCCCCACCGGCGGCACCATCCTCGGCTCCACCAACAAGGGCAACCCCTTTGCCATGCCGGTGGAAAACCTGGCCGGCGAGGTGCAGCTTCGCGATGTTTCCGACCGGGTCATGCAGACCTTTACCCGCATGGGTTTTTCCTGCCATATCGCCGTAGGAGGCGACGGCAGCCTGGAAATCGCCCACCGTTTCGCCACGGAAAAGGGGATGCCTGTGATCGGGGTGCCCAAGACCATTGACAACGACCTGCAGGCCACCCACAGAACCTTCGGCTGCGACACCGCCGTGGCCACGGCAACGGATGCGTTGGACCGGCTGCATTCCACAGCCAAATCCCACGACCGGGTCATGGTGGTCGAGGTCATGGGCCGCGATTCCGGCTGGATCGCCATCAATTCCGGGATCTCGGGCTGCGCCGACGTCATCCTCATCCCGGAAATCCCCTTCAACATGGACCTGGTTTGCGAAAAGATCAACGACAACGACTTGCACCACAAACACTACGCCATAGTAGTTGTGGCCGAAGGGGCCAGGGCCAAGGACGCCGAAGTAATCCACAAATCCACGAAAGAATGCGCAGTGGGCCGCCAGGAAGTGCTGCTGGGCGGGGTGGGCGAATGGGTGGCGCAACAGATTCGAGAGAAAACCGGCAAGGACACCCGCTCCCTGGTGCTGGGGCATTTGCAGCGCGGCGGCTCGCCCACCACCTTCGACCGGATGCTGGCCCTGCGTTTTGGCGGCGCGGCGGTACGCTTGGCCGAACAGGAAATCTTCGATCACATGGTGGCGCTCTCCGCCACGGATATCATCGCCGTACCCTTGGCCGATGCAATCAAGACCCGGAAAAAGGTGCCGCTGGACAGCGACAAGGTTCTGACCGCCCGGGAGATCGGGATCTGCCTTGGGGATTGAAAAATAGGCGCGAGGTGAAAGGTGCAAGGTTAAAGGAAAAAGATTTAATTCAAGCCTTAGACCTTTCGCCTTTAACCTTGCACCTTTAGCCTTTCACCTTTCACCTTTTCATATATTCATCCCATTCCATGGGCAGCATGGTTTTCTTCAGATTGTTGCATTCCTTGCAGCAGGCGGCGAGATTCCCCTTGGAGCTTGTTCCTCCCCTGGCCAGGGGGACGATGTGGTCCATGGTGAGCTCCTTGGCCGGGGTCTTTTTCCCGCAGTAGTAGCAGATGCCCAGCGAGAGCTTGGTCTGCCACCATCGGCTTTTTCGTATCTCCCGCGCCTTGGCGCGCTCACGGCGGATATCTTCTTCGTCCACGCCCTCGCCGTACAGATCAGCACTCATGGCGCCACCTCACCCAGCAAAATCTTCCGCGCCGCCCCCACCAGATACAACGATCCTGCCACGCAAATCAGATCTCCTCCCTGCGCCATGTCGGCGGCCAAGGCCAGGGCCTCTTTCACCGTTGGGGCAGACAGTGTTTTGGAGCGTTCCTCCTCGGGCAGGATGGCGGCCAACTGCTCCGGCATGGCCGAGCGCTCGCTTTCCGGCCGGGTGAAGATAATCCGGTCCGCCAGAGGAGCGATGGCGGTGAGGGTTGCGGCCACATCCTTGTCCCCCATGCAGGCCCAAACCAGGATGAGGTGGTCATAGCCAAACTCGCTGACCAGGGCATCCCGCAGGCTCTCGACCCCGGCTGGGTTGTGGGCTCCGTCCAACAGATAGCGGCGCAAAGAAGAATCTTGGTCGGCAGGACACTCCACCCGATTCCCATCCGCAAGACAAAAATATTCGAGCCGTCCCGGCCAGGTCACGGAAAGCAGCCCCTGCCGGATTGCCTCGCCTGGAACCGGCAAGGTTTCGGAGATGGTTTCCAGCGCAGCCAAGGCCAGGGCTGCGTTGCCGATCTGGTACCCGCCTTTCAACCGGCAATGGAGGTCCGCAAGGGAGTGGCCATGGTCAATGCCCCGATACTCCCAGCTTCCCTCCGGGCCACGGATCGCATCAAACTCGCGCCCCAGCAGAAACAGGGGAGCCTTGCGCTCCTCGCAGACCTGCGCCACCACCGCCAGGCTATCGTCCGGCCCTACCCCCGCAACCACGGGCACGCCGGGCTTGATGACCCCGGCCTTTTCAAAGGCCACCGCAGCCAGGGTGTTGCCCAGGTACTGCTCATGGTCCATGCTCACATTGGTGATCACGGAGACCAGGGGGGTGATCACGTTGGTGGCGTCCAACCTGCCGCCCATGCCCACTTCCAGGATGGCCACATCCACCTGCTCCTCGGCAAACCAGAGCAGGGCCAGGGCCGTGGCGAACTCAAAATAGGTGATCTGCCGGTCGCCCAGGGCCGCACGGATTACGCTGGCCTGGTGGGCGAAGGCCTCTTCGGAGATGAATCGCTCATCAATCCGGAAGCGTTCCCGCACGCAGCTTAAGTGCGGCGAGGTGTAGAGCCCCACCTTGTGGCCGCCCCTGGTCAGGACCTCCCGCAGGGTCGTGGAGACGGAGCCCTTGCCGTTGGTGCCGGCCACATGCACGAACCGCAAACCCCGATGCGGGTTGCCCACCGAATCGAGGAACTGGCTCATGCTTTCAAGACCCAGCTTGATCTTGAAAAACTGCAGGTTATCGAGAAAGGCCCAGGCCTCTTGATAGTTCATGACACCAACTCCAGCTTGGCATAGTCAAGATGCAGGGTCTTTCTCCCGTGCCGGGCAAAGAGCACCTCCAGCGATTTGGGGCTGACCACCTTTTCCACCACGCCCTCCCCGAAAAACGGATGGCGCACCCGGCTGCCGAGCTTGATGTTCTGGGCCGGCGCAGCCGCAGCCGGGGTGGAAAGCCCAGGCGGATATGCAGACTTGAGCGGCGGGATGCTGTAATCGGGCCGCTCCTCCTGCTCCAGCGCATAGCCCGAGGACTGGCGCTGCCAGGCCGGGGCAGCAGGCGCCTGGGTCAGGGCATGGGGCAATTCCTGCAAGAATGGGGAAGGCCCGCCCGCCGCCGAGGAGGAGTCGTAGGACATAACCTCCTGCGGGTAGACCAGATACAACTGCTTGCGGGCCCGGGTCGCGGCCACATAGAGCAAGCGGCGCTCCTCTTCCCGGTGTGCGGGCAGCACGGCCTGGGCCGAGGGAAAGCGGCCCTCTGCCAGGTTGATGATGAAGACCGTGTCCCACTCAAGGCCCTTGGCCGAATGGATGGTGGAGAGCACCAGCCGCTTGCCGCCATCCTCCTCCACCGCCCCGGCCTGGGGCGGGTCAAGGGAGGCGTCGTCCAAAAATGCCTGCAAATCCCCATACCCGCCCATCACCCGGCCCAACTCGTCCAGATCCCTGCGACGGCGGGGATAATCGTCGTGGTAGAGCCGCTCGAAGATCGGCTCATAGTAGTCCATGATCCGCTCAAACATCTGGGTCAGGCTCAGGCCCGGCTGTTGCAACGCCTCAAGCATCGCCAGCAGCTCAGCCAAACCCTCCCGCCAGGTTTTCCCGGCCGGGTATTCCTTCAGCGCCGCCAGGGGGTTGTCCGCACTCTTGACCCTACTCAGGATGTTCTGGGCCGTCTTGGGCCCCACCTTGTCGAGCTGCAAAAGGAGCCGGTTCCAGGAAAGATGGTCATGGGGGTTGGCCACCACCCGCAGGTAGGAGATTACGTCCTTGTTATGCGCCAGCTCGTTGAGCTTGAGCCCGCCGCGCTTGTCAAACTCGATCTGCCTATGGGTCAGCTCCAGCTCCAGCTTGTACGAATGGAAGCCGGAACGGAACAGCACCGCTATCTCATCCAGAGGCTCGCCCGCCTGCCGCAGGGCCACGATCTTTTCCGCCACATAGCGAGCCTGGGTGGCCTCATCCCTGGCCCCATACACCACGGGTTTTTCCCCGCCCGTGATGTTGGTGAACAGGGTCTTGGTGTATTTCTCCTGGGCCTTTTCGATGATGGCGTTGGTCAGATCGAGAATCTTCTGGGTGGAGCGGTAGTTCTCTTCCAGCCGGATCAGACAGGTGTCCGGGAAGAGCGAGGGAAACTCCATGATGTTGCGGAAATCAGCGCCCCTAAAGCTATAGATGGACTGGGAATCATCGCCCACCACCATGACATTGTTGTGCTTGGCGGCCATCAGCCGGACGATGGCCGCCTGAATAGGGTTGGTGTCCTGGTACTCATCCACCATGATGTGGCTGAAACGGCTGGCCAGCTCCTCGTGCACCTCGGGAAACTCCTCCAGAATCCGCCGCCAGTTCACCAGCAGGTCGTCGTAATCCATAAGGCTGTGCTCCAGCTTGAACCGCTGGTAATGGAGGGCAATGGTTTGCAGATCATCGGCAAAATCATGAAAATGGCCGTACTCGGCCTCGACCAGCTCCTCGATACCCAGCCCCTTGTTCACCGACTTGCTGAGGATACTGACCACCACCCGCTTGGAGGGAAAACGCTTGTTCTCGCCGCCCAGGTTCAGGGAGGATTTGAGCAGATTGACGATGCCCTCGGCATCGGACTGGTCGATGATGGTGAAGTTGGCCGCATAGCCGAGATGGCGGCAATAGCGGCGCAGCAGCAGATTGGCCGTGGCATGGAAGGTGCCGCCCATGACCCGCCGGCAGGAATCGTCCAGCAGCAGGCTGGCCCGGTGCAGCATCTCCTGGGCCGCCTTGCGGGTAAAGGTGAGGAGCAGAATCTGCTCCGGGGGCACGCCCTGCTCGACCAGATGGGCCAGGCGATAGACCAGGGTGCGGGTCTTGCCGCTGCCTGCCCCGGCAATGACCAGCACCGGACCGCTCACCGTGGTCACCGCCTCGTATTGCGCCTCGTTCAAGGCCTTGCGACTGATCTGGCTGGCGGAACGGGCGGGCGGCTGGGGCTTTGACTTTGGTTCCATGGGAAATAAGGTGGATTGCATGGCGGCAACTCTAACACAACAGAAGGGAGGCAATCGACAAAAAAGTTTTAATTTTCATGCCTGGCTGGTAGAGTACTTCGTTACAAAAATCAGACACCAGCAAGACAACTTTTTACATAAATCCAAGGAAATAGAAATGAACAACGCACAGGATATTTTCACCCAGGAAACCCTGCAGACCCTCTTTCCGCCCGAACGGGCCAACGCCTTCTTCGACGCCCTGTTCGGCGACGCCGAAGAAGGAGCCTACGACATCCGCCTCGTTTTCAAGGGGCAAGCAGCAAATACCCTGACCTTCGGACTCGAACTCCACGAACGCCCCGGCAGATGCCTGGCCTGCAACCTGACCTACGGCCTGCCCGAGGTTTTCAGCCGCCATCCCATCATCAATATCAAAGGGCTGACGGCGGAGATCACCGCACTCCTGGGCGACAAAGCCGCCTGCACCGACTGGAAACTCGGCACCACCCAGACCGTTTCCAAAAAGCTACATGTTATTCCGTTGATGATCAGCTTGGGATAATCGTCACCAATGCAGCAATCATCGAATAACGAATGGACAACAGTGGTAGATGACGAGTGTCGCTTTCACATTCTCGCCAGTGCTCGAGCTGCCTACGAAAATGCCTGTTCTCTCATAGTTGATGCCAAGACCTTACTTGACACACAGAGATTTCCCCGAGCTGGCGCTCTCGCAATCCTCGCGGAAGAGGAATATGCTAAGGCCTTCGTACTCTGCATCTGCGCTCGGGATCGGCGGTGGGATTCTGTAATCTTCCGCTCCCTAACCGATCACGGGGCTAAGCAAGCAATCTCTCAAGGGATGCTCACATATTGGCAATGGTTGCAGACAAATCTACAACGAGTTGCAGAGCTAAACAGGTTTTCCTTTGTTGGTATTCAACCAGCAATCTTCCCCTCGCCTCAGGAGTGGGACAAAATCGTTGAGACAGCCCGGACTTCACACTTAAAGAACCGGAAGCGAGATAAAATAAAACAACGATTCTTTTATGTGGGAATTGGCCGTGAAGGAAAGGTGATACATCGCCCTTCTACCATCTCAGACAAGGTTGCGTCAGAATGTATTGACATGGCAACAACCTTCAAGGCAGTAACGGAGATCGCACTTACTGACCAAATACCTCAATTCGAGTCTATCGCGATCTAATATCTCGTTCCATCGACCCGCCAAAGGAAAATAAGGCGTACTCTCCATATTCTCCCATTGGCACGCAGCCGAGCACCGGAAAAGCTGCCGAAAAGGGAGGTTGCACTGTTTGAGCGCAGCGAGTTTGCAACGTCCCGGCAGCTTTGAGGAGTACCCTGCGGGGCATAAAAACTCCGGGCATCCCGCCGAAGGCGGGACATGTGACACGGAGCCCTTTCTTCGCCGCTTCGCTGCTGGTTCGTTTCTTTGGGCAAGCAAAGAAACGAACAACCCCATTCCCTCTAAACCAACGAACTCACCGTGCCCCTAATCAACTCCCCGACCGAACTCACAACAAGCGCCACCGATGCTCTGCTGGCCATCGAATGCACCATAATCATCACCGCCCTGCTACGCTCTGCGACCACGAACCGCTGGCGAACCAACCTCTGGTGCTCGATATTCGGTCTTCTCGCAATCGCATCCTTCCTCGGCGCCCTGATACACGCCCTGGAAATGCCGAAGTCCATGCGCATAGCACTGTGGACGCCTCTCTACCTGAGCCTGGGGATTCTCGTGGTGCTGTTCATCGTGGGAGCTGTGGCTGATTGGCGGGGACGAGTCGCGGCTATGCGCCTTGTCCCTTGGGGCATCGGGGTGAGCGCAGCCTTTTTCGGGCTGACCGCGCTTCTGGGGGGAAATTTCATCGTCTTCATCATCTACGCAGCAACGATTATGCTGAGCGCCCTGGCTATCTACACCTTTCTGGTCGCCACCCACCGTTTGAAAGGCGCGGCAGTCGTCGCCCTGGCAATTCTCCTCAATCTGGCTGGAACCGCAGTGCAGGCGAGCAATATCTCGCTCCACCCGATTGTCCCCTTTGATCACAACGGACTCTTTCACCTTGTCCAGATGCTGAGCACCGCGATCCTCGGGTGGGGATTGCACCTCGGCATGGGGTCCGCGCCGAGAAGAGAATTCGAAACATCCCCCATAGTTCCACACTCTTCACCATAAAAAATATCACACACCAAGAAATATCGGTTTCATTGTCCGAATTTTCATGGTAAGAAAGCACCATGATCCCACGCCAATCCCATCTTGATCAACTCGCCGACAAATTAGCCACTTTCCCTGTGGCGGCCATGCTCGGGCCGCGCCAAGTCGGGAAAACAACGCTGGCGCGACAACTGGCGGCGCAATGGTCTGGTCCGGTCAGGCATTTTGACCTTGAAGACCCGGAGGATCAGGCTCGTCTTGCAGACCCGGCATTTGTACTGCGGCCCCTCTCCGGACTGGTGGTGCTCGATGAAATCCAGACCCGGCCTGACCTGTTTCCGCTGTTGCGGGTGTTGGCTGATCGAGCGGATACGCCAGCACGTTTTCTGATTCTGGGGAGCGCTGCCCCGGAATTGATGCGCTATACTGCGGAAACCCTTGCAGGCAGGGTGGTGTTTCATGAACTGGATGGATTGTCCCTGGATGAAATCGCCCCGGTTCAATCCGGCACGGATTGGCTTGATGATCGCTGGCTGCGGGGTGGTTTTCCCCGGGCGTTTCTGGCGAAGGATCTGGCTGGCAGTCGCGCATGGCGTGACGCATTTATCCGCACCTATCTGGAGCGGGATCTGCCGCAACTGGGCATCACCCTTCCCGCTATTACCCTGCGCCGGTTCTGGACCATGCTTGCTCATTACCACGGACAAACCTGGAATGGGAGCGAACTGGGACGGGCTTTGGGCGTGAGCGACAAAACGGTGTCACGTTACCTGGATATCCTTGAGGGAACCTATATGGCTTTTCGACTTCCCCCCTGGCATGCCAATCCTGGCAAGCGGGAAGTGAAATCGCCAAAAGTGTATGTGGCCGATTCTGGCATCCTGCATAGTTTATTGAGGGTGGGGGGGATGGACGACCTGTTGGCCCACCCCAAGTGCGGCGCGTCGTGGGAAGGTTTCATAATCCGTGAGATCATGCGACGGAGCGGCGCCCGGTCAGGCGAGGCGTTTTTCTGGGGTGTGCATACCGGCGCCGAACTTGACCTGCTGATTCGACGTGATGGTCGTAGTTTCGGCTTTGAAATCAAGCTCACGCGCTCGCCCAAGGTGACACCGTCGATGCTTTCGGCTCGCGAGGCGCTCGGTTTGGAACATCTGTCTGTGGTGTGTCATGGGGCGGGAGAACCGTGGCCCCTGGCCGAAGGCATTACCGCCGTGCCGGCCCTCTGTCTGGCTTCCCCGCAATGGATGCCGTGGCAAGACCAAAAATCTGGCGGGAAGAAACCTGGACGCTAAGACTGTTCAGTCCCGTTGCCTCCTTCCCCCTCTCATAGCCTGTCAAAAAACCGCCCCACCTCGCTTGGCCGATGCGCATCCGACCCAGCCACCAGCGGAACCCCCAAGGCCACAGCCTCGTCGATCAGTGAGCGCACCGGATACTGCTCCCCCCGATGGGAAAACCCGGAGGTATTCACCTCCAAGGCCATGCCCTTCCCGCGCATCCCTTGAAAAATCTCGCTGATCTGGCGCTGATGCGAAGCGGTGAAATGCACCTCGGGATGATGGCGAAGCACGGCATCCAGATGGCAAAGCACCGTGCCGGGCAGGGACTCGACCGCTTCCAGCAGGGTGGCGAAATAGTCGGAGATCACCCGCTCCACCCCCTGCTTGCCCAGAGGCTCCAGATTCCCCTTGCGGCGGCTCACCACGTTGTAGTGATGCCCGTCGATCTCGTAGTAATGGAAGGAAAGACCGACCCGGTCCCAGGTGTACTGCTGGAGGAAATCAAGAATCGCAGGAACCTGCTGGGGATTGTAGCCCACCTCCACCCCGATCCCGATGCGGAGCCGATCCCCGTAAACCTGCCGCAGCCGCTGCCCTTCGCAATGGTAGGCGGCAAAATCCTCC
This sequence comes from Deltaproteobacteria bacterium HGW-Deltaproteobacteria-3, assembly GCA_002841785.1. Taxonomy (GTDB): domain Bacteria; phylum Desulfobacterota; class Desulfobulbia; order Desulfobulbales; family Desulfurivibrionaceae; genus Thiovibrio. The sequence goes on along the minus strand of PHAW01000024.1, from coordinate 15,098 downwards.
TCGGTCAGCCAGGTGGACTCAGGGTAGCGGATGCCGCATTCCAGGTGCTCGAGAAAGACCAGCTCCTCAAGCCCCTTGTCGATGGCGGCAAGGACATACTCCTCCATCTCGCCGCTGGCGTGGTGGCAGAGCCGGGTATGGACATGGCCGTCGCTCTTGGGGTTGATCAGCATGGGATTTTGCCGGATAAGGGGAAATATTCCTAAAACTGGGAGATCGCTTGGTTAAGACCATTACCTTTCGCGATGAGCCCTGTCGAACCGCTGCCCTTTTGCTACTACGGGCCTTCGACAGGCTCAGGCCGAACGGTATTGTGTCCTTATTTTGCTTAAAAGATCTACTCAGGCGTTGCCGCGGGGGAAGAAATGCAGCACCCCGTCGATCTCCGAGGTATCGCAAACCCGACCCGGCCCCAGTTCGACAAACTGCTCAATGCCTTCCATGTTGATGGAAAATTGCTGCCCGTCCGGCATGTGGTACACAACCGTGCGGACTCTCGTTATATCAATGGGCGATCCAGTCACTCTCATATGCATTCCTCACCAAAATCCTATAAAAAAACAGAACATCGCTGTTCTGTAATTTAGTCATTCGTTAAATTATAGCAAGCTGCCTGCGGAAAATAATCCGTGTTGTCCGGTTAATACCTTGCGTCATCAATCAAAAAGTCCAAATCCCCCCTGGCCCCCCTTTGCTAAAGTGGGGAAAAACTTATACTTCCCCCTTTGGAAAAGGGGGATTTGCCGGTGATAATACAGCATTTCACCCCGCTTCAATTTCTTAACCGGACAGTGCTGGAAAATAATCAATAATTTTTCCGCGCCAAGACCTCGCGGGGCTTGGAGCCGTCCGCCGGGCCTACCACCCCTTCCTTTTCCATGAGCTCGATCATGCGGGCGGCCCGGTTGTACCCCACCCGCAGCCGCCGCTGCACCATGGAGATGGAGGCCTGCCCGGTCTCGCAGACCAGGGCCACGGCCTCGTCATATTTTTCGTCCATCTCTCCGGGGCCGTCGCCCTCTGCTGCCTCGGATTCCTCGGCCAGCTTGAGCACGGTTTCATCGTAGCGGGCAGTGCCCTGTTCCCTGAGGAAGGCCACGATCCGCTCGGTTTCCTTCTCCGAGATGTAGGCGCCGTGAATCCGCTGGAGCTTGCTGGTGCCGGGAGGCATGAAGAGCATGTCGCCCGCGCCCAGCAGGTGCTCGGCCCCGCTCCCGTCCAGGATGGTGCGGGAATCGATCTTGGAGGAGACCTTGAACGACATCCGGGTCGGGAAGTTGGCCTTGATCAGGCCGGTGAGCACGTCCACCGAGGGGCGCTGGGTGGCGAGGATCAGGTGCATCCCTGCGGCCCGCGCCATCTGGGCCAGCCTGGCCACGGCATCCTCGACCTCGCGGGAGGAGACCATCATCAGGTCGGCCAGCTCGTCGATGATGATGACGATGAGCGGCAACTTCTCCGCGGCCTCGGCGTTGTAGCTGGCCAGGCTCTTGACCTTGGCTTCTTCCATCAACTGGTAGCGGCGCTCCATCTCCCGCACCGCCCATGAGAGGGCCCGGCTGGCCAGCTTGGGATCCACCACCACCGGGTGCAGGAGGTGGGGGATATCCTCGTAGCAGGAAAGTTCGATGCGCTTGGGGTCCACCAGCAGGAGACGGACCTCCTCGGGGGTGGCCTTGAGCAGGATCGAGCAGATGATGGCATTGACCGCCACGCTCTTGCCGGAGCCGGTTGCCCCGGCGATGAGCAGATGGGGCATGCGCGCGAGATCGGCGATCACCGGATTGCCCACCACGTCCATGCCCAACCCGATGGTGAGCCTGGAGGCGGCCTTTTGGAATTTCTCATGGGCGAAGATATCGCGCACATAAACAATATGCCGGGTGGGGTTGGGAATCTCGATGCCCAGCGCGGCCTTGCCGGGAATGGAGCCGACGATGCGCACGCTCTCGGCCTTGAGCCCCAGGGCAAGGTCGTCGGCCAGGGCGATGATCTTGTTGATCTTCACCCCTGGTGCCGGGGAAAACTCGTAGGTGGTGATCACCGGGCCCGGCGAGATGCCGACCACTTTGCCCACCACCCCGAAATCCTTGAGCCTTTCTTCCAGTTCGGTGCTGACCGCATAGTAATAGTCGCGGTCCACGGCCAGTTCCGGGTTTTCCGACTTGTCCAGCAAGGAGAGCGGCGGCAGCCGGTATTCGCCGCTGGCCGCGGGCAGGAGGTGAAAGGTCTCGTCCTCTGCCGCATTCCCGGCATCAAGCCGCACCGGCTCATGCACATTGGGCACGATGGGTGCACCTTCGCCAGGGTTCGCCTCGACAGCAAGGGAAGCAACTCCCCCCCCTTTTTTCTTGTCCTGCTTGGCAGCGCCATTGTCTTCGGGCACTTGCCTGTTAGCCCAACGGCTGGCCAGGGTTTCGCGCAGGCTATGGCCCAGGCGATAGGGGGAGAACCTGCTGATCAGCATCAGGGAGATGACCAGGACCACGACAAACAAAAGGAAGGAGCCGGGACCGCCGAAGAACTGCTGGGCATACTGGGCCAGAAGGGTTCCCAAAAAACCGGCAACCGGATAGGTGTGCTCAAAAACGGTGAAAGAAGCCGGGGAGGTGAAACCGGAAAGCCCGGCGCTGGCAAGAAGAATGCCGGTGCAGCCGAAGACGATCAGGGGCAGGGTCTCCAGGCTGCAGCCCGGTGAAAACAGGCGGATGGCGAAAAAAAGCAGGAGAAAAGGCAGCCAGAGGGAGGTGATCCCCAGAAGATCCATGAGCAGCCCGGCGACAAATTGGCCCACTGCCCCGCCCCAATTTACAGTGACCGCCTGGCCCAAAGGTTCAACCGCAGTGTAGCTGACCAGGCAGAGGAGCAGAAAAAGGGCGACAAACACCCCGAATACGGAAAGTATCTCTCGCCCCAATGTCGGTTTTTCTTGTCCCTGCTTGTTATTCCCTGGCGCCATTATTCTCGCAGATCAGTTCCGGTTTTGGAAGCGCAGGCACCCCTGCAGTACATGCTACTTTGCCTTGCCGATATTTTTCAGAATAGCATCGAGAATCCCGTTGATGAAGCCGGGAGAATCCTCGGCGCAGTACCGCTTGGCCAGCTCGATGGCCTCGTCGATGGCCACCCTGGGCGGCACCTCCTCCTTGAACATCAACTCATAGGCTGCCAGCCGGATGATGTTGCGATCCAGCACCGACATCCGGCTCACCCGCCAGTTCACCGCGCTTTCCGCGATCTTGGCGTTGATCTCCTCCCACTTGTCGGTGATGCCGTATACCAGCTCCTGACCGTAGGGGATGGCCTTTTTGTTGATCTCGAAATTCTCGCAGAGCAGCGGAAAATTCTCCACCGCCGGGGTTCCGGTCATCTCCCCTTGAAACAGGGCGTTGAGGGCAAGCTCCCTTGCCTTGCGTCGGTTTCCCATGAATGATCAGGCGAGTTGCGGCAAAAGGTTGACCATTTCGATGGCAGTGGCCGCGCACTCGGAGCCCTTGTTGCCTGCCTTGGACCCGGCCCGCTCGATGGCCTGCTCGATGGAATCGGTGGTCAAGACGCCGAAGATGATGGGCACCCCGGATTCCATGCTGGCCTGGGCAATACCCTTGGTCGCCTCGTTGGCCACGAAATCGAAATGGGGGGTGGAGCCGCGGATCACGGCGCCAAGACAGATCACCGCGTCATAGCGGCCGGACTTGACCATAAAGGCGCCGGGAACCCTGGCCACCTCGATCTCCTTGTCCTTGACCCCGGAACGCATCAGGGTATCCAGGGCGCCTTCCAGCAACCGCTCGGCAATGAACGAATTGAACCGGGCAATGACAATCCCGAATTTCTTCCCTTCGGCCTGCAGTTTTCCTTCAAAAAATTTGGGCATCGTTATCTCCTCCAAAAAGTGTGCAACCGCTTGTTCCAATGAAGTTCTTGCAAAACCCCAAAAACACCCTTCGACAAGCTCAGGGCGAACGGAACTCATCTTGAAATCATTGGCTTCTTTTCCGTTCGTGGTGAGCCTGTCGAACCACAGATAAGACTTTGCCAAGAGCCTCAGGTATTTTTTGTATCCTTGCTGCCGGTGAACAGATCCAGCATATGGCCGAGCTTGTCCTTCTTGGCCTTCAGATAATCGATATTTTCCGGCTCTGCCACCATCTCGATGGGCTGACGGCCCGTGACCTTGAGGCCATAGCCTTCGAGGCCGACGATCTTCTTGGGGTTGTTGGTAATGAGCCGCATCTTGCGGACGCCGAGGTCCCGAAGGATCTGGGCGCCGATCCCGTAGTCGCGCAGATCGGCCTTGAAGCCCAGATGCACATTGGCCTCAACCGTGTCCATCCCCCCTTCCTGAAGAGCGTAGGCCTTGATCTTGTTGATCAGGCCGATGCCGCGCCCCTCCTGCTGCATGTAAAGAACAATGCCCGCGCCCTCGTGTTCGACCATGCGCATGGCGCTGTGGAGCTGGCCGCCGCAGTCGCAGCGCTTGGAGCCGAAGACATCGCCGGTCAGACAGGAGGAATGCACCCGGACCATGATCTCTTTGTTGGGGTCGATCTCTCCCTTGACCAGGGCAACATGTTCGAGGTCGTCCACATCATTGGTGTAGACAATGGCCCGGAAATCGCCGTAGCGGGTAGGGATCTTAGCCTCGGCCGCCCGGTGGACCAGCTTGTCCTCACGGGTCCGGTAGGCGACCAGATCGGCGATGGTGGCAATCTTGAGGTCGTGTTCCTTGGCAAATATTTCCAGATCGGGCATCCGGGCCATGGTGCCGTCTTCCTTCATGATCTCGCAGATCACCCCGGAAGGATGCAATCCGGCCAAGCGGGAAAGATCCACCGAGCCTTCGGTCTGACCGGTGCGGACCAAAACCCCGCCCCGCCGGGCGCGCAGAGGGAAGATATGCCCCGGGCTGACGATGTCGCTGGGCTTGGCCTTGGGATCGGCGGCCACCAAGATGGTCCGGGCCCGGTCCGCCGCAGAGATGCCGGTGGTGACCCCGGTGCTCGCTTCGATGCTCACGGTGAAGGCCGTTTCAAAGGGCGACTTGTTGTTCTGCACCATCATGGGGATCTGCAACTGCTCCAGATGATCCGGGGTCAGGGTCAGGCAGATGAGGCCTCTGCCGTGGGTGGCCATGAAATTGATCGCCTCTGGGGTGACCTTTTCCGCGGCCATGTACAGATCGCCTTCATTCTCGCGATCCTCGTCATCGACCAGGATGATCATCTTCCCGGCCCGAATCTCGTCAATCACCTCTTCAATGGAACTTACCGCCATGGTATCACCTCAAAACTTTGTTGAAATCGCAAAAAGCCGCGATTACAACGGTTATTGCTTTGTAATTTGTTTTGTCAATCATCGGCAGCAGGTGCCGATGATTTGTGTCCCGGACCTGTGGCCTTTTTCCTTTTTTACGAGACCATCAAACTTTCGCCGCTTGTCGGCCGGGCACCCTTATTTCAAAAAACCGTGCTCAGCCAAAAAAGCGGAATTGATTCTTGATTCCACCCCCCCGCCGTCAGCATCCTTGGCGGAGAGCAATTTTTCCACATACTTTCCGATCAGATCCACTTCTATATTCACCACGCTCCCCTGTTTCAACGCACCCAGGGTGGTAACCCCGAGGGTATGGGGGATGATGGAAACGGAAAAGGCCTTCGCGTCGATGCTGTTGACGGTAAGACTGATGCCGTCGATGGCGATGGAGCCCTTTTCGATGATATACTTGCCAAAACCCGCGGGCACCTGGAAGCTGAAGAGCACGAAATCCCCCAAGGGCTGACGGGTCAGCATGGGGGTCGTGGCGTCCACATGGCCGCTGACCATATGCCCCCCCAGCCGGTCGGTGAGACGCAGGGCGCGCTCCAGATTGACCACGCTGCCAACAGCCAGACGCCCGAGATTGGTGCGGTTGAGGCTTTCCGGCGAGACATCGACCGCGAAATGCCTGCCGCTGATCTCCTTGGCCGTGAGACACACCCCGTTGACCGCGATGGATTCGCCTTCCGCAGGCTCGGGCAGATCAAAATCCGCGCCAATGGCAAAAAGCATCCCGCCACCCACCGGTCTTTTTTCCAGTATCCTGCCCTGTCCCAGTATGATCCCGGTAAACATATTCCTTCCTGTAACTGCTCAGCAGCACCACTTCGCCGCTACGCTGCTGTCATCGGCCTGCTCATGTGCACCAGCACATTTCGCAGACCTCTTCCGCGCATCTGCGGCAGCAGCGAAGCGGCGCTGTTGAGCAGTTACTTTCTTTGTTATTATCTCTCGATCAACCCTTCGATCAGCACATCATTCCCGAGACGCCGCACCCTGGGGGTGCTCAAGCGGGGAGCATCAGCAATGTTTTGCAGGCCAAGGGTGTCCACAAGAGGCACTCCCTCTGCGCCGATAAAAATAGGGGCCATGAAAATCTGCACCTCATCCACCAGCTTGGCCCGCAAAAAAGCGCCATGCACCCGGCTGCCCCCTTCGATCAGCACACTGGTGAGCTGCGCCCGGCCAAGCTCGCAGAGCACCGCTTCAAGGTCGAGCTGCCCTGCGTCATTGAGTCTGACCTGCTTGATGATTGCGCCTGCCCGAACCAGAGCCTCGGCCCGTTTTGCATCCGCATCCGGCCCGCAAAAGATCCAGGTTGGAGCAGAGGAACCCTGTTGCAGCATTTTGGCAGAAACCGGCAGCCTGAGCGCACTATCCAGAACAACCCGCAACGGGTCCCTGCCCCTGCGGCCCACCAATCTGGTGGTGAGCGCAGGGTCATCGCACAGGGCCGTGGTGCTGCCGATGAGGATGGCGTCCACCCGATCCCGCAGACGGTGCACCTGGCGTCGGGACTGCTCGTTGGTGATCCAGGCGCACTGGCCGGAGGCCAGGGCCAATCGTCCATCCAGACTCATCCCGGCCTTCATGATCACCCAGGGCAAGCCGGTGGTGACATGCTTGCTGAAGGGCCGGTTCAGGCTCCGGCATTCCTCGGCCAGCACGCCCTGCGTTACTTCGACACCCTGATCGCCAAGGGTCTTGCAACCCCCTCCCGCCACCAAAGGATTGGGGTCGAGCATCCCAACCACCACCCGCTTGATCCCGCTGGCCAGAATGGCCTGGGTGCAGGGAGGGGTCCGACCCGTATGGTTGCAAGGCTCCAGGGTCACATAGATCGTGGCGCCCTTAGCCTTTGCCCCGGCAGCCCGAAGGGCGTGCGCCTCGGCATGGGGGGTTCCGGCCTTGGCATGAAACCCCGTGGCAATGAGCCGGTTATTTTTAACCACCACCGCGCCGACGCAAGGATTGGGCGAAGTGCGGCCCAGCCCCTTCCTCGCCTCCCTGATGGCCAGTTGCATCCAGACGCGGTCGTCTTTCATTGCGGTGTTTCTTCCGGCCCGCCCAGCATGCCTTTCAACTCGGCCATGAACTCGCTTAAGTCCTTGAACTGCCGGTACACCGAAGCGAAACGGACATAGGCCACGCCGTCGAGCTTGCGCAAGCCGTCCATGACCCGTTCCCCGACCAGCTTCACCGGAATCTCGCGCTCGCCCATGTCCTGCAGCTCCCGCTCCAGGGAATCGACAAACTCGTCGATCTGCTCCATGCTGACCGGCCGCTTCTCGCAGGCCTTCTGCAGACCTTCCACCACCTTGTGCCGGTCCCAGGCCTCGCGGCGCCCATCCTTCTTGATCAGCATGGGCATGGTCACCTCAAGCCGCTCGTAGGTGGTAAACCTGCGGCTGCAGGCATCGCACATCCGGCGTCGGCGGGTGATGGTGAAATCCTTGTTCAGGCGGGAGTCGACAACCCGGTTTTCCAGATGACCGCAGTACGGACATTTCATAACTTACCCCAACTGGACAACAGGGACTTTGGCTTCGTCCAACAGCAAGGAGGACAGGCTGTCGGCATATCCCTCTTTATAATAGATTTTTTCAATCCGTGCATTGATCAGCATCTTGCTGCAGATGGAACAGGGCATATTGGTGCAATACAGGGTCGCTCCTTCAACACTGAACCCGTGCAGGGCCGCCTGGATAATGGCGTTCTGCTCGGCGTGCAGGCCGCGGCACAGCTCATGCCGCTCCCCGGAGGGAATCCCCTGCTGCTCCCGCAGACAGCCGATATCGAGACAATGGCTGACCTTGGCCGGGGCCCCGTTGTAGCCCGTGGCGATGATACGCTTGTCCCGCACCAGAATGGCGCCCACCTTGCGACGGAGGCAGGTGGAGCGCTGGGCCACCATCTCGGTGATCCCCATGAAATATTCGTCCCAGGACGGGCGGGTATCGGTCATGATCGGCCTACTCGTTGTTCCGTTCCATATCCGGATACAGGGGAAAGGCATCGCACAAGGCGCGCACCTCAAGCCGAATACCGTTCAGGACTTCCTTGTTGGCGCGGTTCTCGATGGCCCGGTTGATCCAGTCGGCAATTCTGGCCATCTCCGGTTCCTTGAGGCCGCGGGTGGTCACGGCCGGCGTGCCGATGCGCACCCCGCTGGTGACAAAGCGGCTCTGCTGATCAAAGGGAATGGCATTCTTGTTGACCGTAAGACCCGCTTCTTCCAAGGCCTCCTCCGACTCCTTGCCGGTTGTCCCCTTGTTGCTCAAGTCAACCAAAAGGAGATGGTTGTCGGTGCCGCCGGAAACAAGGCGGAAACCGTGGCGCACCAGCCCTTCTCCCAAGGCCTGGGCGTTTTTGACCACCTGGAACTGATCCCTCTTGAATTTCTCCCCCATGGCCTCCTTGAAGGCCACGGCCTTGGCCGCGATGACATGCACCAGCGGGCCGCCCTGGATGCCGGGAAAGATCTTGCTGTCCAGCTTCTTGCCGAATTCGGCCTTGGCAAGGATCAAACCGCCCCGCGGACCCCGCAGGGTCTTGTGCGTGGTGGTGGTGACAAAATCGGCGTAGGGCACCGGCGAGGGATGGACCCCGGCCGCCACCAGCCCGGCGATATGGGCCATGTCCACCATAAACAGGGCGCCGACCTTGTCGGCTATGGCGCGGAACCCGGCGAAATCGATGACTCTGGGGTAGGCGCTCGCCCCGGCCACGATCATCTTCGGCTTATGCTCAAGGGCAACCCGCTCCACCTCGGCCATGTCGATGCGCTCGGTTTCCCGGTTCACCCCGTAGGAAACAAACGTGTAAAGCTGTCCGGAGAAATTCACCCCTGCTCCGTGGGTGAGATGGCCGCCGTGGGCCAGATCCATGCCCAGCACCGTATCTCCCGGCTGCAGCGAGGAGAAATAGACCGCCATGTTGGCCTGGCTGCCGGAATGGGGCTGGACATTGGCGTATTCGGCGCCGAAGATCTTGAGCGCCCGCTCGATGGCCAGGGATTCGATCTGATCGGCGTATTCGCAGCCGCCATAGTAGCGCTTACCGGGATAGCCCTCGGCGTACTTGTTGGTGAAAATGGAGCCCTGGGCCTCAAGCACCGCCTCGCTGACAATATTCTCCGACGCAATCAGCTCGAGCTGATTGCTTTGTCTTGCCAACTCATGGCGGATGGAACGGTACACATCCGGATCACTCTCTTTCAAATACGACACTGCAGTATCCTTCCTGGTTTATTGTGCGTTACAAATAGCGTTTAGAAAAAATAATCACGGCCGAAAAATTACTCCAGGTAATTCCGGCCGTGCATTGAAAACCGTGCAGAGGGCCCGCAGCAGCGGCGGACCCGTTTTTCTAGAACATGTCAATCCGCCGCTGATGCCTGCCCCCGGCAAATTCGGTGCTGACCCAGGCCCGGACTATTTCCACGGCCAGACCGGGGCCGACAACCCTGGCCCCGAGACAGAGCACGTTGGCGTCGTTGTGCTCCCGGCTCATCCGCGCGGTGAACAGCTCGTTGCCCAAGGCCGCCCGAATCCCTTCGAAACGGTTGGCCACCATGGACATTCCCACCCCGGTGCCGCAGATCAGAATCCCGCGCTCACAGCCGCCGTTTTGCACCTGCGAGCAGACAGCCTTGGCAAAATCCGGGTAATCGACGGACTCGGTGGAAAAACAGCCCTTGTCATCCACCGTGTGCCCCAGGCTCTGAAGCAGCGGGACTATCTCACCCTTGAGGCTGATGCCGCCATGATCGCAACCGATGGCAATCTTCACGGCTTGGCCTCGTATTGCTTCATGATCAATACCGCATTGGTCCCGCCGAAGCCAAAGGAATTGGACATGGCGGCCCGGATCTTCATCGTGCGCGCCTGATTGGGGACATAATCCAGGTCGCATTCCGGATCGGGATTTTCCAGATTCATGGTCGGCGGGGCAATCTGGTGCTTGATGGACAGAGCGGTAAAGACGGCCTCAATGCCCCCTGCCCCGCCCAGCATATGGCCGGTCATGGACTTGGTCGAGCTGATGGCCAGCTTGTAGGCCTGATCGCCGAAAGCCGTCTTAATGGCCCGGGTTTCCACCACATCGTTCAACGGAGTCGAAGTGCCATGGGCGTTGATGTAGTCAACGTCTTCCGGCTTCATGCCCGCGTCCTTCAAGGCCATTTTCATGCAACGGACCGCGCCGTTGCCATCTTCGGGAGGCGCGGCCATATGGTAGCCGTCGCCGCTCAGTCCGTAGCCGGCAACCTCGGCATAGATTGTGGCCCCGCGGGATTTGGCATGTTCCAACTCCTCAAGAATGAGCACCCCGGCCCCTTCGGAGATAATAAAGCCGTCCCGGTCCCGGTCAAAGGGACGCGAGGCTTTTTCCGGCTGATCATTGCGGGTGGACAGGGCTTTCATCGCATGAAAACCGCCGACGGCCAGAGGGCAGATCACCGATTCGCTGCCGCCGGTAATGGCCACATCGCATTCATCGTTGACGATGGAGCGGAACGCCTCGCCCACGGCATGGGTTCCAGCGGCGCAGGCGGTGGTGAGGCAGAGATTGGGCCCCCTGGTGCCGTAAATAATCGAAATCTGCCCGGCGCCCATATTGGGAATAACCATGGGAATGAAAAAGGGCGTGATACGCTTGGTTCCCTTTTCCAAAGCCACCTGATGGTATTTTTCGATGGTGGGTAGACCGCCAAGCCCGCACCCCATGATACTTCCGACCCGGGGCGCGTTTTCCTCGGTAACCTGGAAGCCGGCATTGCGCAAGGCTTCCCCGGCAGCCGCTACAGCGTACTGCACAAAAAGGTCGAGGTGCTTGGCAACCTTCTTGTCGATGTGATCCTCGACCTGAAAATCCTTGACCTCGGCGGCAATATTTACCCCGACCTCGCTGGCGTCAAACCGGGTAATCGGGCCGATGCCGCTCTTGCCTGCGCACAGCGCGCTCCAGGTCTTCTCCACCCCTGTTCCCAAGGGGGTAACCAGTCCAATTCCTGTGACCACGACTCTTCTGCCCACGCTGATCCTCACAATCTGGTTGCAGAGAAAGGAAGGCCTTGACAGATGCAATCACCCGCCAAGGTCCGTCCTCAGTTCTTCCTGCCAGGTACCTGCTGCCGAAAAAAAACCGTTCGGATCAACCGGCAACCTTGTTGACATGGTCGATGGCGTGCTGGACGGTGGTGATCTTTTCCGCGACGTCATCGGCGATCTCGATATCGAAAGCCTCTTCCATGGCCATGATCAGCTCAACCAGGTCAAGGGAGTCAGCGCCCAGATCATCAATAAAAGAAGCACCCGGCACAACCTTGTCCTTATCAACACTCAGTTGCTCGGCAATGATATCAATGAGTTTTTCCTGTACAGACATGATCTTTTCTCCTTGCTTGTTGTGGTGCCGTTAAAAAACAACCTGTACTTCCTTGACCACTCAGTTACGGCACCTTATGCCGCTCGCAGGATCATAATTATTCAAGTTATTTTTTAACAACGGCTTACGGTAATATCTTACCAGTTTTTTGTTTTTACAATATATCACATAAACATGCCGCCATTGACATGGATAAACTGTCCTGTCACATAGCGCGCATCGTCAGACGCCAGATAGGCAACGGCCCCGGCGATGTCTTCCGCCTCGCCCAGCACCCCCATGGGGATCTCACCCTTGATCGTATTGGTGACCTCTTCGGAGAGATCCCGGGTCATGTCGGTAACAATGTAACCGGGAGCCACTCCGTTCACAGTGATCCCTCGGGAGGCAAGTTCCTTGGCCACGGATTTGGTAAAACCGACAATCCCTGCCTTGGCTGCGGCGTAGTTGGCCTGGCCCGCGTTGCCGGCAAAACCGATCACCGAGGTGATGTTGATGATCCGCCCCCAGCGCTGTTTCATCATACCCCGGCTCACCGCCTTGGTGCAAAGGAACACGCCCTTAAGATTGGTATTGAGCACCTCGTCCCACTGCTCGTCCTTCATCTTCATGAGCAGGGTGTCCCGGGTGATCCCGGCGTTGTTCACCAGGATATCCACCCGGCCATGCGCATCGAGGATCTTTTTGAACGCCGTTTCGATCTCCCCGGCAACCGCAACGTTGAACTGGACCGCTTCACCCTTGCCGCCCGCGTTCCGGATGGTCTGCACCGTCTCTTCCGCCGCGGCCGGGTTGCTCACATAGTTGACGATGACCAAGGCGCCAAGCGCTGCCAACCGCTGGCAGATAGCCCGGCCAATGCCCCTGCTGCCGCCGGTGACTACGGCGATTTTCCCGCTCAGACTCATGCGCTTTTCCTATCTTTAAATTTCTCGATAAGCTTGGGAACGATCTCGAACACGTCGCCGACAATGCCGTAGGTGGCCACGTCAAAGATCGGCGCATCGGCGTCACGGTTGATGGCGATAATGGTATCGGCGGACTGCATGCCCACCAGATGCTGGATGGCGCCGGAAATCCCGCAGGCGATATACACCTTGGGGGCAACGGTCTTGCCGGTCTGCCCAACCTGATGGGGATAGGGGATCCAGCCGCTGTCCACCGCGGCCCGGGAAGCGGCAACCGCCCCGCCCAGCACATCGGCCAGCTCGCGGATCATGGCAAAGCCCTTTTCGTTCTCCAAGCCCCGACCGCCGGCCACGACAATATCGGCCTCGGAAAGGTTCACCCGATCAAGGTCTTCAACCACCGACTCAAGCACCTTCACCCGGGGCTTGAGCAGGGCCGGGTCCAGATTGCCATCGACAACCTCCCCTTTTCGCCCTCCATCCCTGACAAGGGGCTTCATCACCAGCGGCCGCACCGTGGAGATCTGCGGGCGGGTGTGCGGGCAAACGATAGTGGCCATGATGTTGCCGCCAAAGGCTGGCCTGGTCTGGAGCAGCACCCCATCCTCATCGCGGATCGCCAGATCCGTGCAATCGGCGGTAAGGCCGGTGGCCAGGGTGGTGGCAACCCGTGGGATAAAGGATCTGCCGATGGCCGTGGCGCCGGCGAGGATAATCTCGGGCTTGTGCTTTTTGGCCAGCGCACTCAAGGCGTTGCCATAGGCGTCATCGGTGAAAGAAGCCAGAGCCGGATCGTCGACGACAAACACCGTGTCTGCGCCATAGGCGATGAGTTCGTCGGCCAGGCTCTTTATTTTCGAGCCCAAGAGAACCGCGGAAAGAGGAACCCCCCTTTTTTCAGCCAGCTTGCGCCCGGCTCCGAGCAGTTCCAGGGCGACAGGGGCGAGCCTGCCATGGCGACATTCCGCATAGACCCAAACCCCGGACCAGTCGGCCAGGTTGCCCTGGGTTGCCTTTTCCTCTCTCTTGATGGAAAGCGCGCCGACCTCGCAGACATCCACGCAACTGCCGCACAGGGTGCAGGTTTCACCGACCACGGCGACACCGCCTTCAACCTTGATGGCCCCGAAGGTACAGGTGCTTTCGCAGACACCGCAACCAATACATGCTTCTACATCAATCTGTAACATGAAGAATTCCGTTCGTCTGAGGCCGTCATTTACGATAGCCGTAACCTTAAAAATGCCGTAATCCCGGCATAAAAGGCCGTAACGAAGTAGTTAAAATCTACTCATTCTTTCGTAACGGCTCCTAAGTCTACAGCAGAGGCGACAATTTTTCATACAACTGAGCAACCTGCTCATCGGGTGTGCCACCAAGCATGGCCCGCTCCCCTTTCAGCTCCGGGGAGAAGACCCTGACCACCTGGGTGGTGGAGCCCTTGAGCCCCAACTGCTCCGGATCCGCCTCGATATCCGCTGCGGTCATCTTGGCGATATCGATTTTTTTCGCCTTCATTTTCCCCTTGAGGGAAGGAATCCTGGGCTCATTGATCTCCTTGACCACGGTGAACAGCGCAGGCAGCCCCACCTCCAGCAGATCGTAGCCGTCATCCATCAGCCGCTCCGCCCGGATGGTATCACCGGTGCAGTCGTTGATCTTGCGCACATAGGCGACAAAGGGGATATCAAGACGCTCTGCCAGGCCCGGGCCCACCTGGGCGGTATCTCCGTCGATGGCTTGCTTGCCGCAGAGGATCAGATCAAAATCATCGATTTTCTTGATGGCTTGGGACAGGGTATAGGTGGTCGCCCAGGTGTCCGCTCCTGCAAAGGCGCGATCCGAAACAAGCACCGCCTCGTCCGCCCCGCAGGACACCGCCTCGCGCAGCATCTCTTCCGCCTGGGGAGGCCCCATGCTGACCACGGTTACCGTGCCGCCGTGTTGTTCCTTCAACCGAACCGCCTCCTCAAGGGCATGGCGGTCGTAGGGGTTCATGATGGCTTGCACCCCTTCCCGGGACAGGGTGTTGGTTTTGGGGTCCAGGCGGACATCCTTGGCGTCCGGCACCTGTTTTACGCAAACGATGATCTTCATTAGGACCTCGTGTACTCCTTGTTGAGTTCCTGACCGATGACATTCCGCTGGATCTGGTTGGTGCCCTCGTAGATCTGGAGGATCTTGGCATCCCGCATCATCTTCTCCACCGGATACTCGCGCATGTACCCATAGCCGGCCAAAACCTGGACCGCATCGGTGGTGACCTTCATCGCCATATCGGTGGCGAACACCTTGCATATGGAAGAAGCCTTGGACATGTCGTTCTTGTGGGCATCGATATGCTTGGCAGCCGAGTACACCAGGGCGCGCCCCGCCTCGATCTGGATGGCCATATCGGCCAGGATATGCTGCACGGCCTGGAAAGAGATGATGGGCTTGCCGAACTGCACCCGCTGCTTGGCATAGACCACCGCCTCATCCAGG
>PHAW01000232.1 GCA_002841785.1 Deltaproteobacteria bacterium HGW-Deltaproteobacteria-3 | reverse complement strand
GGCTTTTTCATCATCCTTGGCGTAGGTATTCTCGTCCTCGGCGGCGGCGGTTTTTTCGCCTATACCAAATTCCTGGCCAATAAACCAGCGGTTGAAGAGGTTGCCAGCCAGGAGGCGAAAAAAGAAGCCGCCCCGGTGATTGGGGAAATGCTGGTCCTGGAGCCCTTTGTCGTCAATCTGGCCGACCCCAAGGGCAAACGCTACCTCAAGGTCAAGATCGAACTCGAACTTGAAAGCAAGGAGGCTGTGGACAAGGCCACCAAGGCGGCACCCAAGCTCCGCGACATGGTAATCATGATGCTCACCAGCCTGGGTTTTGAGGAGGTCATGACCCCGGAGGGCAAGATCCGCGTCCGGGATGAGTTGCTGGAGCGGTTCAACGAGATCATGCGGCCCGACCATATCAAGAATATTTATTTTACGGAATTTGTCGTGCAGTAGCCCTCGGGCTTTCTGCAACCAACCCGAAAAAACACCCAGCGGAAAAGCATGGAACAGATTCTCAGCCAGGACGAGGTTGACGCGCTACTCAAGGGAATTTCCGGCGGCGAGATTGAAGAGCCGGAAGAACCCATTGACGCGGAAGCCCTGGGCTATCAGGCCTACGACTTTACCCGGCAGGAAAGGATCGCACCACCCTGCGCCGGATCATCGACCTGACCTCCGCCCCCATCGAGCTGGAGCGCTTCGGCGCCTTTGTCCGCACCCTGCCCGTGCCGAGCAGCCTGCAAATCTTCAGGATGGCGCCCTTCCGGGGCCATGCCCTCATCGTCCTTGAACCCAAGCTGGTCTTCACCCTGGTGGAAAACTTCCTGGGCGGCACCGGCACCAGAAACATCCGTATCGAGGGCCGCGATTTCACGGCAATCGAACAGCGCCTCATCCGGCGGGTGGTGAATCTCCTGCTCAACGATCTGGAAAAGGCCTGGTACTCGCTGCAGCCCCTCAAAGTGCAGTACATCCGCAGCGAGATCAACCCCCAGTTCGCCAAGATCTGCCAGCCCGAGGACGTGGTGATCATCTGCCGCTACGATGTGGACATGGACCGGGCCGTGGGCAGCATCACGGTCTGCATCCCCATGAGCAACCTGGAATCGGTAAAGGGCAAGCTCCTTACCACCTTCCAGCGGGAGCAGAGCGACGAGGATATCAGCATCAAGCGCGTCCTCACCGAAAACATCAAGAACATCCCGGTGGAGTTTGTGGTGGAACTGGGGCGCGCCACCATTTCCGCGGGGGATGTCATGGAGCTGGTGGTCGGCGACATCATCCAGTTGGAACGCCGCACCGACGACCTCCTGCCGGCCTTTACCGCCGGAGAAAGAAAATACATGGGAACCCCTGGCGTGCACCGCGGCAACAATGCGCTGCTCATCAAGAAAAAGGTTCTTGACCCGAACCGGGAGTAAAGGCGAAAGGCCAAAGGTTCAAGGCAAAAGGTTTTCATCCTTGCACCTTGAACCTTGCCCCTTGAACCTTCAACAAAAAGGAGAAGAGCCATGGCTGACGACCCGTTGGACGCCGCCGACACAAAAAACGAAACAGAGGGAGCCGGGGACGACTGGGCTGCCGCCCTGGGCGAGCATGAAGGTGCGGGAGGGGCTCAAGCCCCTGCCTTTGCCGAGTTAGGCAGTGGTGGGGCCACCGCCCCCACCGGCAGCCAGAATCTTGACTTCCTGCTGGATATCCCCCTGGAAGTCACCGTCGAACTTGGGCGGACCAGCATGATCATCAACAAGATGCTGCAATTGACGCAAGGATCGGTGGTCGAGCTCGACAAAGCGGCCGGCGAGCCGGTGGAAATCTTTGTCAACGACAAGCTGCTGGGCAAAGGCGAGGTGATCGTGGTCAACGAGCGGTTCGGCGTGCGAATCACCGAGATCATCAGTCAGGCGGACCGGGTCAAGAACATCGCCTGAACAAAACAAATTCCCGGCCGACTTCCATCGGCAAGGCTGTGGACAGAACAACCATGAAGATCCGGCAACCATCACCAACACGCGGAGTGTTCCGGGCAACAATGCTGATCGCCCTGGGAGCAAGCCTGCTGTTTCATCTCGCCTGTCCCTTCATGCTCCTTGCCGCCGAACGGCTCACCGGCAATCAGGAAGCACTTTCCCTGACCACGACCATCTTTAAAACCATTGGCTCACTTGTTCTTGTGGTGGGACTCATGCTTCTCTTGCTGGCCTGGATCAAAAAGATGGGGTTCGCCAAGGGCGGTTCCCGGCAGGAAGGCCTTATCACCGTCCTCGACAGCCGGATGCTGGCCCCAAAGAAACAGGTGAGCGTTCTGGAGGTGGCAGGCGCGTATCTGGTGGTCGGGCTCAGCGAGCAACAGATTACCCTGCTCGCCACCCTTGATCCCAACGAGCGCCTCATGGCCGCCACCCAAAAAAGCGATGCGCCTCCCCTGCCGGCTTCTTTTGCCGCCATGCTCCACAAGGCGACCCAGACCATCTCCGGCATGAATCCAAAAAAGAAAGGATCCGCCGATGCGGAATAAACCTCTGCCGTCCTGGCCTCTTCTCATCGGCCTGCTTACGGGGATCATCCTCCTTTTTCCCGGCGAAGGCGGGGCCGTGACCCTGCCCACCCTGCAGATCGGGTTGGGCGAAGCCCAGAACCCCAAGCAGGTCTCCGTCCTCGTCGAGATATTGCTCCTGTTCACGGTGCTTTCCATGGCCCCGGCCATCCTCTTGATGATGACCTCCTTCACCCGGCTGGTGATCGCCTTTTCCTTTCTGCGGCAGGCCCTGGGCACCCAGCAGGTGCCGCCGACCCAGGTTCTGGTCGGCCTGGCGCTCTTCCTGACCGTGTTCATCATGACCCCGGTTTTCAGCGCGGTCAACACCACCGCGATCAAGCCTTACATGGCCGAACAGATCAACGCGGAAGAGGCGTTGCTGGAGGCGGCAAAACCGGTGCGCGCCTTCATGTTCAAGCAGACCAGGGAAAAAGACCTCGAACTTTTCCTCTCCCTGGCCAAAACCCCCAAGCCGAAAAACAAGGAGGAGGTCTCCACCGCCGTGCTCATCCCGGCCTTCATGATCAGCGAGCTCAAGACCGCATTCACCATCGGCTTTGTTCTTTTTCTGCCCTTTCTGATCATCGACATGGTGGTGGCAAGCATCCTGCTGTCCATGGGCATGATGATGCTGCCCCCGGTC
>PHAW01000231.1 GCA_002841785.1 Deltaproteobacteria bacterium HGW-Deltaproteobacteria-3 | reverse complement strand
CCGCCAGTTTCCCGGCCGCTTCCGCATCGTGGGTCTGGCCGCAGGCACCAATGGCCGGTTGTTGCGCGAGCAGATCGAGGCCTTCAACCCCGAAAAAATCTCCATCGGCGAGGCAAAGCTGGCGGGCGAACTGGCCCAGAGCCTGCCCCCGGGCTGGTCTGAAAAGATCGTGGTCGGTACGGAGGGCAATGTGGCCGTCGCCACCCTGCCCTCAGCGGACACGGTTGTTTCCGCCATCGTCGGCGCAGCCGGGCTCACCCCCACCATGGCCGCCATCGAGGCCGGGAAAAACATCGCCCTGGCCAACAAGGAAACCCTGGTCATGGCCGGGCACCTGGTCATGGCGGCGGTTCAGCGCGGCAAGGGAACCCTGCTGCCCATCGACAGCGAGCACAGCGCCATTGCCCAGGCCCTGGAAGCCGGGAAAAAAGCGGATGTCAGCAAACTCATCCTCACCGCCTCGGGCGGGCCGTTCCGCAATCTGACCGAACGCGATCTCTGGTCCGTCACCCCGGAACAGGCTTTGAATCACCCCAACTGGGAGATGGGCAAAAAGATATCCATCGACTCCGCCACCCTTATGAACAAAGGGTTGGAGGTCATCGAGGCCCGCTGGCTGTTTGACATCGCCATCGAGGACATCGAGGTGCTCATTCACCCCCAGAGCATCGTCCATTCCATGGTGGAGTACGTTGACGGCTCGGTGGTCGCACAACTGGGGGTGCCGGACATGCGCATCCCCATTGCCTATGCCCTCTCCTACCCGGAACGCTTGCGGATGAATCTGCCCCGCCTCAACCTGGCGCAGGCCTCGGATTTGAATTTTTCCCGCCCGGATTTTGAACGATTTCCCGCCCTGAAGCTCGCCTACCAAGTGTGCAAGCGGGGCGGCAGCCTGCCTGCCGTGCTCAATGCCGCCAACGAAGTGGCGGTTGAGGCCTTTCTGACCGGCGCCATCCGCTTTCCGGAAATCGCCCTGGTGGTTGCGGAAACGGTGAGCCGGTTGCCCAGGGAAGAGGGAGCCAGCCTGACCGCGATCCTTGACGCCGACCTTGCCGCCCGGATGCAGGCGGCTTCAATTATCGAGGCCCTGCGCATGCAGACCCAGCAACGCCTGGGAAAAGACGTTCTCAGTCCGGAGCTGCCGCCCGGACACACACCCTTAACCATCTGAAGAGACTATGACTTCTATCCTCGCCTTTATCCTCGTCCTTGGCCCCCTGATCTTCATCCACGAATTCGGCCATTTCCTCTGTGCCAAGCTGTTCGGCATCCGGGTGCTTAAATTCTCCCTGGGGTTCGGCCCCAAGGTGTTCGGCCGCACCGTGGGCGACACCGAGTATCTGCTGAGCGCCTTCCCCCTCGGCGGCTACGTGAAGATGTACGGCGAAAGCCTCACCAAGGCCATCTGGCAGCGTTTTCTGGTGGTCTTTGCCGGACCGCTCTTCAATCTCCTGTTCGCGGTCCTGCTCTTCTCGACCATCTTTGCGGTCATGGGCGTCTCCCAACCGGTGAACGAAGCGCGAATCGGCGGAGTCACCATGGATTCCCCGGCGGACAAGGCCGGGCTCGCGTCAAACGATCTCATCCTCAGCATCAACGGCGCCGAAGTCCAAGAGTGGAATGATGTTGCCCGCCTCATCAAGCGCAGCGAGGGAAATCCCGTGACCATCATGGTCCGGCGGGGCGGCCAGACCCTTACCCTTACCGGCCAGCCGAAAATGGAACAGGACAAGAACATCTTCGGCGAGGTGATCGACACCCGCTACATGCTCGGCATCCGGGTGGCCGACGAGGTGGTTCCTATTTCCCCGGTCGAAGCGCTGCAGACCGGGGCAATGCATACCTGGGCCTTGATCAAGATCACCCTGTTGGGCATTGTCAAGATCATCCAGAAGGTGGTCCCGGCCAGCGAACTGGGCGGCCCAATCCGCATCGCCCAGATCGCCGGGCAACAGATGGAGGCCGGCTGGCTCAACCTGCTGCATTTCACCGGCCTCCTCAGCGTCAGTCTCGGGGTGCTGAATCTTTTCCCCATCCCCATCCTCGATGGCGGGCATCTCGTCTTTTTCGCCGTTGAGGCCATCCGCCGCAAGCCCCTGAGCGTGGAAACCAGGGAACGGCTCCAGGTCTTCGGCCTGGTGCTGCTTATTTCCCTGATGCTCTTTGTCTTCTACAACGATTTCCGTTTTCTCGGCAACGGGGGCTGATCCAGGCAATGCCCCCTTCCTCCGCATCCGCCCCGGTTATTCTCGCCCTGGAAACCGCCACCACCTGCGGCAGCCTGGCCCTGGTCGCGGAAGGCCGCTGCCTGGCCGAATACTCCCTCAACACCTCCATCACCCACTCCCGCCGTCTGCTCTCCGGGATCGACTGGCTTCTTGCCCAGTGTGAGCTGAGCTGGCCCCACATCGGAGCCATTGCCGTGTCCCTTGGCC
This sequence comes from Deltaproteobacteria bacterium HGW-Deltaproteobacteria-3, assembly GCA_002841785.1. Taxonomy (GTDB): domain Bacteria; phylum Desulfobacterota; class Desulfobulbia; order Desulfobulbales; family Desulfurivibrionaceae; genus Thiovibrio. Next base: position 2,782 of record PHAW01000231.1, on the reverse strand, counting down.
CCGGGAGCTTTACCGGTCTGCGCATCGCCTTGAGCACGGCCAAGGGGCTCTGCATGGCCACGGGGAAACCGCTCCTCGGAGTAGGAACCCTGGATGGGCTTGCCGGGCAGTTTCCCTACTCTTCCCTGCCCATCTGCCCGGTGGTTGACGCTCGGAAAAACGAGATCTACACCGCCCTGTACCGTTGCAACCAACACGGGGTTGCGGAAAAAACCACCGGTCCCATGGTGATCAAGCCCGAACGCTTGCAGGAATTCATCACCACCCCCACCCTGCTGGTGGGCGATGGCCTGCCCCTGTATGGCCAACTGCTCAAGGAACTGCTGGGAGAATCCGCTCTGCTTGCGTCCCCGGAGATCTGTTTCGCCAGGGCGGCCGCCATTGGCTCCCTGGCCTGGGATCTTTTCCGGCAGGGTTCTTTCCTGAATCCGGCCACGGCTGTGCCCATCTATGTGAGGGCTTCGGACGCGGAACTGCACTTTGGCGAAAGGAAGAAAATACAGAGCTGAAGGGGGGCTAAGACGGCGAAGCGGGTAGTGCGCTTGCGGGACTTCGGAAAAGGGGCTGCCGAAGAGTTCCAGGCTCAGAAGCCAAACTCGGCCAGAAGATCATCAACCAGATCCTGTTTCAAGGACGAAGGCGCGCTTGGGGCATGAACCCCTCGCAACAATTCTTTCTTTTTCTGTACGTTTTCCACGGAACCATCCTTCTTGATGTTGAGAATTACCAGAACCTCAAGGAGCCAGTCGCGGATCTGATTGAGATCAACGATGATTTTCTCCATCTTCTGCCGGGCAACATCCTGGTAGGACTGGGACGCGATGATATCGTACATGGCGGCCTTCATTTCCATTACGACCGCATTGGCCCGGGCGTCATTCCCGCCGGTCTGGCGGAGCATGTTCTCCAGTTCTTCGATCTGCAGGATAATCCTGTCGGATTTATCAAGAACCGCACTGGTGGATTGCTCCATGAGCTGCACCACATCCAGGGCATGACTCAGCACAAAAGGCGCCTGCTCACCCGCGCTGGCCAAGGGAACCTGCACGGTCTTCATGTTGACCAGCATGGTGTTGATTCTCTTGGTCAACATCGAAAGCACACCCTCGGTGTCAACCTCCGGTATATCTCCCTTGTAATCGCCCCGCAAAAAAGAATCGGTGATCTCGACCAAGGAGGCGATGCTTTTTTCCAGGTGTGAATTATTGACCTTTGCCATGCTGTTCCCTGTTTGCTGGCTAATCATCCCATGATGCGTTCAAGGCAACTCCCTGACCGGCCAAGGGCTTTTTGCTTCTTGCTCGACAATTTAACACTAAAATTTTACCGAAAGATCACGGGAAAAGCAACTGAAATGGTTGAATTTTCATAAAAATCATCAAAAATGTCCCTTCAGCGGCAACAGCCTAACGGTAGCGGGAAGCAGTGGCATAAAACCGTTCTGCCTAACGGTAGCGGGAAGCAGTGGCATAAAACCGTTCTTTGGCGGCATACATTTGCCTGTCGGCCTCCTTGGTCAGAGCTTCGGGAGGATGCTTGTCCGTGGCGGCCTTACCCAGGCTGACCGTGACCGGAAATTCGCTCCCGTCCGGCAAGGGAATGGTGAGGCTTGAAAAAACCCGGGTTTGCAGCCGTTCGATAAAAGATCCCGCGTCCTCGTCCGTGCTGTTGGTGAGCAGGACAATGAATTCGTCGCCGCCAGTCCGCGCCGCGATATCGGTATTGCGCAGGGTGCTCCGCAGGGCCTCGGCAACCGTAACGATCAGCCGGTCCCCGGTTTCATGGCCATATTGATCATTGATTTTTTTCAACTGGTTGACATCCCCCAGCACCAGGGCATGATGGATTCCGTATCCATGAAACTTTTCCTGCTCCTCTTCCAGGGACTGGGTCAGATAGCCGCGGTTGAAAAGGCCGGTCAGGGCATCCTTGTTCGCCTTTTCCTCAAGCTGCCGCAGCAGGAGTTGGTTCTGGAAATAAGCGCCCAGCGGTTCGGTGACCAAGCGGAGAATGCCCAGCGCCTCTTGGTTGAGGCTTCCTTCCAGCAAGACCAGTCCCACCCTCTGCCCCTGGGCTCCCATGAGGGGAATCTGCGTGCTGTTCGGCCAAGGCAGAACCGTATCGGCGAGAAGCCCGTCGGACTTGAATCGTTGCAGATCCCGGGACATGCAAGCCTTGGTCACGGTCTTCCACTCCTCGGTGGTCATCCCGCTCTGATGGGAAAGCCAGATGTTTCCGGCCCGGATGTCGTTGATGATAAGGCCGGCCGCACCGGCATGAAGGTCCGGCAGGATCGCGTCGAGAAAATATCCGGCCACTTCTTTGATCCCGGCCTCCTTCTGCATGTAGATCCCGAAATCGACGAGAAGAGAGAGCACCTTGTTCTTGCTTGCGATCTCTTCCCGCTGTCCGCGAATCTGACCAATCAACTCGACCTGGCGGGTAATATCCCTAAACAGAAGCAGTCCGCCTTTACCGTTGGGGGCAACGGAAAATATTTCCGTGTAGACCCGCCCCCCTGTTTCGTGGCTTTTTTTCTGCCCGTTGGCCTCGCTGAAACCGCGCTGGGCAGGGCAGTCAGGACAGGGAGCGCTCTTGCCGAACAGAGCATAGCAATGGGTGCCGATTTGCCGGGGAAACAGGTCAAGAACCGCCTTGTTCTGCCGCTGCACCAAAAAATCCCCGTCCACGGCGAGCAGGGCTTCCGGAAGGTTGTCCATGATCTGGGTGAGAAACTGCTGCTCTTCCTGGTTCAACCGCCGACGGCGTTCGAGGAGGATGT
>PHAW01000230.1 GCA_002841785.1 Deltaproteobacteria bacterium HGW-Deltaproteobacteria-3 | reverse complement strand
AATAAACGCGCCATTCTGGATCTCTACCCCGCCTTTGAATAGTTTCTCACTTGCCATTGCGCCTGCCACCTACGGAAGAATGAAAAAACGGGTTGAAATCCCCTTTCCCTTGTCCTATCGGCCAGGAGAAAAAAATCTTCAAACCCGGCCGCTATCTCCCCAATGGTTACAATATATCACAACCGCGTCGGATCATAGTTGCTTTTCAAGCGCCGTGATATACGCAGCTCGCCAAGCACCACCAAAATGTCTCCCGGCAGGATAAGGGTTTGCGGCTTGGGGAGATTGTTTTCTTGGAAATTCTTGCAGATCACCTTGCCGGTCCGGCCAAAACCGCAGGCAAGATAATGATCCTTCAAAGCCGCCACCCGCTTTTCCATGTTGTTGCTCCCCATGATTTTCCGCAAGCCCCCTTCAACCATGAACTCGGTCATCTCGCCCACCAGATGGAGGACAAACCCGACTCCGGCGAGGATGAAACAGAGGCAGCGATGCCGCCGGCGGCTTGCTCCGCCCGGGCACAGTAATTATTGCAACCACAGTATGCTGCATTTTTTCAATGGTATCAACGAGTAAGAAACAATACCCGGGAAAAGTCGCGTTTTCCCCCTCCGCGAAACGTCCCACCTTTTTTTCTCAATCAAGTTTGACCGCACATCCTCCGATGAGCTAATCACAAGAGAAAGCGGATGCCCCAGAAAAACATTCCCACGGAAGGTGAATGCCATGACCCCTCAAAAAGCCATACGAATCCTCATGCAAAGCCCTTTTTACTTCAAGCTGGAGCTCTCCGCCAGAAAACTCCTGATTAAAGAATTCTGCGCATTACATAACGCCAGTTGATCCGCTTGCCACCGATTTTTTTTCCAGCAACGCTTTTGCAGAATCTCGCCGGACATTGGCCCGCGCCAGCCTCAGGAAAGCGGCGATAACCCCGCCGTTCCCGCCCCCATCCCCTTTCCCGGGGGGCATCAGGCGTTCCCGCCAACATACACTGTATTGATAAAGGAGAATCGTCATGGCGGTAAACATCCTGGCTTTCGGGCCAAATGGAAGCGGCAAGGGCACCCAGGGCGCCATTGTCAAGGACAAGTACAATATCGACCATATTGAGTCAGGCGCCATCTTCCGCGAGCACATCAAGGGCGGCACCGAGCTGGGCATGAAGGCCAAGGCGTTCATCGAGCGCGGCGACCTGGTTCCCGACGAGATCACCATCCCCATGGTTCTCGAAACCCTGAAAAAATCCAAGGCCAAGGGCTGGCTCCTGGACGGCTTTCCCCGTTCCCTGGCCCAGGCCGAGGCGCTTGACAAGGCGCTGACAGAGGCGGATATGCCGCTGAGCTACGTGGTGGAGATCACGCTTGACCGCCAGATCGCCAAGGAGCGGATCATGGGCCGCCGTCTCTGCGCCAACGACAACAACCACCCCAACCACATCGCCTTCGAGGCCATCAAGCCGGTGGAAAAAGACGGCAAGCTGGTCTGCCGGGTATGCGGCGGCGATTTGAGCGCCCGGGCCGACGACCAGGACGAGGATGCCATCAACAAGCGTCACGACATCTACTACGACGAAAAAACCGGCACCATGGCCGCGGTCAATTACTTCAAGAAAGCCGGCGGCGCCAAGATGATCTCCGTGGACGGTTCAACCTCCATCAAGACCGTCACCGAGTCGATCATGAACCAGTTGGCCTAAACAGCAGCCGACTCCGCTCAAAGCTGTATCGTTAAAAAGGAAAGGGTGAGGGCCGCATGCGGCCCTCACCCTTTCCTTTTTTTTATTCTTCCTGCACACCTGCATGTGCTCCTGCCTGGGCGGCAAAGCTACGCCCCGTCATGTCTCTTTTTGCCAAACTCCCCCCAGGCCTGAGCATACAAAGCATTGAGCCGATGTTCCATCTCCTGGCGGCACCGCTCGATCTCGTCCGCCCCTGATTTTTCCGGAACCATCAGGGGTTCGCCATACCAGAGGTGGAGCCGGGCAAAAGGCTTGGGCAGCAGGGTGCGATCCCAACTGCGGAAGGCCCAGTAACGGTCCGCCGCCACCACCAGAGGCAGGATGGGCGCCCCGCTTGTGCCGGCAAGCAGGATGGCGCCGGCCTGCATTACCCTGGCCGGACCCTGGGAACCATCACCAACGATGGCGGCATTATAGCCCCGGCGCAACAAACCGATCAAACCCTTGAGCGCGGAAAGTCCGCCCCGGTTGCGGGAACCACGCACCGCCACCACCCCCTGGCGGGTAAGAATCCGGGCGACAAACTCACCATCCTCGCTGGCGCTGACCATGGCGCCCCACCCTTGGCCCCGGCCGCGGATCAATTCAACCGCGGCAAACACGCTGTAATGCCAGAACACCCCGACAAAGGGTTTACCGCCCGCCTCGCAACGCTCGCGGTTTTCACGCCCATGCTCCCGGACCCGACAGGTGGCGAAAAGCATTCGGCTCAACCCGGCATAGAGGTGCGGGGCGATGGCCAACAATATTTTATAGACAAAACCGGTTTTCACAGCCATGCAAGTTCCACTTCCTTCAATTTCTTGAGTTGATCGCGCAGAGCAGCCGCATCCTCAAAGGCAAGCTCCTTGGCAGCGGCAAGCATCTCCTTTTCCAGCGTCTTCATCTCCCGGCGCAGTTCCGCCAGAGTTGCGTACTGCGCCCCTGTCTCGCCGGTTTCCACCGGCACGGTGACATAATCCTTTTCATACACCGTCTCCATGAGGTCCTTGATCCGCGATTGCACGCTCTCCGGGGTGATACCGTGGGCTGCATTGTATTCCGCCTGGATGGCTCGCCGCCGCTCGGTCTCATCCATGGTCTGGCGCATGGAGTCGGTGATCCGGTCTCCGTAGAGGATCACCAGGCCGTTGATGTTGCGGGCCGCCCGGCCGCAGGTCTGGATCAGCGAGCGAGCGCTGCGCAGGAATCCCTCCTTGTCGGCGTCCAGAACCGCCACCAATGAGACCTCGGGGATATCCAGCCCTTCGCGGAGAAGGTTTATCCCCACCAACACTTGATACTCCCCAAGGCGCAGGTCGCGGATCAATTCCATGCGCTCCATGGTTTTGATGTCGGAATGGAGATAACGCACCCGCACCCCGAGTTTTTCGTAATAGTCGGTAAGATCCTCGGCCATCCGCTTGGTCAGAGTGGTGATCAGCACCCGCTCGCCAAGCTCCTCCCGCAGCCGCACCTCTTCCAGCAGGTCATCCACCTGATTGGTTGCGGGCCGGACCAGGATTTGCGGGTCGAGAAGCCCGGTGGGCCGGATCAACTGCTCCACCACCCTGCCGGCGGCCTTTTCCAGCTCGAAATCCCCGGGGGTCGCGGAAACATAGACCGCCTGGGGTATCCGGGCGGGAAGCCGAACTCGGTCAGGGTTTCCTTGCGGGAGCGGTCCCCCCGGTACATGCCCCGCACCTGGGGGATGGTCACATGGGATTCGTCGGCAAAGAGGATGAAATCAGGGGGGAAATAGTCCAACAGGGTGGGCGGCGGCTCCCCGGGTTTCAGACCGGTGAAATGGCGGCTGTAATTTTCGATGCCATGGCAGTAGCCCAGCTCCTGGAGCATCTCCAGGTCGAACATGGTGCGCTGCTCAAGGCGCTGGGCCTCGACCAGCCTGTTGTGGGCATAAAAAAAGGCGAGCCGCTCCTGCAGCTCCTCCTTGATGGTGGCCGTGGCCCGCTGCAACCGATCCTTGGAGGTGACGAAATGGCTGCCCGGAAAAACAGTCAGTTCGGAGAAACGCTCCAGCACCTTGCCCCGCAGGGGATCGATGATGCTGACCGCCTCGATGGTGTCGCCGAAAAACTCCACCCGCACGGCGCGGTCCTCCTCGTAGGCGGGGAAGATCTCCAGCACATCCCCCCGCACCCGGAAGGTGCCGCGGTGGAAGGAAAAATCGTTGCGCTCGTAGAGCATGTGGACCAGCCTGCGCCGCATCTCCTCCAGGGGATACTCCTCCCCTTGCTTGAGGAACAGATGCATGTTCTGGTACTCCTCCGGGGAGCCCAGGCCGTAGATGCAGGAAACCGAGGCGACGATGATCACGTCCCGCCGGGTGAGCAGCGCCCGGGTGGCGGAGTGGCGCATCTTGTCGATGGCCTCGTTGATGGCGGAGTCCTTTTCGATATAGGTGTCCGACGAGGGGATGTACGCCTCGGGCTGGTAATAGTCGTAGTAGCTGACGAAATATTCCACCGCATTTGCGGGGAACAGCTCCTTGAACTCCGAATAGAGCTGGGCGGCCAGGGTCTTGTTGGGAGCCATGACCAGGGCCGGACGGCCGGTTTTGGCGATGACCTGCGCCACGGTGAAGGTTTTGCCCGAACCGGTAACGCCGAGGAGCACCTGATGCGGCAGTCCTTCCGTAAGTCCCCGGCACAACAGATCAATGGCTGCCGGCTGGTCTCCGGCGGGAATAAAGGTGGTTTCGAGCTGAAAGGACATGGGGTGCATCTCCAAGGCGGACACAGTCAGGGACGAGATGGCATCATACCATATTGGCGAGGTGTTACCACACAATCCGCCCCAACGGATTTTCGCCTTTTTCGTTGATGATCCGGAGAGATCCGGAACAGGACACAAAAAAATAATCCCGCCCATGAACGGGATTGACAAGCAGCGCCCTTGAGACGTATATACTGGTACTGTTCATGGTGTAAATTCCAGCACTTTCCCCCCCATGCGTGCATGCGGAAAATGGGTTTGGCCCCAACGTTTCCACAACAAGAGAGCCATATGACCAGGGCAAACATCCTCATTGCCATCGCGATCGCGGTTATTTCCAGCAGCATCTGGGCCTTTGTCAATAAGCCGGAACAGGAGCCCCGCTGGCCCACCCGTATCCAGGGTTTTTCCTTTTCCCCGTTCCGCGCCTGGCAGAGCGCCATCGACCATGTCCTGCCCACCGAGGAGGAGATCGACGCGGATCTGGCCCTGCTGGCCAACAAAACCCACGCGATAAGAACCTATACCCAGGAAGGCACCCTGGCGGAGATTCCCAGGCTGGCCCGCAAATACGGGCTCAATGTGACCCTCGGCGCCTGGTTGAGCGACGATCTCGAAAGAAACGAGACGGAAATCGAGACCGTCATCAGGGTTACCCATGAAAACCCAAAAAACGTGATCCGGATCATCGTCGGCAACGAATCGCTGCTCCGGGGCGACCTGACTCCGGAACAGCTCATCGCCTATCTCGACCGGATGCGGGAATCCGTCGGGGTTCCGGTGAGCACGGCCGAACCGTGGCACATCTGGATGAAGTATCCGGAACTCGGCGAACACGTGGACTACGTCGCCACCCACATGCTGCCCTACTG
>PHAW01000229.1 GCA_002841785.1 Deltaproteobacteria bacterium HGW-Deltaproteobacteria-3 | reverse complement strand
TAGATGTCGCCGGTGAGTTCGCGCACGCAGAGGATGTCAAAGCCGTCCCCCACGATATCGGCGCGCAAGGGGCTGGCCGCGGCCAGGGATTTGAAGATCTTGGCCGGCCGGAAGTTGCAGAAGAGCTCGAAATGTTTCCTGAGCGGCAGCAGGGCGGCGCGTTCCGGCTGCCGGGCCGGAGGCAGGGATTCCCACTTGGGGCCGCCCACCGAGCCAAAGAGGATGGCGTCGCTGGCCTCGCACACGGCAAGGGTCGAAGCGGGCAGGGCCTCGCCGTGGTTATCGATGGCGCAGCCGCCCACATCCGCGTGTTCGTAGGCAAGGCTGAAGCCGAATTTCCGCTGGGCCGCGTCCAGAACCTTGATGGCTTCCTGCATGACTTCCGGGCCGATGCCGTCGCCGGCCAATACTGCTATCTTTTTCATCTGGCGTATCCTTACGATTGTATTAGGAGCCGTTTTGGCCGCCGGGAGGACGACCGTGTTCTCTGCCAACGGCTTGGGTTCCAAGGCAGCCCCCTTGCGAGGGTACGGGGCAACACCATACCTGATCAGGGTAAAGATGCGCAAGATCAATGTGGTTGTTCCCGTGAAACCCTCTCTGGCAGGGTGTCGAAAAACTCGTTTTTCAACACCCTGCCAGGCGCGATCAGCCGAAGGGGTAGGCGACATACACCCGGTTGGCGACCAGTTGGGACGGGTAGTGCAACAGATTGCTCCTGGCCGGTCCGGCCAGCACCCTCCCTTCCAGGTCAAAGATGCCGCCGTGCCCGCTGGCGCAGGCCAGTCTCCCCTGCTCGGGCAGTAAAATTTCGTAGCCGGCGTGGGTGCATTGCGAGGAAAAGGCTGCGACGCGTGTCTCCGAGACCCTGGTAACGAGGAGCGGTTTTTCCTGCCGGGTAATCTCGATCTTCAGGCCGTTGCCGATGGTTTTGAGTGCCTGATAGCGGCTTTCGCCCAGATCAAGAACAAGTTTGCCCTGTTCAATGACAAGATCGGTGAGCCGGCGCTCCTCTTCTTTTTCCCGGGTGCAGGCGCAGGCCAGGGCTGGGAAGGAGGAGAGCATGACCAGCAGTCTTGCGGAGCCGGAGAGAAATTTCCGGCGATTCAGCAGATCATCAGGGGGCATATTTACCATGTGCCTCGCTCGTGTTTTCAAGCGCGCCTTTTCCTGAGGCGCGGGCAACTCATGGCCTGATCGGCAGATGGGTCAGGCGGCCGCTGGCCGGATCCTTGTAGCGGATCTCCCCGCTGATCGCGCCAGGCGGCACGGGACGCGGCAGGCGCAGGCTCAGGAGGTATCTCCCCGGGCTGACCTGGGTCAGCAGCCATTTCCCCTCGCCCTTGCTGGCATCGTACTGATGGAAGGCGGGCGAAGCGCTTTCGATCGCCGTGCCGGGCGGCAGGTTCTGGATGACAATCAGGGTGCTGGGGGCTGGGGCGGCAACGGTGATCCGTAACTGGAGATCCTGCCCACCGCCGCTCAGGTATTGACCGCTTACCAGGGCCTCGCCCGCCTGCAGGGGCATCGGCAAGACCGGCAACAGCAGGAGCAGCGCCAGGAAAAGCAAGCCCGGCGCGCGGAAATGGTGTTTTGTAGCCGTCATGTGTGTTCCTCCTGTTGGATGATCATTGGAGAATGTCATAGCCGCGCGTCTCCTGGTTCCAGCGGTAGCCTTTGGCGGTCCAGATCTCCTCGATCAGCTTTTTGCCGAACTGCAACCCTTCAATCCCTCCGTATATCTCATACACGGAAAGCAGCTCCTCGTCGTCTATCCGGCCATCGCTGTTGCTGTCCGCCCAATGAAAGGGGCTCGCCCGCAGGGCGTCGGTTCCGGAAATGGGGATGCTGGAATTGTCGTCCGAGCGGATTGTGACGCCTCCGCTGAATCGATGGGCGGTTTCCATCTCCGTCGCGGGCTGGAGCGTGGCGAGATAACTGTACGCCGCCTGCTCGCCGCTGATCTTGTCAATCCACTTGAGAACCGGTGGATCGCTTGCCTGGGAGACAAACCGCGGCCTGCCCTGGGCCGGGATGCAGTCCGGGGGCAGGGTTTCCTTGAGGATCAGGGAAAACGGTCTCGTGGCGCTGGTGGTCACCTCAATGACAACCGGAAAGGGAATGCCGGGGGTTGCGTGTTCCGGCAGGATCCTGTAGGCCGCCATCTGGCTCTCGCCTTCGCTTGGCCCATACCACCGCAAGAAGGCGAGAATCGCAAGGGCAAGCAGGAAAAAACCAGCGAGCCGGGCAGGGACGGGGAATGAGGCGAAGCGGGATCTCAACGATGCGGCTTGCGGCGCTGCCGGGGCAAGGGCTGGAGGGGGCTCGGGTTCGGGGGGCTGGGGCAAGGGCTCGTCTTGCTTGGGCGGTTCGGAACCTTGGGGCGGTGCAGGTTCCGGCGGAGATGCGGGCTGGCCGTGGTCAACAATGTCAGCCACCTGGGTTTCCAGGGCCTCTGCCAGTTTGAGGGTCTGCCAGTTTGAGGGCGTTTTCTTTCTTGATGTTGGGGTAGCGGCGGTTTTCCCAGCGGGAAATCGTATCGGTGGTGACCCCGACCACCGTGGCGACATAGAGCTGGGTTAACCCTTTTTCTTCCCGGAGCCGCCGGATTCTGGCGCCGTCTATGTTGACCATGGGGACGCCGCCGGCCAAGGGCTTTGTTGAATCCATACCAGGTGTCCTACAGGTTGAGTTTCGGAGGTGACGAATGAAGCGGCATACTACCAAATCCTCAAGGGAAGCAAAAGCCCCTTGTGGCTTGAGCGGAAATATGCCGGCAACCCCGGGCCGGGGAGTTATCGCTGGTTTCGTTTCAGCCGGTCAAGCTCCGAACGCACCCTGACCAGCTCCTCGTTTGAAGCGCGCAACCGCTGGGCAATGACCTCGGCGAACAACCGGTACATGACCGAGACAAAAAGCGCCTGCTCCAAGGGTTCGGCAGCCTCGTTCATGAAGGAGGCGTCGATGGCCAGGCAGACCGTGGGGCCGATTGCCTGCACCGAGGCGGAGCGGGCCTTGCCGTCGACGGCGGCAAGCTCGCCGAAGGCGCCGCCGATCTCTTCTATCCTGGCGATCTCCTTGCCGTGTTTTTCCACCCGCACCGCCCCGGAAAAAAGGATGTAGACCCAGTTGTCG
>PHAW01000228.1 GCA_002841785.1 Deltaproteobacteria bacterium HGW-Deltaproteobacteria-3 | reverse complement strand
CACCAACAAGGGTTCCATCACCGCGGTACAGTGCGTTTACGTACCGGCGGACGACTTGACCGACCCGGCTCCGGCCACCACCTTTGCCCATCTTGACGGTACCGTTGTTCTTTCCCGTCAGATCGCCGAGCTTGGCATCTACCCGGCGGTTGATCCCCTGGATTCCACCTCTCGCATCCTCGATCCCAATGTTTTGGGTGAGGAGCATTACCTGGTTGCCCGTGGCGTGCAGACCAGCCTTCAGAAGTACAAGGATCTGCAGGACATCATCGCGATTCTGGGTATGGACGAGCTCTCCGAAGAGGATCAGACCCTGGTTACCCGTGCCCGGAAGATTCAGCGCTTCTTGTCCCAGCCCTTCACCGTCGCCGAGACCTTCACCGGCATGGCCGGCAAGTACGTCAAGGTTGCCGACACTGTCCGTGGCTTTAAAGAGATCTTGGAAGGCAAGCACGACGATCTGCCCGAGACCGCTTTCTACATGGTTGGCAGCATCGAAGAGGCGGTTGAGAAGGCCAACAAAGAGAAGGCCGCTGCTTAAGGAACTGACTGACTTGCCGGACCCTTGGCGGTCCGGCAAGGACTTGAGGATTACCCATGGCTGAAAAATTGCTGACCTTTCTCGTTGAATCGGCTGAGCGTGGAGCGGATATTGATGTCGAGCGCGCAATGCGGGCCAAGGAGCGGGCGGAAAAACGTCTGGCCGAAGCGCAGGCCCAGAAGGAAAAGTTTGACCGCACCAGGGCCGAAGCCGCCTTGCAGCGGGCCTTGAGCCGGTTGAAGGTTGCCGAAAGGCGCAAGCCTTCCTGAGAAGAAGAAAAGAATGGAATAAAAAAAGCCGCTCGGAAACGAGCGGCTTTTTTTATAGGGAAAGGCTGCAAAGAATCCTATGATTTTTCGCTGAGATTCGCCTCAACAACAAAAGAACCTGCGGCGGTTTCAAAGGGAATGACAATGGTTGGCGCCTTGATCAACGACCTCATCGTCAATTTTATCCTTGGGGTCTTCCATCAGCATGTTGGCGACAATTTTCAGGATGCATTTTTCCGTGAAACTCACGATCATGGAACCGGTGATTTCTTCAGAGGTCATGCCGATGATGCCGGTAACCTCGCCATAGGAGGTGTTGCCCTCTTTCAGGCGGGGTTTTTGGGGAGTTACCTGGGTTTGCGCCATTGTTTCAAGAACATTCTTGGCGGCGGTTAAAAATGGGTTGATAAACTCTGCTTTCATAAAGTATGTCGCTCGCATGTATTCTGCTGAATTGATGAGATATATTGTATAACTTGCGGGTTATCCAAGGAATTGTCAAGCGTCATTTGCCTGATTACGGAGAAGGGAGCGCTTTTTTCCGCTGAAAAGCATCCGCCGGTGAGGCGAATTTTTCCGTCTGCGGCGGCTGGAACGATACTTTATGCATGAAATGCGCAGTGAAACAGTTTACCATGTGCTAATTATGGTCTAACCTGTCGTTATTATGATAAATATCGGTACTTGTACCGATGCTTCAATCTTCCGGGGAGGAGGCAGTGATGGAAACAAAAGAAAGAATGAGCATTCCCCGTCAATTTTCTCGGGAATTGCCCGTGTCCGGGCGGATCAAGAATTTTGACGAGGTTGTTTCCGGCTATGAGGCCAAGACCGCGCAACTGGAGGCGGAGCGGTGCCTGCAATGCAAAAAGCCCAAATGCCGGGAAGGGTGCCCGGTGCATAATGATATCCCCGGCTTCATCAAGCTGTTGCGGGAAGGCAAGATCGAGGAGGCTTACTGGCTTGATCGCAAGACCAACTCGCTTCCCGCCATCTGTTCGCGGGTCTGCCCCCATGAGTTCCAGTGCGAGGGGCATTGCATCCGGGGGAAAAAAGGCGAGCCGGTGGCCATCGGCATGCTCGAACGCTATATCGTGGACTGGATGGTGGCCAATAATAAGAATCTGCTCCAAGCCTGCGCCCTGCCCAAGGATAAAAAAGTGGGCATTGTCGGTTCCGGTCCGGCAGGGATGTCGGTGGCGTATTACCTCGCCCATTTGGGCTACCACTGCACCATCTTCGAGAGCCTGCCGGTTTCCGGCGGCATGCTGGCGGTGGGCATTCCGGCCTATCGTCTGCCCCGGCCGATCATCGAGGCGGAGTTCGATGCCCTGCGAAACTGCGGGGTTACCATGGTCAACAACGTCACCATCGGCAAGGACAAGAGCCTGCAGGATTTGCAGAATGAGGGTTTTGGTGCGGTTTTCCTTGGTCCTGGCGCACATGCCAGCCGCAAGCTCGGGGTCGAGGGCGAGGAGCTTGCCGGTGTGCTGCACGGGGTCGATTATCTCCGGAGGGTCAATATAGGCGAACAGCTCAATCTCGGCCGCAACGTGGTGGTGGTTGGGGGCGGCAACGTGGCCATCGACTGCGCCCGCACCGCGCTGCGTACCGGTTCGGATCAGGTGTTCATCCTCTACCGCCGCACCAAGGCGGAGATGCCCGCGGCCCAGGCTGAGATCCATCATTTGGAGGAGGAAGGGGTGCGCATCGAGATGCTGGCCGCGCCGGTGAAGATCCACGGCGAAAATGGCCGCCTGACCAAGATCGAATGCCTGCGGATGAAGCTCGGGGAGTGTGACGCCTCGGGCCGTTGCCGGCCTGAGGTGGTCGAGGGTTCCAACTTCATGATCGAGGCGGACGCCATCATCCCGGCCATCAGCCAGGATGTGGACCCCACCGCCGGCTCCGGGCTCGACTTCACCATGACCCGCTGGGGCACCTATGTGGTGGATGAGGTCACCATGCAGACCTCGGTGGATTGGGTTTTTGCCGCAGGCGATGCGGTGCTCGGGCCCCAGACCGTGGCCAAGGCGGTCTTCCAGGCCAAGGAGGCGGCGGAGTCCATCCACCGTTTTCTTGAGGGCAAGGGTCTCAAGGAGGGCCGTCAAAGCTTTTCCCTTGAGTAAGGATGTGTCCGGCCACAAGGCCTGAAAATCCCCGCCGGTCTTTTGCCGGCGGGGATTTTTTTTGTCCGCATAGATACGGCGGAGAGGTGGTTCCTTGGGAGGGGGATGTGTCCTGGGCAATCAATTATTGCATTTATGAAAATAGATATCATAGAATAATGAACCGTCTGTTTTTCAAGGAATCCGTGAGGAGCGCCATGGCCGAAAACCTGGGTTGCAACATTTTCTGGAACAACCACAAAAAGATCCTGATCGTCGAAGATGAAGCGTTGCAGCGCCATTTACTGCGGGAGTACCTCAGCGAGGCGGGATATGAGGTGATTGAAGCGGTGGATGGTCAAGAGGCCATGGAAAAATTAGCCGTTGATCCTGAAATCCGGTTCGTCATTACCGATCTGAAGATGCCTAGGATGGATGGGTTTGAGCTCATCACCGCGATCAGAAAAAAGCAACTCCACTATATCTATATTCTGGTCCAAACATACCGCGATGACGAGGAGACCCTGATCCGCGCCCTTTCCCTGGGGGCGGACGATTTCCTGAGAAAGCCCGTGCGGCCGGTCGAGCTGTGTCTCCGTGTCGCCGGA
>PHAW01000227.1 GCA_002841785.1 Deltaproteobacteria bacterium HGW-Deltaproteobacteria-3 | reverse complement strand
GGCCGAGATGGACACCCTTTTTTCCTCAAACCCCTGGCAGAGCGAGGGCGCGGCCGGACCCAGGCAGCAGTTGGCCTTCATGGTCTGCTACAATATCGATCGCTTCCGGCAGTATGTGGCCGAGCACAACCTGCTCAACCTTTACCGGCTGGACAAATCCCGCAAACGCCTCATCGAAACCGATGACGAGGCCCTGCTCACCTTTGGCTACGATTGGCTCAAGCTGGTGCTCGGCAACAAGCCCACCCTTCAGTTGAAGCGATAAGGCAGCGGGCAATTCCTTGCCTTGATGCGGGACGTATTCGTGAAAACCAGATTTGCCCATCTCCGCGCCTATCTTCCGGTCCTCGCTTTTTTCGGCGGATTTTCGTGGGATGCGCTCACCATCGGCCGGGCTGTAACGCCCTTGGATCTCTGGCTCCTCTCCGGCTACCTCGCCTGTGCAGCCGTAATCCTCTGGTGGCTTGGGCACCGACGCCACATCCTGGCCGCCACTGTCTCTGCAGATAGCGTGCCGGAGGCATCTCTCTTTTCCTCCTGGCTGGAACGCGCGCCGTACCTGTTGCTCCAGTTTCTTTTCGGCGGGCTGTTCAGCGCGCTGTTCATCCTCTATTTCCAGAGTTCCAGTCATCTGGCAGCCATGCTGTGGTCCCTGGGGCTTGGCGGGTTGCTGGTCGCCAACGAGTTTATTGACGGCAAGTACAGCCGTTTCACCCTCACCTGGGCGCTGTTCGGGCTCTGCGCCATGCTGCTGTTCAATTTTCTCCTGCCGTTCATGGCCGGCAGCATCAGCATGGTCTGGTTTTATCTCAGCACCCTTGCCGGGGCGGGTCTCACCCACTGGCTGCGCAAGAAAACGCCAGGCTGCCCCGGCCGGGCGGCGCCTGTTTGGGTCATCGCCGCCCTGCTGGCGGTGGCGTATCCCCTGGATATGATCCCGCCGGTTCCCTTGGTGAAGCGCGATATTCAGGTGGGGCGGAATTTTGAGCGGGTGGCGGACGAGTATAGACTCACCCTGGAAAAGGCACCCTGGTGGGTGTTCTGGCGGGAGTTGTCGCACGAGGTCCATCTTGTGCCGGGAGAGCGGCTGTACTGCGTTTCCTCGGTTTTTGCGCCGGGAGGGTTGCGCACCCGTCTCTATCACCGCTGGGAGTATTATGATCCCTTTCGTGGTTGGGTTACCGTCTCCCGCATGGGATTCGGCCTCTTTGGCGGCCGTGATGGCGGTTTTCGCGGCTACACCTACAAGCAGGAGGTGGCCCCGGGGCAATGGCGGGTGAATGTGGAAACCGAAAACGGCCATACGGTTGTCGTCCATGCGTTCAGTGTGGTGACCGATGCGCCGGTTGAACCGGACAGGGAGACGGTGCTGGGCTTGTGAGGATAATTTTTCTTTTTCCCTGCCGTTCCCATGTGGTACTCTTCGTCTGCAGCCCTGACCTCTTTTGGGATCAATCTTTGGATGAAAAAAACATTTTTTCTTATTCTGCTTGGCGCCGCAGCCCTCATGACCAATGGTTGCGCCCCGGTGCGATCGGTCCCTCCCGAGACAATGGGACCCGATGTGTACCGGATCAGTGCCTGGGGCACCTCTAAAAAAATTATTCGCGAAACAGTGCAAAGGGCCACTGATCGGTGTGCGCAAGAGAAGAAACAGTACCTCTTCGTGAAGAATATTTTTCAGTACGGCAGCAGCCTGGGCATCGACATGGTCTCCTATGAACTCTATTTTGCCTGTGTCGAAGCCGAGGATCCACGCCTGAAGGTCCGGAAATCCCCGCTGGGCCTTTCGGAAGAAATGGCGGAGGAACCAGCGATACAGACGGTCGTCCCGGACAGGGAGCCCCCTGTGCGGGAGCAGCCAAGTCCTGTCAAGAAACCGGCGGAGGAGACGGGTGTAATCAGCCCGGGCAAGGAAGCAGCTCCCGTTTCGGAAAAGGCAAGCCCTGCCCGGGAGCCGGCTGGTGAGAAGCCCGCTGTCAGCCCCGGCGCGGAGGCGAAGCCCACGGTTTCCGAAGAGCAGTCGCGCACGGAGACGCCCGGAGTGGGAGAACCCGAGAACCTGCGGAAGGACGGCTCCGCCCTCACCAACGAAGCCGAGCGCGACATCCCCGTCATTGTGGAGCCCTTGTCCAAATAACCTGTTTTTTTGCCCGGCCCCGGGAGGGAAACGCTCAAACGGAGCAACGGCTGGGGAGAGGGATGAATCCCCTTTGGCCGTCCGGACGCTGGAGTGTGTGATGGGCTGATAGGAAACACGAACGATAT
Source organism: Deltaproteobacteria bacterium HGW-Deltaproteobacteria-3 (assembly GCA_002841785.1). GTDB lineage: Bacteria > Desulfobacterota > Desulfobulbia > Desulfobulbales > Desulfurivibrionaceae > Thiovibrio. The sequence goes on along the minus strand of PHAW01000227.1, from coordinate 1,784 downwards.
GGAGGTATGTCATGCGATTCTCTCTTGCCTCGCTTGTTGTGTTACTGGCTCTCATTTCCGCCCCGCCGCTTTTTGCCGCCACCGTCGAATATGACCTCACCATTGCCGAACAGGAGGTCAATATCACCGGTCAGCCCACCGATGCCCGCATCCGGGTCCATAACGGTATGGCGACCGAGACCTCGATCCACTGGCACGGCCTGCTGGTGCCGCCGGGCATGGACGGCGTGCCCTATGTCAGCTTCCCGCCCATCCAGCCCGGTGCCACCTTTACCTACGAATTTCCCCTCCGCCAGAGCGGTACCTACTGGTATCATTCCCATTCCGGTCTCCAGGAGCAGCGCGGCGTCTACGGCGCAATGGTCATTGCCCCGCGCGGGAGCGTTGCCCCGGAGATCCCGGAACAGGTGATTCTTTTTTCCGACTGGACCGACGAGGATCCCCATGCGGTGCTGCGGACCCTGAAACGCGGCAGCGACTGGTACGCGGTGGCCAAGGGTAGCGGCCAGTCCCTGCTGGGCGCCGCGCGGCTCGGCAGGCTGGGGGATTTTCTGAAGCGCGAACTCCAGCGCATGCCGCCCATGGACATCGCCGATGTGGCCTACGACCGTTTCCTGGCCAACGGCCAGCAGGAAATCGTGCTGCCTGCCGCGCCGGATCAAACGCTGCGGCTGCGGCTGGTGAACGGCTCCGCTACCACCTATTTCCATCTCGAATTCGCCGGGGGGGCGATGACCATTGTCGCGGCCGACGGCCAGGAGGTGGAGCCGCTGGGCGAGCAGCGGCTGCTCATGGCCGTGGCTGAAACCTACGATGTGCTGATCACGGTCCCGGCCGGCGGGGCCTATGAGTTCCGGGCCACGGCCCACGACGGCTCGGGCTTCGCCTCGGTCTGGCTGGGCGAAGGCTCGCTCCGCTCGGCGCCGGACGTGCCCAGGCCGAACCTGTATCAGACCATGGGCCATCTCGGCCTCAAGGAGGTGTTCGCCCTCACTCCGGCCGGGGCCATGGGCATGCCTGACGAGGCGGTGGCAGCCGGTCGCTTCGACCAGCCCGGCATGATGAACATGCATGACATGGCAACCATGGCTGAAACCCCGGATCACGGAGCCATGGGGCATGTTCCTGCCGCCCCGGCCGGCGGGCCGGAGCACGGGGGTATGCATGGGGAACCTGCCGCGCCGGCCATGGAGCACGGCCACGGCGGCCATGGGATGCCTCCGCCGCTATCCGTGATGGACCCCAACGGCAAGAAGGGCGCGGCCGACTTCACCCTGCTCGGCGCCGATGCCGCCGGAGCCCCAAGCCTGGCCATGGACGGCATGGCCCCCGACCGTCCCTGGCCGCCCTACGACCGGCTTCGCGCCGCCCAGCCCACCGCCTTCGCCCAGGGCAAGACCGTTCGCGAGATCCGTCTCACCCTGGACGGCGACATGGAGCGCTATGTCTGGGAGATGAACAACGCCGCCCTCTCGCCGGACGACATCATCACGATCCGAGGGGGCGAGGTGACCCGCTTCATCATGATCAACCGCACCATGATGCACCATCCCATGCACCTGCACGGCCACTTCTTCCGGGTGTTGAACGGCCGGGAGGATGAGCGGGCGCCGCTCAAGCACACCGTGGATGTGGCGCCGATGGCCACCACGGTCATTGAATTCTATGCCGACGAGCCCGGTGATTGGCTCTTCCACTGCCACTTGCTCTACCATATGGAAAGCGGCATGGCGCGGATCGTCCACTACGAGGATTTTGCCACCGATCCGGCATTGCTGGCCGGC
>PHAW01000226.1 GCA_002841785.1 Deltaproteobacteria bacterium HGW-Deltaproteobacteria-3 | reverse complement strand
CGCAGTTGGTCGTAGAGGGAACTCAAGGACCGCCCCAGCAGCAAGCCCTTGTTGGCAAAATGCTGCAACAGGGCGTACATCACCTTCACATCGTCCATTTTTGCATCACGAATCATGACGACCTCGTAAAAAGGGAAACAATCCACATGTCCGTAACACTGCATCAAAGGGTGCGAGGCTACAACCTTTGTAATCGCGGCTTTGTGCGAGTTCAACAATCATGACGGCCTCTCACCTTTTCCGCCCCCGCTGGCCGGCAGGAACCCGTTCGTTCTACCATACCCGCCCGCAAAGAAAAAGATTTCACAACAAAAGAATCAGGGTGATTTCAGCCGGGAAGCCGGCAACAGAGCGATATAGGCCTTGACCTTCTCCTCTTTTTCCAGCTTGGCGATGAGCTGGTTGGCATCGGCCAGCTTGTCGAATTTACCCACGTAAATCCGGATGAACGGATCATCCTCGTCCTCCGGCGGCAGGGAAAACGCCTCATAGCCACGGCCGCGCCATTCGGCGACATCCTGTTGCGCCCGGTCCTGGTCACGGACGGCGGCGATCTGCAGGGCAAAGAAAGAAGGTTCGGCCTCGGCCCATTCCGTTTCGGAAGCAGGGGCGGATTCCGCCGGCATCTCGGTTGCCGGCTCCATGTTTTCTTTTTGCGCGGAAGAGGCGCCGGGCTCGACAGGGTCCTGTTTTCCAGGCTTGAGCACCCCGGCAAGCTTTGCCAGCGGGGATTTCGCCGCCTCGCCCGGGGTGGGCTGAAGGATCGTCTGCCCGGCCCAAATGCCGATAATGAACATCCAGAAAAAGATGCAGCCGGTGACCAGGGTCAGGCTGAACATCCCCAACAATCCCAGTTCAAAACGGATAACAAATCCAAATCTGCCTTTCTGCTTTGGTGCGGTCATACCCAGATTATCCGTTGCCAGGCAACGTCTCCTCATGCTGATCTTTTTAACAGGACATTGCCAAAGCCCTACATGGATTCCGGCGCGCTCACTCCAATCAGGGCTAGGCCATTGCGCAGGACGATGCGCAAGCCCATGGCCAGCCAGAGACGGGCCCGGCTCAACTCCTCATCCTCGGAAACAATCCGGTGCTTATTGTAGTAGCTATGAAACTGCCCGGCAAGGTCCTGGAGAAAAAAAACAAGCCGGTGCGGGGCCAGATCAAGGGCCGCGCCCTGCACCAGCCCGGGAAATCCGGCCATGGCCTTGAGCAGCAGAATCTCGTCATCCAGGGTGAGTCTTCCGACCGGCGCATCCGCCAAGCTTCCCAGAACAACCCCCTTGGCCTCGGCCTGCCTGCGGATGCTGTGCAGACGGGCATGGGCGTACTGGACATAGTAGACCGGGTTTTCCTGGCTGGTCTTGGTGGCCAGATCCAGGTCAAACTCCAACTGGCTGTCCGCCTTGCGCATGAGAAAAAAGAAGCGGGCCACATCCGCGCCGACCTCGTCGAGCAGCTCGTCCACCGTGACGAAGTTGGCCTTGCGGGTGGACATCTTCACCTGCTGCCCGTCGCGCAGCAGGGTGACGAACTGGTGCAGGACCACGGTCACCTTGCTCGGGTCATAGCCCAGGGCCTTGACCCCGGCCAGCACATCCGGCACCGTGGCAATATGGTCGGAGCCGAAGATGTCGACCATCCAGTCGAAGCCGCGCTTGAACTTCTCCCGGTGATAGGCCATGTCCGGCAGCCGGTAGGTGGGCTCGCCGGTGGATTTGATGATCACCCGGTCCTGGGGCAGGCCACACTCGGTGCCCTTGAACCAGACCGCGCCGTCCTGATCGTAGGCCAGCCCTTTTTCCCGCAGGGAGGCGACCACATCGTCAACCAAGCCGTTTTCATAAAGCGAATGTTCGTTGTAATAGTTGTCAAAGACGATGCCAAGGCGGTGCAGGGTGGTGTTGATGTCGTCAAAGATGACCCGCTCGGCCTTGTTCTTAAAGGGCGTGACCTCGGGCTCGTCTTTGAGTCCATCGCCGTGCTCCTCGATGAGCGCCTGGGCGATATCCCGGATGTACTGGCCCTGGTAGCCGTCTTCCGGAAAGGTGAAGGGCAGCCCCAGCGCTTCCAGATACCGGGCCCGGGTGGATTCGCCCAGCACCCGCATCTGCCGGCCGGCGTCGTTGTAATAATATTCCCTGGTGACCTGATGGCCGGTGGCGGAAAGCAGGCCGGCAATGGCGTCGCCAAGAACCGCCTGCCGCCCGTGCCCGACGCTCAAGGGTCCGGTGGGATTGGCGCTGACGAATTCCACCAGCACCTTCTTGGCCTTGCCGATGTCACTGCGGCCGAAGGTCGCCTCATTGGCGCAGACCTCGGGCAGCACCGACTGCCAGACCGTCTTATTGAGGTAGCAGTTGACAAAACCCGGGCCCGCCACTTCGACCCGCTCCAGCAGATCGGTGTGGGGGGCAAGCACCACCATGGCCAGGTTGGTGGCCAGATCGCCCTGGCCCGCATGCTTGGGCTCATCCAGGGAATACCCGCCCGCCGCGGCGGCGGACCAGAATCCGGCTTCAACCCCTTGGTCAAAGCAGTGGTCTATCAATGTTTTCAGGCGTGTCTTGATCATCGCGGTAATCCGGAAAAATTTTTTTGTTAAAATCGCAGATAAGCGCCAGACTTCGACATGCCGCGATTACAGCAGAAAGCGAAAGCGACCGGCGACGGTTATCGCGTTGTAACTCTTTGATTTCGGAGTCTCGCCGGCTCGCTGCCTGTATTACGGACCTGTGACCTTTTTACAAGTCCGTCATCCTTTCAGCAAACAGGCGGTGTTGCCTGTTCTTCACTGTCATAATACACCTGCCGGTTGCAGGAACCGAAAAGGCAGAGAATCTCATAGTTGATGGTTTCGGACCAGCGGGCGATTTCTTCGGCCCGGATCTCCCCTGCACCCTGACACCCAAGCAATATCGCCTCATCCCCTGCCTTGACTCCCGGGATATTCGTCACATCGGCCATGCAGGCATTCATGCAGATCATGCCCCGGATCGGGGCCCGCTGCCCAGCCAGCAACACCTCGGCCTTGCCTGTCATGCGCCGCAGATAGCCGTCCGCATACCCCACCGGCAGAACCGCCAGCCTGGCGGGGCGCTCGGTCACATACCTGTACCCATAGCTGATCCCCTGCCCCGCCGGAACCTCCTTGACCTGCAACACCGTGGTGGCAAAACGCATGACCGGCCGCAGGTCCAGGCCGGAAACCTGGCGCAGCCAATCCGCCGGGTAACAGCCATAGAGGGAAATCCCCGGCCGTACCAGATCACAGCGCATTCCGGGGTAGCGCATCAGGGTGGCTGAGTTGGCAATATGGCTGATCCGTCCCTCCCCGGTGTCCTGCACCCGGCTCAGCAGAGCCTGAAACACACCATACTGCTCTTCCGTAGTGGCATCGCCTTCCACATCTGGTTTGGGAAAATGGCTTGCGATCCCGGAGAGATAGAGATTGGGAAACCGGCGCAAGGCAGCGAGAAAGGGCTCGAGTTCGCGGGGGAGAAGACCAAGCCGCCCCATGCCGACATCGACCTTGATCTGCACCCCTTTCCGGCAACCAGCCTTTGCCGCGCAGGCGGCAAGCGCTTCCATGGCTTCCAGGGTATAGACCACCGGGGTGAGATCGTGGGCCACCGCCTCCTCCGCCCCCTGCCGGTCCACCCCGAGCATGACCACGATCTGCCCGGTTATCCCGGCCTGCCGCAGTTGCACACCCTCTTCAACCTCGGCCACGCCAAAGGAGACGGCTCCGGCCTCGGCAAAGGCCCGGGCCGCAGGGATAAGGCCATGCCCATAGGCATCAGCCTTGACCACGGCCAGAATGTCCACCGCCGGGCCGACCAGATGCCGCACCTGCCGAAAATTATGGCGCAGAGCGGCACGATCAACCTCCACTCTATTCCAGGAAGGTGTTCCCATACCAGACAACCTGTTCATTCAACGAAGAGACTTTGTTGCGTTCCACTCCCGCCAGATGAGCCTGCTCGACAACAGGAGCGCCCAGCCGACAGCAACATATATAACACCGACCACCAGGGGAGGCACGGCAGAATTACGCAACAGGCGGCCGCCAACCATCATGCAGACAACCATCCCCCACATCCCCCAGGAATAGACGCCGCCAAGACACATGCCATCCGGGCGCGCCACAATCCGGGCGATATTTTTCCGGGCAGCCCGCTCGATGAGCCAAAACGCCTTCAGCGTGCCAAGTCCCAGGGCCAGAAAAAAAAACATCCCGGGCAGAGGCGGGTCCAGAAGGTAGCCGCGCACCATGAGGTAGAAACCGATGAAGCTCCACATCAGGGCGGCAACCAGAAGATTGGTGCGGGTACTCGCCCCCGGCTTCAACCGCGCCAACCAGCTCATGCTTTCTCCCTCAATGTTTGCCGCACCATAACGAAACCGTCCGTCGCCTGCAAATAAATAGGCCTATCCCCAATCGCGGGAATAGGCCTACGCGCATCACACAATGTTTTGCAACTTCTACATTACACCTCGGTGACGGTGAGTGCACCCTCGGGGCAAACCTCTACACAGGTCTCACAGCCCAGGCATTCGTCGGCGTTCACAGCTTCAGCCTTGCCGTCGACCATCTCATAAACCTGCGCGGGGCAAGCGTTTACGCACTCTGCATCACCAACGCATTTGTCTTTGTCAATGTCAATCTGCCACATAGTACTTCCTCCATATAGGGTTAAAAAAAATTTGATAAACAAGATCGCACTGCCACAGAACGAGGCAGAATATCGAGTCCGTTGCTTCCGGGAAGAGACACAAATTCCTCTTTCCTCTAATGCACCACCA
>PHAW01000023.1 GCA_002841785.1 Deltaproteobacteria bacterium HGW-Deltaproteobacteria-3 | reverse complement strand
GCCGGACATCCGCTCGCCGGAGGAGGCCGCGGCCTATCTCAGGAAACTGCACGCCATCCTGCGCTATCTGGACATCTGCGACGGCAACATGCAGGAGGGCAGCTTCCGCTGCGACGCCAATATTTCGCTCAGGCCCGTGGGTCAGAAGGAGTTCGGCACCCGCACCGAGCTCAAGAACATGAACTCCTTCAAGAACGTGCAAAAAGCCCTGGAATTCGAGGTGCGCCGCCAGCGCGACCGGTTGCTGGACGGGGAGAAGATCACCCAGGAAACCCTGCTCTGGGATGCGGACCGCAACGTGACCAATGCCATGCGCTCCAAGGAGGAGGCCCACGATTACCGCTACTTCCCGGACCCGGACCTGGTGCCGGTGGTGATCGACGCGGCCTGGATCGAGGCGATCCGCGCCACCCTGCCCGAGCTGCCCGATGACCGGAAACGCCGTTTTGTCGAGCAACTGGGGCTGCCGGAAGACGATGCCGCGGTGCTCACCTCCTCCCGCGAGCTGGCCGATTATTTCGAGGCGGCCTATGCAGGGTATGCCAATGCCAAGAAACTTGGCAACTGGCTGATGACCGAGTTGATGCGGCTGGTGAAGGGCGAGGAGGCCTTTGCTATCAGCCAGTGCCCGGTCACGCCCGAAAACCTGGCCGCGCTCCTGGCCATGATCGATGCAGGCACCATCAGCGGCAAGATCGCCAAGACCGTGTTCGAGGAGATGATGGTCTCCGGCAAGGATCCGGAGAGTGTGGTCAAGGAGAAGGGGCTGGTGCAGATGAGCGACCAGGGCGAGATTCTGGCCATGGTCAAAGAGATCATCGCGGCCAACCCCGAGCAGGCCCAGCAGTTCCGGGAAGGCAAGACCAAGGTCATGGGCTTTTTCGTGGGCCAGCTCATGAAGCAGACCGGGGGCAAGGCCAATCCGGGGCTGGCCAACGAGCTGTTTGTGAAGGCGTTGGCGGAGTAGATTGATAGCCACGAAAACATTGAGGGCAGCGCTGTATTCCCCCCTTTAACAAAGGGGGGAAAGGGGGGATTTTTCGAACTGGCCCGTTGATTCCATCGTTTTTAAATCCCCCTTTGTTAAAGGGGGAGGCAAAAGGCGCTGCCGCCTTGGGCGACTCACGGTTTTGTCGGTGCCGGTGAGGCGCTATCCAATAACTCTCCAGCTTTGCGGTGTTATTTAACTTTCGTGGCAAAAAAATCATGGATAAAACCGACTGGCAGAAAAAAGGCGACGGCCATAGGCAGCGGCTACGGGACAGGTTTCTGGCCCACGGCCTGGACGGCTTCACCGACGCCGAGGTGCTGGAGCTGCTTTTGTCCCTGGGCACCCCGCGCAAGGATTGCAAGGAGACGGCCCGTCTGCTGCTCAAGCGGTTTGCCACCCTGGCCCATGCCCTGGATGCAAGCCAGGCGGAGCTTGAGCTGATCGAAGGCATCGGGCCAAAGAACGGTTTTGCCCTGCATTTTGTCCAGGGGGTGGCCCGGCGGTATCTCAAGCAGCGGCTGGTGAGCAAGGAGTACCTCCGTTCCTCCCGCGAGGTGGGGGAATATCTGGTTCACTCCATGCGGGGGCTCAAGCGCGAGGTGCTGATGGCGGTGTTCCTGGACGCCTCCTTAGGGATTATCGACACTCAACTGGTGGCGGAAGGCACCCTGGCCAGCAACACCGTGCATCCTCGGGAGTTGATCAAGCTGGCTCTGGAGCACCATGCCGCCTCGGTGGTCATCGCCCACAACCACCCCTCCGGCAGCCTGACTCCTTCGGCGGAGGATATCCGGCTCACCCGTCATCTCTTCATCGCCCTGGGTTTTGCCGGGATTCAGCTCCTCGACCATCTCATCGTCGGACAGGGCGAGCAGCCGTTCAGCTTTGCCGACCATGGGCTGTTGGAGGATATCCGCCGCCAGTCCCGTCCGTTGATCGCCGGAGAGTGACATGCCCGAAGCCATATCCACTGCTTTTACTCCCGCCAGCGACGAAGAACCGCCCGGCCTCTATCTGCACATCCCCTTCTGCAAAAGCCGGTGCGCATACTGTTCCTTCAATTCCTACGTCTGCCAGTCCCCTCCGGGTGCATACCTGGAAGCCCTTGCCGTTCAGATTCGTTACTGGGGCGCCCAGCAATGGTGCCGGGAGCGGACCTTTTCCTCTTTTTTCATCGGCGGCGGCACTCCGACCATCTATGGGGAGGAGCTCGCCGCTCTGGTTGCCTTGTGCCTCAAATCCTTCAATTTCACGGAAGATCCAGAGATTACGGTGGAGGGGAACCCCAACACCGTCACGGTGCCGATGCTGGCCAGCCTGCGCCGGGCAGGGGTCAACCGGTTGAGCCTGGGGGTGCAGGCCTTTTCCGATCGGCTGTTGGGTGCGCTTGGCCGGAGCCATACGAAGGGTGAGGCCCATGCCGCCGGACCAGGCCCTTGCCTGCGGGCCGGAGCATCTCGCCTGCTACGAGTTGACCATCGAGGAAGAAACCCCTTTTGCCGGACTGGTGGAACGGGGCGAGCTCATCCTGCCCGAAGAGGAGGAGGTCCTGGCCATGGCCGAGCTCTCCCACGATCTTCTGGCCCAGGCGGGTTTGCCGCGCTACGAGATTTCCAACTATGCAGCGCCGGGCAACCACTGCCGCCACAACCTCAATTACTGGCGAAACGGGAGTTATCTCGGCCTGGGCGCCGGAGCGGTCTCCTGCCTTTCCGGATTCCGGTTCAGCACGGTGCGGGAGCCCGAACCGTTTGCAGGGCTGGTCCAAAAAGGGGAACCCCCGCTGGCCGAGGGGGAATGTTTGCCGTTGGCGGCCCGGTTCCGGGAAAGCGTGGTCATGGGGCTCAGGATGACCGAAGGGATTTCGGTTGCCCGGCTGCAGCGCCGGTTTGGTTTGACGCCGCCGGGCTATTATGGGAAGATGCTTGAGGAGTTGCAGCAGCAGGGGCTGGTCGTGCTTGCCGCGGACAGCCTGCGTCTCACCGAGGCCGGTCTGCCCGTGGCCAATCAGGTCTTGGCCAGGCTTGTGTGAACGGATTTTTTTTTGGGAGAGCTTCACAGTCAATGATCATGCCCGCTCACAGCATAGCCCGGAAATTGCTGGTCACCATGTCGCTCATGGTTGCCTGCCTGATCCTGGGGCTTGGCACTCTCCATATTTTCCAGGAATATTCCCGCTACCGGAACGAGGTTGATGCGCTCTGGGGGGAACAGGTCGAAGCGCGTAAGCAGCAGCTTGTGCGGCAGGTCGAAGAGGTGGCCGGGTACATCCATTTCAAGCGTTCGCAGATCACCGACCGGGCAAAGGGCGTTGTTGCGGGCAGGGTCCGGGATGCCCAGGCCGCCGCCTCCCATCTCTACCAGGTCAGCAAGGGCTTGCACAGCAGGAAAGAGCTGCAGTCCCTGGTGCGTGAGAGCCTGCGGACGCAGCGTTTTAACAACGGCAGGGGGTATTTCTTCATCTTTGCCATGGACGGCACGGTGCAGCTCCATGCCGCCCAGCCGGAGCTTGAGCAGAAAAACCTTCTGAGCATGCAGGACAACGAGGGTGCTTTTGTCATCCGGGAGATGGTCGAGCTTGCCCGGAGCAAGGGCGAGGGGTTTGTTTCCTACCGCTGGCCCAAGCCTGGGTTGTCGTCCGGGCAGGAGCTTGAAAAAGTCTCTTTTGTCAAATATCTGCCCGAGCTTGATTGGCTTATCGGCGCGGGCGAATATCTGGACGACATGGAAACGGAGATCCAGGCCGAGGTGCTGGCGCGGATTGAAAAGATGCGGTTCGAGCAGGATGGCTATGTCTTTGCCGGCCAGTGGGACGGGGTGTCCTTGACCTATCCGGCCAAGGGAGAAAACGCGCTGGAGCAGGTCGATGCCAACGGCCTGGAAATTGTGCGGGAACTGATCGCCCTGGCCCGAAAAGACGGCGGTTTTCTTCGATATGTGATGCCGAAGCTGGGCGGGGAGCGCCATTCCTTGAAGCTCAGCTATGTGCGGGGCGTCAAGGAGTGGCAGTGGTATATCGGCGCGGGCATATACCTGGACGACATCCAGGCGGCCACAGCGGAGGCCCGGCATCAGTTGCGGCGCGATATCGTCAAGATCGTCGGGCTGGCGCTAGTGCTGCTGCTTACCGCGCTCTTGGGCGGGTTGCTCTTTGTCCGGAAGACGGCTGGGCGCATCCAGGAGGCCTTTGCTTCCTTTGAGAATTTTTTTGACACAGCGGCCCGGGAAAAGGAGGACATGCAGCTCTCGGGCCTCCACTTTGCGGAGTTTCGTTCCCTGGCCGGGGCGCTAAACCGGATGCTGGCCGAAAAACGGACCATGGAAGAGGGGTTGCGCAAAAGCGAGGAGAAATACCGGGTCTTGATCGAAACCACCGGCATCGGTTTTGTAAGGATCGATGGCGAAGGAAGGGTGCTGGACGCCAATCAGGAGTATGTCCGCTTGAGCGGGCACGATGATTTGGCCGGGATTTTAGGGCAGAGGGTGACGGAGTGGACGGCGGAACATGCTCTGGCCAGGAACCGCCAGGCGTTGCGGGAATGCGTCAAGCAGGGTTTCGTCCGCCATCTGCAGATCGATTATGTCGATGGCCGGGGCGGCATCACCCCGGTGGAGATCAATGCCACGGTGGTGCAAGGCGAGGGGCAGCCGGAAATTCTCTGCATTTGCCATGACATCAGTATCAGAAAGGGGCTGGAAGAGCGATTGCGCCAGGCCCAGAAGATGGAGGCCATCGGCACCCTGGCAGGGGGAATCGCCCATGATTTCAACAATATCCTTGCCGCCATTCTCGGCTATGCCGAAATGGCCAAACGCAGACTGCCGGAAGCGGCAGGCAGTGCCAGGGACGATATCCAGGAGGTGCTCCGGGCCGGTCTGCGGGCCCGGGATCTGGTGAAGCAGATTCTCACCTTCAGCCGGAAAGGCGGGGAGGAGCGGGCTCCGCTCTCGCCCAAGCCCATTGTCAAGGAGGCGCTCAAGTTTCTGCGCGCCTCGATTCCGGCGAACATCGAAATCCGCGAGGATATCGACCCGGATTGCGGTTTCATCCTGGCCGACCCCACGAATATCCACCAGATCGTGGTGAATCTCTGCACCAACGCCTTCCACGCCATGGAGGCGGCAGGGGGCCCTCTGACCGTGGTTTTGAAAAACGTGGAGCTTGGCGAAAGCGATCTCGCCGTTTCACCACCAAGATGGTGGGCAAGGGGTCGGGCATGGGGCTGGCGGTGGTGCATGGCATCGTCAAAAGCTATGGGGGCATGGTGCAGGTGGAAAGCGCCCTGGGCGCCGGCACGGTTTTCCGCGTCTATCTGCCGAGGGTCGGCGCGGGGATGGTTGTGTCGGAAAGTCCCCAGGAGTGGGCGCTTCCTTCCGGCCAGGAGCGGGTTCTCTATGTGGATGACGAGACCAGCATCGCCGAGCTGGGCAAGGCCATGCTCTCCGGACTCGGCTATCGGGTGACGGCGCGAACCAAGCCGCTTGAGGCGTTGGAAGAGTTTCGCAGCCGGCCCGACGATTTTGATCTGCTGATCACCGACCAGACCATGCCCAAGATGTCGGGGGTGCAGTTGGCGCAGGAGATTCGCAAGATCCGGCCCGGGCTGCCGGTGATTCTCTGCACCGGCTACAGCGCGGCAATCGGTGAAGAATCCGCCGTGGCCCAGGGCATCAGCCATTTTCTCATGAAGCCCATGACCATGCGGGTGCTGACAGAAACAGTGCGGAAGGCGTTGGAAGTAAAAGGTGCAAGGTGAAAGGTAAAAGGCGTAAGGGGCAGGGAAAAAATGGCTAAAGAGAAGATCTCGTATGTCTGCCGCACCTGCAACGGGGTGTTCAGTAAATGGGGTGGTCAGTGCGAAGGCTGCGGCGCCTGGGATACCCTGGCCGAGCAGCAGCCTTCGTCCGTGGCGGCGAGCCGTTTTCAGGGCTATTCCGGCTCCCTGGCCCAGGTGCAGACCATGGCCGAGGTGGGCAAGGATGAGCTGGTCCGTTTTTCCACCGGCATGGGCGAGCTGGATCGGGTGCTGGGCGGCGGTCTGGTGCCGGGCTCGGTGGTGCTCATCGGCGGCGATCCGGGGGTGGGCAAGTCCACCGGCCTGCTCCAGGTCTGCTGCAACCTGAGCCTTACCCGCAAATGCCTCTATGTGACCGGCGAGGAGTCGCTCCAGCAGATCGCCATGCGGGCGAGGCGGCTGGGGTTGCCGGATCAGGCGCTGCTTCTGCTGGCCGAGACCAGGGTGGAGGATATCTGCGCCACCGCGCTCAAGGAACGCCCCGAGGTCATGGTGATCGATTCCATCCAGACCATGCAGGTGGCGGACAGCCAGTCCGCCCCGGGCAGCGTCAGCCAGGTGCGGGAGTCCGCCGCTCTCCTTACCCAGTTCGCCAAGCAGACCGGGGTGGCCATCTTCCTGGTGGGCCATGTCACCAAGAGCGGCGACCTGGCCGGCCCCAGGGTGCTGGAGCACATCATCGACGTGGTGTGCTACATCGAAGGCGGCGGCGACAGCCGTTTCCGGGTGATGCGGGCGGTGAAGAACCGCTACGGCGCGGTGAACGAGCTGGGGGTCTTCGCCATGACCGACAAGGGTCTGCGCGAGATCTCCAACCCCTCGGCCATCTTCCTTTCCCGCAACGCCGAAGCCATGCCCGGCAGCGTGGTCATGGCGATCTGGGAGGGCAGCCGCCCTCTCTTGGTGGAGATGCAGGCCCTGGTGGACGACAGCCACAGCGAAAATCCCCGGAGGGTTACGGTGGGGCTGGAGCAGAACCGGCTGGCCATGCTCCTGGCCGTGCTGCACCGGCACGGCTCCATCGCCACCTATGGTCAGGATGTGTTCATCAACGTGGCGGGCGGGGTGCGGGTCAGCGAAACCAGCGCCGATCTGCCGCTGCTGCTGGCGGTTTTTTCCAGCCTGAAGAACAAGCCCCTGCCCGTTGAGCTGGTCGCCTTCGGCGAGGTGGGCCTCTCCGGCGAGATCCGGCCCGTGCCCAGTGGGCAGGAGCGCTTGCGGGAGGCGGCCAAGCACGGCTTTACCAAGGCGATTGTCCCCCTGGCCAACGTGCCCAAGGGCGGGATCAAGGGCATGGAGATTGTCGGGGTGAAAAAGTTGGCCGAGGCTATCGAAGCGGTCCGCTAAACGTCCAGCAGCACCACATCTGCTTCGCAGTCTCGCTGCGCTCGCTTAGCTGTCATCGGCCTGCTCATGTGCAATAGCACACTTCGCAGACCTCTTTCGCGCATCTGCGGCACTGCTGAACGTTTACAATTTAGCGGGGGGCATGTACTAACGTATCAATTCCGTTCGGGCTGAGCCTGTCGAAGCCCCGCCCTGTACAAGGCCCTTCGACAGGCTCAGGGCGAACGGATGTGGGCAGAACGCAATCGGGCGCTTTTCTTCTAGGCCGGGAAGTCTTCAAGCATTGACAGCCCATTTTTGAAATGGTACATAACTGACGGACTTGAGGGAGGAATGGCCGAGTGGTTTAAGGCGGCGGTCTTGAAAACCGTTGTNGCTGACCGAGTAGGCCGAAGGTGCTCGCCTGCTAAGCGAGTGTAGGATCAAAAGTTCTACCGAGGGTTCGAATCCCTCGCTCTCCGCCATTTTGCCTTACAATGAAAAAACCCGCGCCAGAAATGGTCGCGGGTTTTTTTTGTGCCTTCTGTTCTGCGAGTATTCCTGTATGAGATTATCATCTCCCAAGAAGAGGAATTAAGGATGGTGTCCCTGGAATTTTGGGAAACCCGGATTTTTCGCAAAAAAGAAAGGTAGTTGGAGGCCCAGCGGATGAAATAGAGGGGTTGTTTTTTCTGGACAAGCTGCCTGTCAACAAGATATGCTTGCAAAAGCATGCAGCGGGGTTATGGATAATACTCCGGCGAGATTATCTAGCGCTAGATAATGATAAATATTTATTCTTATCCGTTTGTTGGTGCTAAATAATAGTAAGTCAAGCTGCATTTTCTTGCAAGGTAAGGTTGCCATGCGGGGGAGTGGGCCACAACATCTCGCACTATATAATAATATAGTTCGGGCTGCTCAGTTTGGAGTCGTCTCGGAAAACAATGTGGAGGATTATATGATAAAAAAAATCATACTCGTTTTAGTCCTGCTTTCGAGTTCTGTTGCCTACGCTGGTGATCCATATGTAAAATCGTTTAATAAAGGAAAAAATTGGACGGTGTTGGAGGTGGGTATAACAGGAGAATTTAAGCAGTGTGCGTTGAGGTCTTCACCGAATTACCTTGATAACGGTAAAAACCCAAAATATGGAACTACCTATTTGGAAATAAGTTACCCGAGCAATAATGTCACATTTACTGGTGAAAATATCGGGGCCTATTTCAAAATTACCAAGCAAGCAATGTTGCAAGTGGATGATGGAAAGAGTGTCGCAATAACCCCTGAAACTCCCATGTCAAACAAGAATATCATTGACAGTATGTTGAAAGGTAAGGCTGTAAAAATAGTACTGGATTTTGGGAGTGGAGATCCCTCGATTCACACATTCTCACTATCAGGATTTTCAGCCGCATACAAGATGCTGCCCACTTGCGCAGGTATTCCGGCAGTCAAGCAGACAGAGGTGGACTCCCCTTCTGGTGTGTCTCAAGTCACATTGACTTTAGACTCATTCCTCACGAGTGGGTTTGCAAAGCAATATGGAATTTCGAAACAAGATGGATGGGCATTAAGAGATGGTTCATTCAACAATGAGCTGACGGTATCTCGGCTGCAAGGGACTATGTTGTCGGCTAGCACCAAGGGGTCAAATATGGTCGAAGCCGGAGTGATGTTTATAGGAACTTCCAGCCTTGATGCTTCAAAAATGTCGTTCGTATTGGAACTGTTTAAAGCTCTCGATCCTAGCACTACCCAATTACACGTCAAAGACGGTATTTCAAAAAGTTTAACAAACCGGGTCCGCCAGATCAACCAAGCGTCCGCACAAACTTACGGCAATCTGCGTGTTCGTGCCGCAAACGTGGGTGGAGATGCTGTAATATCAATCAAGCTTCAATGACCGTCTCGCAAAGGCGTTGCAAAAAAAAAGGCAAAAATTGCCGAACCAGGCGGTCCACTTGACGCCTAGAACGTCGGCGGCGCTGACGCGGCAAGGTTTGGTGGCGGCGCAAGTGACCTTGGTCGTTAGGCAAAAAATGGCCGACCAAAGCCCTCTCAAGGTTTTCGTAGACAATTGCATTCTGAGTGTTAGTGACACCATGCAAGGTGCGAAAAAGCAATTCCCATTGAACTGGGCCAGCTCTGTGCAGTGGGTTGATGTGGTTGGCTACATGAGAAAGCCACTTCCAAACTCGAAAGATCAATGGAAACGTAAAGAGATTGAATGCCTTCCCACCATCGGAAGAATCGCCAGAGAAGGAAAGATATCTCTTTTCACGTATTTTGAGCTTCTAAGTGAAGGTTGGAAGCGCTCCGGTTCGTTTCCAGCAAACAGCATCGGCAACATTTTTTCAGGTGTTTCAATCAACCATGTTGATGCAGCTGTTGAGCGATCATATTTCTTTCAAATGGAACTCGGTCAATTCATTCAAACAGAGAAAGTAATCGAATACTGCAAATGGCTAATGACGCCAGGTATTGAAAAGCTGGCTGATCGGCTATCGGGAAATCCAGATTACCCGTTGTGGTTGTTGAATAATTTAAGGAATGTGCAACGCTTTCGTGATTTGTGCCACGGCCTTGCGGAGAAGCAATACCCCGATGCCTTACATTTGTGGTCAGCGGAGGTAAATGGTTCGAATCTATTCTTAACAATTGACGGAAAGTTCATTAGAGCAATGACTAAGTCAAAAAATATCAACCTTCCTTGTAAGCCCGTGTCGCCGGCGGAATTGCTGGATATACTGAAAATCGAAGACAAAGATCCATTTGAGTTTCGCGAAGGTCAATTCTACGACATATCGGGTAGGCCAAAATGAAACAATGCCTAACAAGTTAATCATGTCGCTGCCCATTCGGGCAGCTGGGGCGGCTCACCGCTGCGCGGCGAGCCGCCCCATATTCTTGGCGTTATGCCCAAAATAAATAATTGGGAGGCACGAATTCCAGGTCCACCATCCTTAATTCCCCGGCAACGTTTTTTGAAACTTGCTGGTGTCTGTGTGTGAATGGATCATTTCACTTTCTCGACACGCAGAATTTCCCCCACATCCCGCCACGCAATGAGCCGCGCCGTTGATCGTTGTTGCGATGTCTCGCCGCCATAGACCACGGCATTTTCAATCCGCGTCGGCAGGTCGGTGTTGCCTACCCTCTCGGCAAAGGGCGCGAAGCCTTTAAAGAAATCCGGTGTTGCCGTGGCGGCGGATTTGGCCTCGATGGCATGGAGGCGATCACCAAGATTCACCAGCACATCCATCTCCAGCCCGCGACTTTCACGATAGTGATGGAGACTGGGCTGTTCCCCTTGATGAATCTGCGCCTTGTAGAGTTCCGACACCACCCAGCTCTCGAAGATAGCGCCGCGCAAAGGATGGTGGCGCAGTTGTTCGGGCTCCCGGATGTTCAGCAAATAACACACCAGCCCACTATCGAGAAAATGGAGCTTGGGCGCTTTCACTACCTGCTTGCGAATGTTGCTATGCCAGGCCGGCAGCCGATGAACAAGATAGCTGGTTTCGAGAATCGACAGCCAGGCGCGAGCCGTATTGTGGGAGACTCCGGCATCGCTGCCCAGAGCCGAGAGGTTGATTTCTTGCGCGGTGCGACCGGCACAGAGTTTTATGAAACCGGAAAAAGCCAGGAGATCGCCGACATTGACCACCTGGCGGACATCGCGTTGCACATAGGTGGCGGTGTAATCAGCGAGCCACTGATGGGCTGGGATATTCCGGTCATAGATCCGGGGATAGGATCCTTGCCACAACAGGGTGTAGAGATCGTCCGGCGCTGAGGGAAACTGGCGCAGTTCTTCCCAATCCGGGGCAAGCAGCTCCAGCAGTCCACAGCGCCCGGCAAGGGATTGGGAGATGGTTTGCGAGAGCCCGAAATGCTGCGAACCGGTGAGAATGAATCGGCCAGGTGTCGGCCGTTCGTCGACTTCCGTTTGGAGATAGCTCGCCAGGCCAGGCGCCTGCTGGATTTCGTCAATGATGGCGCCGTTGCGATATTCCGCGAGAAACCCACGCGGATCGGTCTGCGCAAATTCGCGGGTGTCCAGGGATTCCAACGACACATAGGCTGTATCCGGGAAGGTGGCACGGCACAAAGTCGTTTTGCCGGCCTGCCTCGGGCCGGTCACGACGACCACCGGGTAGAACCCGGCCAGTTCCAGCAGTTTTGGGATGAGTTTTCGGGGAATCATAGCGGTCATGGTAGTGCATCTTGCATGGATTGTCAATTCAACTTACAATCCATGCAAGATGAAAAAGGTGATATCTCAGGAAATTAGGGATCCACCCCAATTTTCCGATTCTATGCTAAGCGGACTCGCTCGCCATATTGTCCGGTAACGTCCGGAAATGTTTTGAAACCCGCTTTCCTTTCGGGAAGCGGGTTTCTTGTTGTTCAGGGTAGTCCGCCCTGATATAGTGGCCTCCATGTTTCGGGGAGTCCACGCGCAAGGCCCTCAAGAAATGTGCGCCAGGGAGTAAGCTCAAAGGCCAAGCGGATTCGCCACTTACGGACCTTCAGACCCGTACCGCAAAACCCTCCCCAAAAGAGGTTCAATCATTCAACGGCGGGGGCTACACGTGGAAGAGGGCGAGGGCACAGCGCACAACCAATTGACCGTCTGGCAACAACTCTTCACCCGCCGCATGGCGATCTGCGTGTTCACCGGATTTTCTTCCGGCCTGCCGCTGTACCTGCTGTTCAACCTCCTGCCCGCCTGGCTGCGCAGCGAACACGTGGATCTGAAAACCATCGGCCTGTTCGCGCTGATCCAGTTTCCCTATACCTGGAAGTTCCTGTGGTCGCCGCTGCTCGACCGCTATGCCCTGCCCCTGCTCGGTCGCAGGCGCGGTTGGATGCTGCTGACCCAGATCGGTTTGTTGCTGGTGATTGCCATGATGGGGGCGTTTTCGCCGCAAAACGATTTGCATACCATCGCCTGGATTGCCACGCTGCTCGCCTTCCTCGGCGCCACGCAGGATATTGTCCTGGATGCCTACCGCCGCGAGCTGCTGTCGGACAGCGAGATGGGGCTCGGGAATGCGGTGCATGTGAATGCCTACCGCATCGCGGGCCTGGTGCCGGGTTCGCTGTCGCTGATCCTGGCCGATTTTCTGCCCTGGAATATGGTGTTCATCGCCACCGCCCTGTTCATGCTGCCTGGGGTGGCGATGACCCTTGCCGTCCAGGAGCCGCACCGCGCCGCGCCGCCCAAGACCCTGCGCGAAGCGGTGGTCGAACCGTTTCACGAATTCATCACCCGCCGGGGCTGGAACAGCGCGCTGCTGATTCTCGCTTTTCTGTTCTTGTATAAACTCGGCGACAGCATGTGCACCGCGCTGGCCACGCCGTTTTATATGGACATGGGCTTCAGCAAGACCCAGATTGGGCTGATCGCCAAGAATGCCGGGCTGTGGCCCGCGGTCATCGGCGGGTTGCTCGGCGGGTTGTGGATGGTGAAGATCGGCATCAACCGGGCGCTGTGGCTCTTCGGGGTGGTGCAGGTGGTTTCCATCTTCGGCTTTGTCTGGCTGGCCTCGGTGGGACACCACGCCGAAATCACCAGTGTGGAGCTTGCGCAACTGGCCATCGTCATCGGCCTCGAAGCCTTGGGCGTGGGCTTGGGCACCGCCGCCTTCGTCGCCTTCATCGCCCGCACCACCCACCCCGCCTACACCGCGACCCAGTTCGCCCTGTTCACCAGCCTCGCCGCCATGCCGCGCACCTTTGCCAACGCCGCCACCGGCTGGCTGGTGGAGATGATGGGCTGGATGGGGTTCTTTCTGCTCTGCGCGTTGCTGGCGCTGCCGGGGATGGTGCTGCTGCTGAAGGTCGCGCCGTGGCAGGAACAGGCCGGCCATAAGGGGAATTAGCGCCCCAGCCCTGCTCTAGGCTCCATCACTCTTGAGATCACCGCTCTCCCTCAACGGCGGCTGTTCCGCCGCGGTCTCCAAGCCATCGGCGACTTCCTGGATGATCCCCATGCGCAGATAGATGGGCCGCACTTTCTCCCTGATCTGCGGGAGGTTCCGGGCAAAAATCGCCGCTCCCGCCAGGCAGCCGAGGCCGCCGAGGAGCAGGGTGTCGCGCGGGCCGATGATGCCCGCCATGGTGCCGGCGCCGAGAGAGCCGAAGGGCGCCACCCCGATGAAGGCCATGGTGAAAAAGCTCATGACCCTCCCGCGTTTGTCTTCGTCCAGAATGGTTTGCAGCACCGTGTTGCAGGAGGCGACGATGGTCATGCCCCCGAACCCCGCCAGGGCCAGAGCGGCCAGCGAAAGGAGGAAGTCGCGGGACAGGGCAAAGATGGCAATGCCCACCGCGAACAGGAGCGTCGCCCGGACAATTACCAGGCCGAGGCCGCGGACGCTCCTGCGGGAGGCGAGATACAGGGTGCCGGCCAGGGCGCCGCTGCCCGCGCCGGTCATCAAAAAGCCGAAGGTATGCGCGCCGCCGTGCAGGATTTCCTTGGCAAAAACCGGCGCCAGCACGGAATAGGGCATCCCCATGAGACTGACCAGGGCGAGGAGGAGCAGGATGCTGCGGATCGGGCCAAAGCGGTAGGCGTAGAGGAACCCCTCCCGGAGGTCATGCAGGATCGGGCGTCTGGCCTGGCCGGTTTTGGTTGCGGGCGGGATCCGCATGGCCGCGAGGGCCAGGATGACCGCCAGGTAGCTGAGGGCGTTGAGGACAAAACAGATCCCTTCTCCCACCGAGGCCACGAGCAGACCGGCGATGGCCGGGCCGACAAGGCGGGCGCCGTTGACCATGGAGGAGTTGAGGGCAATGGCGTTGCCCAGGTCCTCCCGCTGGTCGACCATCTCGACGACAAAGGATTGGCGGATCGGGATGTCGCAGGCGTTGACGATACCCAGGATCAGGCTCAGCACAATGATCTGCCAGACCTGTACGATCCCGGTGAGCACGACAAGGGCAAGAAAGAGTGCCTGCAGCAAGGCCAGGGACTGGGTGACAAGCAGAAGCCGCCGCCGATCCCAGCGGTCGGCGAGCACCCCGGCCACCGGGGAGATGAAGATGGTCGGGATCTGGCTGGTGAAACCGACCACACCCAGCAGCATGGCGGAGCCGGTCAGGCGGTAGACAAGCCAGCTCATGGCAACATGCTGCATCCAGGTGCCCACCAGGGAAACGCCTTGCCCGGCGACGAAAAGGCGGTAGTTCCTGGAGCGGAGGGCACGGACAAGATGGCGGAGCGTGCTTCCCTGCTTGGCCTTTTCTTCAACCTCGGCCATGGAAATACTCCTTTGTGTTCTGGATCATGGGGAAAAGGGGGGCATGCCCGCGTTTTCAGCCCTTGGCGGGCATGCTCTGGATATCGTTGCCCGGCACAAAAAAACGCGTCTTGCAGACCAGGCCGGTGGCGCGGCAGACATGGTCGGCATACCCCGCTCCTGCCTCGGAAAAGATGTTGTAGGCTGCCGTGGCGCCGGCTTCTTCCAGCTCCAGGCGCTGGTCCTCGAAACGGGCCGTGGCGGTCACCGGTCCCTGGAATCCGGCGGAGTGGATTTCCCGCAGGGCCAGCAGGTTTGCCTGGTGGTTGCTCATGGTGAGCAGGATGATCTTCAGCCTGGAAAGATCGATCTTGCGCCAGAAATCATAATCCGTGGCATCGCCCCAGATCACCCTGCGGCCTGCCGCAAGGTGCTGCCGGACCGTTTCCCGGTTGTAATCCACGGCCAGCACCCCTTCTCCCATCCGCTCCTGGATAGTGTCGTAGGCCATGGCCCCGAAGGGCCCCATGCCGAAGATGAGGGTGTCGGCCTGACCCAGGTTGATCCGGATGTCTCCGGGGTGCCGGGTGTTGGTTTCAAACCGCTGGAAATGCACGGCAAAACGGTCATAAAGGCGGTTGGCCTTGCTGTTGAGTGGGGCGGCCAGCAAAAAGGAAAAGGTGAGCGCCAGGGCAACGATGATCAGCCAGTCCGGATCGAGCCAGCCTTGCTTCATGGCGATGGCCGTGACGAGCAGGCCGAACTCGGAATAATTGGCCAGGTTCAAGCTGGCCAGCAGGCTGGTTCTGGCGCGGAGCCGAAAGCGGGTCAGGACCAGGAAATAGAGGAAGGTTTTTGCCGGAAGCAGGGCGGCAAGCCCGAGGGCGACAAGGACATGCCCGAAATGGGGGATGGCGGTGAGCCCGATCTGGAAAAAAAAGCCGACCAGAAAGATATCCTTGAAGCTGTAAAGCGAACGGGAAAGCTCATGGGCCCTGGCATGGGAGCCGATCAGCATGCCGATGACCAGCGCGCCGAGGTCCGGTTTCAAGCCCACCAGGGAGAAACTGGTGGCGCCCACGGCCAGGGCGATGAAGAGCCCGCTCAGGGGCAGGAGCTCGCCATGGCCGAGATGATCGATGATGTGCATGAGCAGCGGCCGGAGGGAGAGGAGCAACAGCGGCAGGCCAAAAGCCCAGGGCGAGGGGAACTCGCCTTTGGAGACGGTGAGGAAAAACACGGCCATCAGATCCTGCATGATGAGGATGCCGATGGCGGCATGGCCGTGCAGGGCATTCATCTCGCCCTTTTCTTCGAGAACCTTCACCGCAAAGACCGTGCTGGAAAAGCTCAAGGCGAAACCGATCAGGGCTGCCTGCTCCAGGCTGAGTCCGGCAAGGTGTGCAATTCCGAGGGTGGAGGCCGCCAGAATCACCGCTGTCAGCAGGAAAATGGTGAGCAGGGCATGTACCGTGGCGCCGCCCCAGATCTCCGGCTTGCTCAGCCCCTTGAGGTCAAGCTTGAGGCCGATGGTGAAGAGCAGGACCATGATGCCCATATCCGCGATCCTGTCCAGGGCCAGGGAACCCCCGGTCAGGCCGAGGAAGTTCATGGCAAAGCCTGCCAGGAGAAAGCCCAGCATGGGCGGGAGATTGAGCCGTTTGCAGCCGAAACCGAAGAGAAAGGCGCTGCCCACCCAGGCGCTGTTGATGCAGGTCGCGGTTTGAAGAAATTCCATATCGGCACATTCCCGGAGAGATTTTTAGCGGAGTTTCGTTCACTCTACTCCAAGTGGCGCTGGAAAATCGAGCCTGATTTCTTCCCTGATTCCGAAGGGGCTTATGGGGACAACGGGCCCCGCGCGCCCACCTGTGAAGACCCAGGGCAGGGGTAAAGAATTTCTCCATGGAAGGCACTGGGCAAAGTGTGATAAATTGGTCAGGAAGCAGGTGGTCATCCGCGGCATCCCCGGTGGAAGGGGGCCTGCGGTAAAGATGCATGACGGCAGAGGCGATGGCCGGAAAGGGGGGCGAGATGCGGATACGCGAAAGCAGGCAGCCAGCGCGGGAGAAAATTTCTCGGAATATCCGCGGGTCCTCCCCTGGAGCGCTCGATTTTCTGTGGCTGGAGATTACGGCGCAATGCAACCTCTCCTGCATCCACTGCTATGCCGACGCCAGCCCGGCCAGAAGGCTTCATGGAAACCTCGGGTTTGCGGATTGGCGGGATGCCCTGCGGCAAGCCGCGGAGTTAGGGTGTCGAAGGGTGCAATTCATAGGGGGGGAGCCCACCCTGCACCCGAGTCTGGCGAAGCTCATCGAATGTGCCCGTGCGGATGGATTCACGACGGTTGAGGTGTTCACCAACGGAACCGTTTTTACCGAGACCTTGAAGGAGAGTTTCCTGCGCCATCGGACGCGCTTGGCTTTTTCCGTCTATTCCGCCCGGGCGGAGATCCACGATGCCGTCACCCAGGAAAAGGGCAGTTTCTCCAGAACCATGACTTCTATCCAGTGGGCAGTACGGTCCGGCCTTCCTGTCCGCGTTGCGGCAGTTCAGATGAAGGCCAATGCCGGCGACTTGGGGCAGACCAGAAACATGCTGGAGGGAATGGGTGTCTCCTCGATCAGTTCCGGGCCGGTGCGTGAGGTCGGCCGCGGTTTGCGAAGGAAAAAAGTTGGGTCGCGCTTTGATGCGTTGTGCGGGAGGTGCTGGCAAAAAAAGTTGTGCCTCACCCCGAGCGGGGAGATATTCCCCTGTGTTTTCTCTCGATTCTATCCGGTTGGCATTCTTGCCCAAGGGTTAGAGAAGGTGCTGAATAGCCCCACGCTGAGCGCCTTCCGCGAGAAACTCCTCTCCGGGCGGGTGCAGCAGCCTGACAATGCGCAAACCAAGGGGTGTGTGTGCGAGCCGGATCTGGAGCCGGTGCCCTGCGATCCGGACCTGGAGCCGCTGCCCTGCGAGCCGGACCTGGAACCGCTGCCCTGCGATCCGGATCTGGAACCGCTGCCCTGCGATCCGGATCTGGAACCGCTGCCCTGCGAGCCGGATCTGGAGCCGGTGCCCTGCGATCCGGATCTGGAGCCGGTGCCCTGCGATCCGGACCTGGAACCGGTGCCCTGCGATCCGGATTTGTAGGAGGCTCCATGGCCAAGGCCTTTCCCCGCTGGGCCGGGCGCCAACGGGAAGAACCCCGCCGCCCCGGAAACATGCGGGAAGTTATGGCGGCCCCGGTGAATTTTTTCAGACAAGGAGCGGCTGAAGCATGAATCGTCCCAAGCAGGCAGTCGTGGTCATCCATGGCATCGGCGAGCAGCGGCCCATGGAAACACTCCGGAGTTTCGTGGATGCTGTTCTTCCGGACACCTCGAAAAGCGCGCAGAAAAAATACCGCAGCAAGCCGGACCGGATGAGCGAGTCTTTTGAGCTCAGGTGTCTCCAGGCCCCAAAAGATTGGGAAGCGCATCGGCCCATTACCGAGTTCTACGAGTATTATTGGTCGCATCACCTGTGCGATTCCAAATACAGTTCGGTGCTGTCCTGGCTGGTTGGACTGCTGGCGCGGCGTCCCCGGAATATCCCCCGGAAACTGCGTCCGGTTTACTTCGTGACGTACAGCGGACTGTTGCTGGCCGGGGTGCTGGTGCTCTGGGGGCTGTTCGACCAAACGAGTCAATCGCTGGCGGTGCGGTTCGCGGCGCTGCATGAGAAGCAGCAGTTGTACTTCGCCGTGGCTGTTCTTGGTCTGCAGGCCGTCGGCAGCCGGTTCATTCTCGGCTACGTGGCTGACGCCGCCCGGTATCTGACGCCTTCCCCCGGCAACATCGACAAGCGGAACAAGATCCGGGCGGAAGGGATCAAGCTCCTCCGCGCGTTACACGAATCCAGGAAATACTTTCGGATTGTCGTGGTCGGGCATAGCCTGGGTTCGGTTATCGGCTACGACATGATCCGGCACCTCTGGGTGGAATTGCGGGAATCCCATGATCCCTCCCCGCAAAAGCAGCCGAAAGCCGCGGAATTTGATGCCGTGGCCGCAGCGTTGCAATGCGATCCGGCAACGACCGGCGCAGTGGAGGAGTTTCAGCACAAGCAGCACGAACTCTGGCGGGAGCATCGTGCCGCCGGCATCCCTTGGCTTGTCACCGATTTCATCACGCTGGGTTCCCCCTTGACCCACGCCACCCTGCTCATGGAGGAAGACCCGTGGAGTTTCGAGCAGCGCAAGGTCGAGTTTGAATTTCCCTGCTGTCCGCCGGCGCCGGCACAGGAGACGCATTACCAGAAAAACTATGAGTCGCCTGTGCACTCGCACCCAATAAGTGTGCGCATCCCGCATCATGGGGCGCCCTTTGCCTCCACTCGCTGGACCAATCTTTTCTTTCCCCACCGGAAAGGCGTCCTCGGGGATATGATCGGCGGGCCGCTCGCCGGAAGCTTTGGGAACGGTATCCTGGATATTCCCGTCCGGCCGGGCCATGGAGGTTTTCTGGGAAAAACCCTCTATTCCCATGTCTGTTACTGGAAGACGCCCAGGGAAGAGGCGGCACAAGGGGGAAAGGACGACCCCGGGGCATGCAGTCTCAAGACCCTTCGGTCTGTCCTGCGGTTGGAGAGCTTGCGCGCCAAGGAACCATGGCCGCCGCCCACGCAACTCCGGCCCCGGGCGAGATGAGCAGCTTGTTCGCGTGCCGCCTGCGACATTTTGCCTTACCAATAAGTGCCATTTCCCATGGCGAATTTTCCCGTGCTTTTGTATTCTGCAAGCAGGCGCGGAAACTCTTCCCCAACAATACCAGCAACATTCATGAGGAGGGCGTTTATGGCAGGACAAATGGAAAAGGGACAATGGAACCCCTATGTGGCCGGGGCCTTGAGCGGGCTGGTGATCGTCGGCTCGGTCTGGCTCACCGGCAAATATGCCGGGGCCTCCACCACCTTCGTGCGGGGCGCCGGGATGATCGAGCAGCTCTTCAGCCCGGAACGGGTCAGTCAGATGGAGTATTTCTTGAAAGAGAAGCCCATTATTGATTGGCAGTGGATGTTCCTGATCGGCATCCTGATCGGTTCATTCCTCGCGGCGCTGAGTTCCGGCAGCTTCAAACTCCAGGGAGTGCCCGACATGTGGCGGGCCAGGTTCGGCCCCTCGGCCAGCAAGCGGGGGCTGGCCGCCTTTGCCGGCGGGACGATCGCCATGTACGGCGCCCGCCTGGCCGACGGCTGACCCAGCGGTCACGGGCTGAGCGGTTCGCTCCAGCTAGCAGTAAGCGGCTATATTGCACTGGTCTGTTTCTTTGCCGGCGGCATCATCATGGCGCGCCTTGTGTACGGCAAGGGAGGGCAATCATGAATCAACTTCTGGCAGGTCTTATTACCGGCGTGCTCTTCGGATTTTTACTGCAGAAAGGGAGGGTGCTGCGCTACGACAAGCAACTGGCAGCCCTGCGTCTTCAGGACATGACCATCATCAAGTTCATGCTTTCCAGCGTGCTGGTGGGGATGGTCGGGGTCTACCTGCTCCATGATCTGGGGCTTGCCAAGCTTTCCGTCAAGGCAACGATCCTTGGCGGCACCATCCTCGGCGGCTTGACCTTCGGGTTGGGCTGGGGGCTGATCGGCTATTGCCCGGGCACCTCGGTGGGAGCTTTGGGCGAAGGCCGTTGGGATGCGGTGTGGGGTATTGCCGGGATGGTGGTTGGGGCGGCGCTCTATGCCGAGTCTTTCCCGGTCATCAAGGAAACGGTGCTCACCTGGGGGGATTTGGGCAAGATCACCATCCCCCAACTTCTTGGCGTCAACCATTGGCCGGTGATCGGTGTTTTTGTCGCGGGAGGGGTCCTGATTTTGCGCTGGTTCGAAAAGAAGGGGCTGTAAGCCGTGCGGCGCAGGCAAGCGGCCACACCTCGCAAACAGCTCCTCTCTCCTCAATCCGTCTGGGTCCAGGGGACACCTGCCTAATTATCCATTAAGCAGGGTGTCCCCCGGATCCCTTGTCGAAACAAGCAATTATCCGAAGCGATGCGTTATTTTTTGGCCATCGGGGGCGTGGGCACGTTGTTGCCATGGCATTCCATGCAGTTGAACTGCCCGGTGATGCCAAAGTCCTTGACCGGAGCATGGGTGCTCTTGGCCGCATACTTGCCGTCCTTCCAGTCGTTCAGCATCGTCACCAAATGGAAGGCGGTGCTGGCCGCCACCCGTGCGCAGCGATCCTTGCGCTCAGGGCTGCCGATCGGCTTGCCTGCCGCTTTCATCCACTTGCCCACCGAAACATGACAGAGGGGAGATTCGCTGGTGGTCTTGACGATCTCGCCGGTCTGCCTGGGTTTTTGGGGGACGTAAACCGGCAAGGCGGTGTCAGAATACCACTGCATGATGTCCTCGCTTATCAGGTGCCCCTCCGTGGCCCCGGCAACCCGGGGGCCGACGATGAGATTGGCCACCATATTGGCGCCTGCGTTCGAGCCGCAGATGGTGCCCCACCCCACTTGCCCACCCTCAAGAAAGACAAAGGCATCTACCGGGAACGAGTTCCGCAGAAAACCCGATACCACTCCTCGTAGGCGAGGTCGGCGGTTTTTGCCGGATCGAGTTTAACGTAGGGCCACGGCCACTGTGTCGCGGCCGCCTTGGCCTTGGCCAGCTTGGGCAGGGTGAAGCTCCCCGCCGAAACAAGCGCGGCGCCGGCGGCGATCTTGCCGGCTCCGATCAAAAGCGAACGGCGTTCCTGGTTGCATTGGCTTGTGTTCCTCTCTGTCATTTTTGCCTCCCATGGCGATTTCATTCACCGTGCACGGGCCATGCCCGCTCGTGCACGCGTTGTGCGGGCGCAGTTTACCTGTGCCCGCCGACAACCACAATGTGACATGTTACATTGTGGTACCACCAAGGAAGCGGTTTGGGAATGTGACAAAAAGTCGCAGGGGAAAACACGGCAGGGCCGGAGTTTTAGAGAGAATGCGGGATGGAGAGCAGCGTCTTCAGGTGTGCATACAGCGACAGGGCCAGCAGCCGGAGGCGCGTCAGGATACTGGCGATGGTGTGGCCGGTTTCCGCCGGGGCGGACGGTCCTTTTTCCAGCCGGTCGGCCCGAACGCCCGGGGCAGGATGGCTGGCGAGAAAGGAGTGGTTGTTGCCCAGGGTGGCCAGTTTCCGCAGAGCCGAGATCGCGGGTTTCCGGTCGTATCCCTGGCGCTCCAGGAAACCGGCGCCGTAGTCATCCGCCTCCCGTTCCTCCTGTTGGGAGAACTGGGCGTTCACCAGGAGCTCCGTAAACCCTCCGAGCTGGGAGGCGGCGACGGCGCCGGCTGTGCCGGCCTGGGAGGCGATGCCTTTGCGCAGGGCGCTGGCCGCATAGGCAAGCTGCAGCTTTTTGCGGATATGGTTCCGCGCCACATGGCCCATCTCATGGCCGATGACAAAGCGCAGCTCCCCGTCGTCCATCATGTCCATGAGGCCGCTGTAGAGGCGGATGGTTCCGTCCGCCATGGCAAAGGCGTTGATCTCCGGAGACAGATAGACCTTGCAGGTGAAGCGAAAGCCATCCGCGTCAAGTTGCTGGCCGGTAAGCCGTGCGAGCCTCCGGGCATAGTGGGAGCCGGGAGGGGCCACATGATTTTTGCCGTCGCTCTGGAGGGATGCCTGCTGGGCAAGATGCTGCACGTCGCGGTCGGAGAGAGTGACGGCCTGCACGGCATCAAGGCCGGCCTCCGTGGCCAGTTGCAGGTCGGTGTTTTCGCAGCCGGAAAGTGCCAGCAGGCAGAAAGCAAGGAGGCAGACGCGAGAGAGCATTGAGCGGGCCTGGGATCCGTGGGCAATCAACGGTCTTGTTCTCTCAGTTTGCTGTGGCGGATCGAATAGGCGAAATAGATCACTACTCCGATGGCCAGCCAGACTGCGAAACGCACCCAGGTTACCCAGGGCAAAAATGCCATGAGCGCCGCGCAGGAGAAAGCGCCGAGCAGCGGGAAAACCGGGTTGAGCGGGTTCTTGAAGGGCCGGTGCAGGTGCGGCTGCTTGATGCGCAGCACGACCACCCCCAGGCAGACCAGGACAAAGGCGGCCAGGGTGCCGATGTTCACCAGTTCGGCCAGCTCGCCCAAGGGGATGAATCCGGCGATCAGGGAGATGACCAGGCCGCAGAGTCCGATGACCCGCACCGGGGTTTTGGTTTTGCGGTGCACCTGGGCGAAAAACGGCGGCATCAGGCCGTCGCGGGACATGGCGAAGAAGACCCTGGTCAGCCCGTAATAGAGGACGAGCATCACCGTGGTCAATCCGGCG
>PHAW01000225.1 GCA_002841785.1 Deltaproteobacteria bacterium HGW-Deltaproteobacteria-3 | reverse complement strand
CAGCGGCACGACAGCGAGTCGAAGAAACATCCTGTTCTGGTCCGTTATGATCCGATCTGCCTTTTCCGTCAGGTGTACCGTAGTTCTGTTGACAGCAACATTTTTCCACACATACATACCTGCGACGGCAATAACCAGCAACAAAATGATAATCAAACGCCATTGACCAACAATAAAAGACTTGTTAACGCTCTGTTTCGCTTGTTCTCCGCTGCTTGCGTCGGGATCGGGGGGTTTTTCTGCGGCTACCGTGTCCTCAGTCATACCAAGCCTCCTGTTTGCATAGTTTTTTCCCGGATGAGGTGAAAGAATGCGACCGTAAAAATTGTATGTCATTTTGCCAGCAAATCAAGCTGCCGCGTTTCAAATTGCCGCCTTCTCTCCAGACACACAGGCGAAAAGCCTTAACGACTAGAGATCATTGGTCGACACGTCTTTCTTTCTTAAGGCTGTCGGCTGGTCTCCTCCTCTATCTTTCAACTTGACCTCAACCGGTTGCAGTTGAATTGTTTCAAAGGGCAGTTCTACGCCCGCTTGCGTCAGGATCTTGAAAACCTTTTCGCGCAACTCAAAACGTCTTTCGACATGACGCCTTTCATCGAAAATCCAGGCCTGAAGTTCCATTGCCACGTTGTAGTCATTGAGCGCGGTGACCACAGTCCTGGGAGCGGGTTCAGCCATGAACGCCGGGTCATCCTTGACAAGCGAGAGCAACAACCGCCGGACATTATCGAGATCCTCATTGACACCCACTGTCACCCCGACATCGATGCGAAAATTCGGAAAATTCGTATAGGATGCGACGGTCTTGTTAATGACCTCGGTATTGGGAACCGCCAACATGCGACCATCGGACGTCACCACCCGCGTCGAACGCAGGGTGATACGATCAACCCTGCCGTACTGTCCGTCAATCTCCACCAGGTCACCGAGCACAAAGGGACGATCGATAAAAATAAGGATGCCTGAGATGAGATTGGACAGGGCGTCGCGGGCGGCAAAACCGATAGTCAGTCCGACGATCCCCAAAGATGTCAACAGGGCTGACGTTTTGATTCCAGCCGAATCCAGTGCCATTATCAAGCCGACCACAAACAAAAAGAACTTGACGATGGTTTCGATAAAAGAAAATGTCGTTTCATCGACTTTTCGCCGCAATGAAAAACGCAAAATCAGTCTGACCAGTAACCATAGCAGATAGAAAATCACAAAGACAGCGATGGCGACGATGACGTTCAGCAGCCACTCGATAAGGGTGGCTGCTAAGAATTGCGGATCAAATATCATTTCCAGACGGCTTGAAAGAACAGCAATAAAGTTCGACATGAGTGCTTCCTTAAAATCTAAATCTATCCAGTATGAATTTTGTCGCAATGGGATATTACTGGTTTCATTTATAGCGCGTCCCACTGCCGGCGTCGGCGTAAGCTTCCCCTAATGACAGACATGCCAAAAGTAGAATTTTCAGGCAAACTAACGCTCGTACTTATCGAAACGAATTTCTTGACCTTTATCTCTTTTGCAACCTGGGTGAGGTTCGTGAAGCATCATATTGGTGGATGATTGAGGACAATGAGCACGGTCTCACGACTCTTTGGGGGATCTGACGCCGTCTGAATTTCTGTTAAAACACGCTGAAAACTCTACGTTACAACTTTCTACTTGACAGGGAAGCTTACGAGATTCTTCTGGGAAACAGGAGTGTTCACCTTCAATGTGAGACTCAGTATAGCAGGTTTCTAAGGGAAAACAGCTGAGAAAGACTGGCATGAACGCCCTCTCGCGGCGTTTAGTTTTCAGTGACCAGGTTCGATCAGTATTAAGCCATGAACATTTCTGAACCAGGCAAACCGTTCGCTCTCCTGTTAAATATAATTATTTTTTCTGCCCGGTTTTTATTTTCGCCAGTTTCGCCATAAAGTCTTTGGCCCGCTCGCCGCGTAACTGCTCTGCCAGGCCGAGGAGACCATTTGTCAGATATTTGGTTTCATAGCCTTTGCTGCGAAGATAGGCCATGGCGATGGCAGAGCGATCTTTGTGCGGGCAGGCGGTGATGATGATCTTGTTTTTTGGCAGTCCAGCTAAGCGCCGAGGAAGTTCGTTGAGGGGAATCGCCAGACCGAACCCCATCCGCCAGGTTGCGACCTCTTCCGGAAAACGGATATCGGCGAGAACGCCTTGGTTGCTGACTAGCAACGGGCCGACATCTTCGCGATTATGGGCGAGGATTCGACAGATTCGTTGCGGCAGGTAATAGGAGCGGATAATTGCGTACCGCAGTCTGGATACAATGCGCTTTTTCTTGTGACAACAAAAGTTGTAAAAAAATGTAACTTGACTTTCAAAATGAAGATTGGCATTCTCCCGCTTCAATAAAGAGGAGTAGCTACCGGCCACAGACAAGGCCGGCTCCAGACCCGTCAATACGGTGCAAACCCGGGCTGGAGGCGATTTTAATCGTCAGCAAGATCTTTATCCATGGCAACGCAATTATGCCGGGGTAAGGGTTTTTTTTTACCCCCGGGAGGGTGTAAAAAACTTTGTGTAAATGGTCATCGTCGGTTACAACCCGTAACCACTGGAGGAACCGATGGCCATACCGAAAGACGTGCTCGACTGCCT
>PHAW01000224.1 GCA_002841785.1 Deltaproteobacteria bacterium HGW-Deltaproteobacteria-3 | reverse complement strand
CACCCCGGCCGAGCATCTCAAGCTGCCCAGCGCCGAGGATGTGCACGAGGGGGTCATGGCCTCCCGCATCGCCGCCCATGCGGCGGACATTGCCAAGGGCCTGCCCGGCGCCATCGACAAAGACATCGCCATGGCCAAGTGCCGCAACAATCTGGACTGGAAAGGCCAGATCGAGCTGTCCATCGACCCGGAAAAGGCCCGGCGTTTCCGGGAGGAGGGGAGTTCCTACAAGGGCGACGCCTGCAGCATGTGCGGCTCGTACTGCGCCATCAAGGTCTACAAGCAGGCCACCGCCCCCGACCGGCAGCAGAAATAATTGTAACTGATCACGGTAAGCCTCGAAAGGTGTTACCCCCCCTATTTAAGCGGCCCCACGGTGCCGCAGATGCGTGTATCAATTGTCGGCAGCAGTGCCGACCAAGAGCCCTGTTCGCTATGCATCAGGTATGCGGACAGGGCGATGACAAAGCAAATGCGGTGCTCTGGGCCGCGTGCAGAAATAATTTCGTCATCACCACAGAGGAGGACGCAGCGCATGACCGAATTTCTGGGGCAGATTGTCGATTTTCTCAACAGCACCAACGTGCCGCAACAGTTCCGCGAGGTAGACTTTAAGGGACTTTTCACCAACACCTGGTTTCTGGTCCCCTTTATCGCTTTTATCTGCTACAACCTCTACAAGCAGGCCGTGGATACTCTGGTCCTGACCGGGCTCGGTTTCGGGCTCTGGCTTTTCAGCGGGAGCCGCTACATGGAGGGATTGGTGGTGGATGGGACTCTCCAGATCGGCAAGATCTTGCCCGTGGCCGGGGTGTTCATCGGCGTCATTGCAATCGCCGTCTATTTCCTCTTCATGCGTTCCGACTGATTGTTGGCAGGGACGCAACAACCGTGAGCAACCGGATTGAGGAAATCCACGCCCGCCTGCTTGATCATTTCGGCCCCCAGCACTGGTGGCCCGGTGAAACCCCCTTTGAGATCATGCTCGGCGCGGTTCTGACCCAGAACACCAGTTGGCGCAACGTGAACATGGTCATCGAGGCATTGCGGCGAGAGGGGCTTCTCTCCTTTGAAGCCCTGGAAGCCCTGCCCCTCGAGGTTCTCGCCGAAAAAATCCGGCCTTCGGGGTACTACAACCAGAAGGCCAAACGCCTCAAGGGGCTTTTCGCCGCCATCCGGGAAGAGAGCGGGGATCTCGAGACCTTTTTTGCGCAAAACACCCAGACCCTCCGGGAAAAACTGCTGGCCATAAAGGGAATCGGCCCGGAAACAGCCGATTCCATCACGCTGTATGGCGCGGGCAAACCGGTGTTCGTGGTGGATGCCTACACCTATCGCATCCTGCTCCGGCATGACCTCATTGCGGAAGACGCCGGGTATGAAGAGATCCAGGATCTCTTCCTGGGCAAGCTGCCCACCGACGCCCAGCTCTTCAACGAGTACCACGCCCTTCTGGTCCGCCTTGCCAAGGAATACTGCAAAAAAACCAGTCCGCTCTGCGATGGCTGCCCCTTGCAGGGGGTTTAGCCCAAGGGCTGATTTTCGGTTGACATGGGTTTCTAAAACCAAGTAAAGAGCTTTTGCTGGTTTGAATTGTATCGTGGCGGTGTGGACTCCTGATTTTCTTGTCGCCTTCCCCCTTTCTCCTCTCCCGTCAACTCAAGCGAGCGGCTGTTGTGTTTCCGGAGTTGCCGTTGGGCGGCCCATAATAATGAGATGCTGGCCGGATAAAATTCCGCCCCGGACAGGAGGCGTACCGACATGCTTACCGTGTACAAACGCTTTGATCATCAGTTGCAGATCGTCACGGACAGCGGGCCTGTGCCAAGATCCTGGATCCGCATGGTCAACCCGACCTCGGAGGAAATCAGTACGGTTTCCACCTCCACCGGAGTGCCGGAAGACTTGCTCCGCGCCGCCCTCGACTCGGAAGAACGCTCCCGTATCGAAATCGAAGACAACTGCATGCTGGTGCTCACCAATTTTCCGGTGCTGCGCGGGCCGGACATGTACGACACCCTGCCGCTTGGCATCATCCTGACTCCGGACCAGGTCATTACCGTCTCCCTGGAAGAAACCGAGATCCTGCCCGGCAACATCGTCGGCCCCGGAGCCCCGGCCTATTACAACACCGGCAAGCGCACCCGCTTTCTTTTTCAGATTCTCTACAAGACCGCCAAGGTGTATCTGCGCTTCATCCATCAGATCAACCGCCAAACCGACGAAATCGAGCGGCATCTGCGTAAATCGATGAACAATGCGGAGGTTTTCAGGCTGTTCGACATGGAAAAGGGCCTTACCTACTTCACGGTGGCCTTGCGCTCCAACGGCCTGGTTCTGGAGCGGCTGCTGCGGCTCAGAAAGAACAGCGCCCTGCAGCATTTGCTGCCGCAGTACGAAGAGGATGAGGACATCCTTGAGGACGCCATTATCGAAAACCGTCAGGCCCTTGAGATGGTGCAGATGTATTCCGACATCCTGAGCGGGATGATGGATGCCTTCACCTCGGTGATCTCCAATAATCTCATCTCTCCATTCCGACCATGATCGCCAGCTTCTGGGGCATGAACGTGGGCGTTCCCTTTCTGGATCAGCAGGTTGGCTTCTGGTACGTCCTGCTGTGCTCGATGTCGCTCACCGGCGTGGCCGGATATGTCCTCTGGAAAAAACGCATGTTTTAGGGGAGGTGTGTTCCCTCCCCTGTTCGTGCTTATTCATTGCCCGGGCGGTGTTGTTGTCCGTCCCGCCAGAGCAGTTGGCGGCAGACGCCCCGGATGATCTTGATTTCCTTCGACTTCAGCCCGATCCGCCCGAGAAACTGGCGGATGCTCTTCATCCAGTAATCGTCCTCCCCGTTTTTCAAAAACCCGATGGCCGTGAGCGTTTCTTCCACATGGCCGAACATCGCCTCAAGCTCCTGTTTGTCGCCCTGCCGGGGGGCCGAAGCGGGAAAGGCGTTGCGGCTCACCGCGTCCAGGACGCAGTAATGGAGTTCGTGGCAGAGGATGGCCACGGCCTGGGCCAGGTTGAGGGAGGAAAAATCAACGGTGGGGATGGTGGTGATCTGGTTGCAGTAACGGAGCTCCTCGTTGGCCAACCCCCGGTCTTCCGGGCCGAAGAGCAGGGCGACCCGGTTGTTTGTAAGCTGGGGCAGAACCTCGCCCATGAGTTGCCTGGGGCTGTTGACCGTGGTCCGTTTTCTGCCCTGGCGGGCCGAGGTGCCCAGCACCCAGCCGAAGGGGGCCAGGGCCTCCCCCAACTCCCGGTGGTGTTCCAGGGTGTCGATGAGATGGGCGGCCTTGGCGGTGGCCAGCGTGAGCATTCTCTCGCGGTCCGGTACTTCCCGGCAGACGAGGATGAGCCGGCCAATCCCCATGTTCGCCGCAACCCGCGCGGCGGAGCCGACATTTTCGGCAAACTTTGGGGAGACCAGGACGATGGCCGCCTGCGCCATCCGCTCCCGCACCGTATCCTGCACCGCCTCGTTCATTTGTCTGGAGCAGGTCGCTTCTTTGGTTGGGCAACGGATTTTTTCCGAGGCTTGGCCTGGCTTGGCGTGCGTTTTTTGGGGGCAGCCTGCACCAAGTCCGTGGCCCGGGCCAATTTTTCCTCCACGCTGAAATTGATCCGCCGCCTGGGGATCTCCACGCTGGTCAGCCGCACCCGCACCAGATCGCCGATCTGGAAGACGGTCTTGGTCCGCTGGCCGATGAGCCGGTGGCGGCCCTGCTCCAGTTCGTAATAATCGTCGCGCATCTCGGTGATGGGCACGGCGCCGTTGACAA
>PHAW01000022.1 GCA_002841785.1 Deltaproteobacteria bacterium HGW-Deltaproteobacteria-3 | reverse complement strand
GATCGCCCCAAAGAGCAGGCAGCCCAGACCATTCACCGAAACAGTGCCCCAGGGAAAACCGCTCCCGGCCACCCGCTGCACCAGGCCGGACAGAGCGTAGCGGGCCAGGGTGCCGCAGGCCCCGGCCGCGGCGAGACAGATTATTTTCTGTAGCATCCGCTTACTCCTTCCACACGACCAGGGCCTTCTGATACACCTCGGAGCGGGAGAGGTCGAGATCCTTGGCAATGCTCGCCACCGCGTCTTTCAGACTGACCCCGTCCTGCCCCCGATACCAGCGCAACAGGTCCTCAAGGTTATCCGGCCGCTGCGAGGCGGAGGCACGCACGCCTTCAATGAGCACCACGAATTCCCCCTTGATCGCCTCCTTGGCCTTGTACCCGGCCAGAAGCTGCGCCAGCTCGCCGGAGCCAATCTCCTCATGCACCTTGGTCAGTTCCCTGCCGATCACCGCGCGCCGGTCGCCGAGCTCGGCCAGGCAATCGCCAAGGCTGGCGAGGATCCGCCGGGGCGACTCATAAAAGACCAGGGGATGGACATCGTTTTTGAACCCCCGCAGGAGTTTGCGCCGCTCCGTTCCCTTGGCGGGCAGAAAGCCCAGAAACAGATGGGAGGGCTCGGTCAGCCCGGCCACGCTGAGCAAAGTCGCCAGGGCGGAAACCCCGGGAACCGGCACCACGCCGATGCCATGCGCCTTGGCGCTCTGCACCAGAATTCCGCCCGGGTCCGAGATGCCCGGGGTTCCGGCATCGGAAACCAGGGCCACCTGCGCCCCGGAAAGCAGCCGGGCCACAATCTCCTGGGCGCGGCTCGCCTCTTTTTCCTTGTAGTAGCTGATCAGCGGCGTGTGGATATCGAAATGGCTGAGGAGCTTTCTGGTGTGCCGGGTATCCTCGGCGGCGATCAGGTCCACCTCCCGAAGGATGCGCAGGGCCCGGAGGGTAATGTCTTCCAGATTGCCGATGGGGGTGGCCACCACAAACAGGGTGCCTGATTTGGTGCTGCCGCCGGTGGCAGGCTGGCTATTTTTCGCATTGGGCTGCTTCATGCCCGCATGGCCTCCGAGGAAACAAAAAAGCTGAAGCTGGTGCGGCCCGGGCTGCTCTCGCAGGAAATCTCCCCCCCGCAGCGGGTAATGAGCTTTTTCGCCAGATACAAGCCAAGGCCGAGATGCCCTGCTTTGCTGGAATGAAACGGCTCGTAGAGATGCGCCGCAGCCTCGCTGCTTAACCCGGGGCCGTTGTCCCGCACCCGCACGCCGATGCCCTCGCCTTCCCTGGCCGACTCGACCGTGATCTCCGCGTTTTCCATCCCCTGCACGGCTTCCAGTCCGTTGGCCAGCAGAACATGCATGATCTGGTGCAGCTCCAGTTGGAAACCGGTCAGGGACGGCAGCGCCTCGGCCAGGGTCATCACCTTGCGCACCTTGTGCTTAAAAGTAGAATCGGCAGCCATAAACTCCATCTCGGTTTCAATAACGGAATTGACCGTATAGGGACCGCCGCCGGGCAACTGCCGGAACTCCGGCAGGATCAGGGTCCGCTGCAGGATCTGCTGACTCTGCCGCACCTTGTCCTGCATCTGGGAAAGCGACTCACTCCTCCGGACAAGAAGATCATGCAGGACGTCCACCTCTGGCGATGGTCCGGCCTGGCGCATCTGCTCCAGCACCGCCAGGGCCTTGTCCAGCATCATGCCGGAAAGATCCGTGTGCAGGGAAAAAACCTGGATAATCCCGCCGAGGTTGTGGATAATCCCGCGAAACATCCGCCCCACTGCGGCATCCTGACTCTGCGCCAAATACGCCTCTTCCCAGTTTTCAGCCTGCATTGCCCCTCCGATGCGCAAAGATAGCGGCCTCGACGGCTGGCCTCCGCTACAGCTTAACCGGAATGAGGGTGAAAAATCCAGGCTATTATCGGAATCCTCTACTCATCCTCCCTCTTTTCGATGCCATTTTTTTGTACCTTTAACCTCTTGACAGAAAGGAGGTGATGATGGTATTTAGCCAGTTCGGTAGCACAAATATATATTTAGTAACACCATACGAATACAAAATACAATTTGGTGACAAGCGACATGCCGCGTGCACTTACCCTGCCGGTCTGGCTCGGAGCATTGCTGATGGTTTTCCCTCTAACGGCATATGCCCAGGAAACATACTACCTCACCCTCTATGCCCGGGAGGATCAACAGCTTGCCGACAGCCGGAAACAGTACCTCCAGATGGTGCGGTCCCGGATCGAGGGGAACAAGCGCTATCCCCTGTCTGCCCGTAAGCATGGGCAGACAGGGCGGCTACAGGTGCGATTCGTCATTCAGGACAATGGCCATCTGGAGGCAATCGAGCTTGTCACGTCCTGTGAGCACCGCGCCCTGAATGAAGCGGCGTTGTCCGCGGTGCGGGGAGCAGGGCCGCTTCCATCCTTGCCTCCCGAGACTTTTCCGGAACCGCCCGCCTTGATAGTGGAGCTTGTTTTCGCTCTGCACTGAGCGGGAATGTGTTGCATCGCTTCCACCAAACAACGGCGGAAGTCTGAGCACGAACCAATTCGAAAAAATTTTTGAGGCAGTTTTCATCATACCCACACAGAACACGGGAGAAAGACATGCACCCGCTTAAAAAGGCCCTGACGGCGACACTCATCGGCAATCAGGTATTGTTCGCCTCCATGGTCATGGCGTCCGAGCCGGCAGCACCTGACGAGAAAAAGGGAGAAGTATTGCCGGAGATCATGATCTCCGCGGAAAAAATCATCACCCCGGCCATGCAGGCCAGCGAGACAGTCTATACCGGCAGCGAGATAACGGCAAAAGGCATTGAGATTCAAGGCGCCAAGGCGGCCACCAGTGTTTATGGGGCGCTGGACCTGCTACCGGGCATCAATGTGGAGAGCCCGGACGGCAACGGCCTCGGCGCGGAGATGAGCAAGGTCCGCGTTCGCGGGGTGAGCAGCGCCCTTGGGGCCCTGACCGTCGAGGGCGTGCCAAATTACGGGGGCAATCCCATCGGCCCCCGCGATTATCTGTACGACCTTGAGAAC
Source organism: Deltaproteobacteria bacterium HGW-Deltaproteobacteria-3 (assembly GCA_002841785.1). Classification (GTDB taxonomy): domain Bacteria; phylum Desulfobacterota; class Desulfobulbia; order Desulfobulbales; family Desulfurivibrionaceae; genus Thiovibrio. The sequence continues at coordinate 11,053 of PHAW01000022.1, read as the reverse complement.
ATGCAGGGTATTTCCGTCTATAAAGGCGCGGTGCCCGGCGACATCGGCACGGGGGTAGGCTCCCGTGGCGGGGCCCTGGAACTTAAGCCAGACTGGCCCCATGAAAACCTCGGCTTCCGCTTCAAGCAAAGCGTTGGCGCAAACGACTACTCCCGGACCTTTTTCCGGCTGGATTCCGGCGCGCTCCCCGGCGCCGACACCCGTTTTTCCGGCTCTTTTTCATACACCGACGCGGACAAATGGCGCGGCCCCGGCACGCTTGGCCCCCGGCGCAATGCCAATCTGGCCGTGGCCCAACCCCTGGGAGAAAGGTTCGAAGCCACGCTCTGGGTCAACCACAACGACCTTGACCAGCACCTCTACCGGCCGCTGACCTCCACCGATATTCAGAACCTCAAGGGCAACTACGACAAGGATTACAACGCCACGCCCACCGGCGTCGCCGCCCAGGACATCTACTATTACGACTACAATCGCGGCACCTACCAGAATGACGACCTGCTTTCCGTGCTGACCTTGCGGGCAAGCGAGGCGCTGCGCCTTTCCCTCAAGCCGTACTATGCCAAGGAAGACGCCGAGATCCTGCAGGGCGTAACCACCGGAGGCGGACAAATCCAGAAGAGAACCCGCGATATCGAGCGTATCGGTCTCATCGGCGAGGCGATGCTGGAAACGCAGGGAATCAAGACCACCCTCGGCCATCATTGTGAAAGCTCCACCATGGACATCTTCAGTCAAAACTACGCCATCACCGCCTCCGGCCTTGCTTACCGGGGCTATGGCGTGTTCGGCACCGGCGGAACCGGCTACATCAACAGCCCTTATCTGAAGCTGGCCGGCGGCAATGGCCCGTTGGACTGGCAGACCGGACTCAAGTATTTCCATTTCCAGGATTCTTCCAGCGAGGGCTACACCACCGGGCCGGCGCCGAATTATGCCCTGGTGCGGGCCACAGACCTTGACCGTGAAGCCACCAGCTACGATATCTGGCTCCCAACCCTTGGCATGGCCTACCATGTCAACGAGGAGGTCCAAGCCCATGCCAGTTATGGCAGGAGCTTTATTCGACCCTACTCGTACATGCCGCTGGTGAGTCTCTACAACACCAATCGCGCAACCTTCCTGGCCCAGGGCATCAACCTGCAGGAGCTGTTCAACGGCTATGACATCGAGAGGTCCGACACCGTCGACCTGGGCGTGCGCTACAGCACCGGCTGGTTCGATCTGGCCCCCACCTTTTTCTACGGCAAACACAAAAATCTGCTCACCACCATCTACGACCCACGGGTCAACCTGAACTACCAGCAAAACATCGGCAAGGCCACCGGCTATGGCCTCGATCTTGAGATGAACGCCTACCTGGGCAAGGAGATCACCCTCTTTGTCAACCCCACCTTCACGGTGCTGACCTACGACGAGGATCTGACCTATGCCGGGGCGCGTCTTGCCTCGGAGGGCAACCAGGTGGTGGATACCCCGGAGTGGCTGGTAAAGGCCGGGCTGGTCTACCATCCGGGCAACTTCGAGATCGTGCCCATGGTGCGCTACCTCGGGACGCGTTACAGCGACGTGGAGCATCTCGGCAAGGTTGGCGCTTCTGCCGTGGCCGACCTCCGGATGAGCTATGCCCTGCCGAAGGTGATGGCGGCGGAGGCAATGAAGATCTCCCTTGATCTCACCAACCTTTTCGACAAGAAATATATCTCGGTGATCAACGCCTCCGATGACAGCAGAAACGGGGTGGCCACCTACTATCCTGGCGCGCCCTTTGCCGCGATGTTGAGTGTTTCCCTACAGTACTGAAAGGAGGAACCCGGATGCTTCTGCCCCTTGATCTTGCCGCGCTGGCCTGGCGGCACAGCCACCTGACCCCGGAGCTGGCCCTCGGCTGGCGGTTGGGGCGTCATGCCCATGAGTGGCTCGACGGGCTTGACCGGGTGCGGATCGCCGCCACCGGCCATGCGCACACCCTGACCGCCCTGCGGCGGCTGGCCCGTTTTCCGGAGCCTGGCGCGGTGGTGCACCCGACAGGGCCCAGACCGTGGGACATGCTTTTCTTGCATGAGCCCACCGGCACCGCGCTCAAGGTTGTCTGTGTTAACAGGCGCACCACCCTGCCCCTGGCCATCAGGGAGCTTGGGAACCAACTGGACTGCGGTGATTCGGAAATCACCCGCCGTTATCAGGATGGGCTTACCGCTCTGGTTGGCGAAATCGTCACCGGTGATCTGGCCGGTTTCTGTCTGGTGAGCGAGATCCGCTACCGGACGCTTGCGGTGGAGAAAATAAAACTCCCGGCCCGTTGCCCTTGGTGTCTGGCTGCAGGCCTCAGCCATCTGGTCGAAGTGGACGGCCGGATCCGTTGCCCGGCTTGCTCGGGGCTCGAACCGGCCTGGCTTGTCGGATGAACGGCTGGAAACGTGGCTGGCCTTACAAATTACTTCTTATCCCGTAAAGGAAAATCGCTATGTCTGCATCATCAAATGATTGGGAGCGTTGTGTGGAGTTTCACGGCCATGCCTGTCCGGGCCTGGCCATTGGAGTCAGGGCCTGTGAGGCTGCAATGGCGCACCTCGGCCTCACCTTTGCCAAGGATGAGGAGGTGGTCTGCGTCACCGAAAACGATGCCTGCGGGGTGGACGCCGTCCAGGTGCTCACCGGCTGCAGCATGGGCAAGGGCAACCTCATCCACAAAGGGTTAGGCAAGATGGCCTTCAGCTTTTTCTGCCGGACAAACAAGAAAGGGGTGCGGCTGGTGTTCAAGAAGCCGTTTGCCGGAGAGGGCATGGACCGGGCCGCCATGCAGCGGCACATCCTCACCGCGCCCATCGAGGAGCTGTTCGAGATCAAGGAACCGTCCTACGCCCCGCCGGAAAGAGCGCGACTTTTTGCCGGCATCGTCTGCGAGCAATGCGGGGAGAGCTGCGCCGAACACGCCGCCCGGCTGCAGGGCGGAAAAAAAGTCTGCCTGGACTGCTTTGCCGACTATGGGCGCGGGTGGTGAGCATGGGTGTCGCGGAAAAAGGAGTAATGGCATGGCAGGTCGGCTGATTTTTCCCAGAATCATGGCCTTGCTGATCCTGGCCATTTTGGGCGCGGCAATTGTGCCCGCAACAGCGGCTGGCGCCAGGATGATCCAGATCACCGACATGGCCGGACGCAAGGTCAGCATCCCGGCCCGGGTAAAACGGATCGTTCCCTTGGGTGGAGCCATGCGCTTCGTGGTCTATATGCAGGGGCTGGACGCGGTGGTGGGGGTGGAGGCCATTGAACAAAAGAAAAGCCCGGATTCGGCGGGCCGCCCTTACAGCCTGGCCGTGGCGGACAGGGCTGCAAGGCTGCCCGCCATCGGCGAGGGAGGGCCGGGCAGACTGCCGGATTTCGAGCGGATCATGGCGGTGGCCCCGGAGGTGATCCTCGCGGTGGGTGTGGACACCAGCCAGGTTGCGACCATCCAGCAAAAAACCGGAATACCGGTGGTGGTGCTCCATCCCGGCGCCACCACGGCCCTGGATCTCAACCAGATCCGCGATTCCTTCCGCCTGCTGGGCCGGGTCATCCAGCGGGAAGAGCGGGCCGCCGAGCTGATCGCCTACCTCGATGGCTGCGAAAGCGATCTGCGGACACGGGTGGAGAAGGTCAGGGAGCGTCCTCCGGTCTATCTGGGAGCGATCGGCTACAAGGGGCGACACGGCATCACCAGCACCGAATCGGCCTACGCGCCCCTTGCCTGGCTGAATGGCCGCAACGTGGCCGACGCGCTGCCCCGTCCCGGCCATGCCTTCATCGACCTGGAGCAACTGCTGCGCTGGGATCCCGAGGTGATCTTCCTCGATGCGGGCGGACTCAGCCTGGTGGCGGATGAATACCGACGCAACCCGGGGCTGTACCGGGGGCTGAAGGCGCTGCGGAGCGGCAGGGTCTTTGTGGTGCCGCCCTACAACTCCTATCATACCAACCTGGAAACCGCCCTGGCCAACGCCTACTTCATGGGCAAGATCCTCTGGCCGGGACGCTTTGCCGACGTCGATCCCGCGGCCAAGGCCGACGATATCCTCCGCTTCTTCACCGGGGTGGCAGGGTATGGCCGTCTCAAGGAAGCGCTGCACGGCTTCGGCCGGGCCGAATTCGGCGACAACGGAGTGGCGGTGCGCTAGATGGACCTCAGAACCCAATACCGGCGGACAACCGCCCGCAAGCTGGCCATGGGCATGATCCTGCTGTTTGCCCTGGCCGGGACCGCACTGTTTTCAGTCACCGTGGGCTCACTGGCCATCGGGCCGGGAGCGTTGCTGGACGCCTTGCTGCTCAAGGAAGGCGCGCCCTTTCAGCATGTGCTTTGGTCCATCCGGCTGCCCAGGATGGCCGGGGCGATTCTGGCCGGGGCAGGGCTGGGGGTGGCCGGGGCGGTGATGCAGGACATCCTGCGCAACCCTTTGGCCTCACCGTTCACCACCGGGGTCTCCCAAGGCGCCGCCTTCGGGGCCGCCTTTGCCATCATCGTTTTGGGCGCGGGCCAAACCCACGCCATCGGCAACGAGGTGGTGACCATCGCCTCGCCGTATCTGGTGGTGCTCTCCTCCTTCTGCGGAGCCGGGCTGGCGGTGGCCTTCATCCTGGGGCTTTCCAGCCTGCGCCGGGTCAGCGCCGAGGGGGTGATCCTGGCCGGGGTGGCGCTCTCCGCCTTTTTCGGCGCAGCCACCATGCTGCTGCAGTACTTTGCCAGCGACATGCAGGTGGCGGCCACGGTGTTCTGGACCTTCGGCGACCTGGGCAAGGCGGGCTGGCGGGAAAACGGGGCCATGCTCTTTGCCGCTTGCCTCGCCTGCACCTGGTTCGGTTTTGCCGGCCGGAGCCACAACGCCCTCCAGTGGGGCGAGGAGGTGGCGGAAAGCCTGGGGGTGCGGGTGGTCCGGCTGCGGGTGCTCAGCCTGGCAGCCAGCTCGTTGATGGTGGCGGTGGCCACCGCCTTTCTGGGGGTGATCGGCTTCGTGGGGTTGCTGGCCCCGCACACCGTGCGATTTCTGGTGGGCAACGACCACCGCTTTCTCCTGCCCGGCTCCGCCCTGTTCGGCGCGCTGCTGCTGCTGGCCTCCGACATCCTGGCCAGAACCGTCATGCAGCCGGTGACCCTGCCGGTGGGCATCATCACTTCCCTGGCCGGCGCGCCCCTGTTTCTGGCGCTGCTGATCAGGACCAGGAGGTCATAGCCATGCTGGAAGTCAGCGGTCTCAATCTCTCTCTCAAGGGACGGAGCATTCTCCGGGATATCCATTTCCGCCTGGAACCCGGCCAACTGGTCTCGCTGCTCGGCGTCAACGGCTCGGGAAAATCGACCCTGATCAGGGCCATGGCCGGCCTGATCAAGCCGGATCAGGGCAAGGTTCTGATGGGCGGAGCCGCCTTGAACGCAATGCGCGGCGCAGAGCGGGCCAGGCAGATCGGCTACCTGCCGCAGAAGGCCAATGGTATCTCCTGCTCGGTCTTCAACGCCGTGCTGCTTGGCCGCACCCCCAGTCTCGGATGGCGGGTGTCATCCCGTGATTTCGCGGCGGTGGAGCGGGTGCTGACCCTGCTCGGCCTTGAACACCACGCCATGCGCTCGACCACTGAACTGAGCGGCGGGGAGTTCCAAAAGGTGGCCATCGCCCGGACCCTGGCCCAGGAACCGCGCATCCTCTTTCTGGACGAACCCATCAACCATCTGGACATCAAAAACCAGATGGAACTCATGACCCTGCTCAAAAAAATTACCCGGGAGCTCAACCTGATCACGGTCACGGCGCTGCACGACCTGGGGGTGGCCCTCCGCTTCTCCGACCGTTTCCTGCTGCTCAAGGAAGGCGGCCTCCACACCTGGGGGGACCGGACAGCGGTCACCGCCCCCGCCATCCGGGAGGTGTTCGGCCTGGAGACGATGCTGCACGAGGTGGCCGGCATTCCCATGGTGCTGCCGCTTTTCCCCTGCTGTCACGCCTGAACCGGGCCACACTCCTGTTGGCTTGCCCCGGGACAATGGTGTACACTACACAGCACACGATTCGGATTGCCAGAACCTTGCGCCAGCCGGGGAACCGCCATGCTTCTGCTTGATGTCCCTTTCCTGCCCGACCCGCAGTATACGGAATTTCTCGCCGAGTTCCAGCCCGTGCTGCATTCCGTCCATTTCAGCCTTTTCCTGGACACCATCCCGGACGGCCGCCATCGGTCCAGCACCGTGCCGGAGTTTGGAGATCTGGCCGCCGGTCTCGCCAGGCTACCCGGCCCAAAAAAATACGGACTGCTCAACAGCCGCTTCCACCATCCCCGGCTTTACAGCGACAAGGCTGCCTTGCGAAAGATCATCCGGGCGCTGGACACCCTGCTTGCGGCAGACACCCTCCACGGCATCACCATTGTCGATTTCTATCTATTGCAGGCTCTCTCCGACACCAGCCCCGAGACCTGCTCCCAGCTTGAGGCGGTGCCCGGAGTCAACTGCATGCTGGACTCCTTTGCCAAGGTGCAGGCCACGCTTTCCGCCATTGCCGAAACCGGTTTCAAGCCCCCAACCAAAATCAACCTGGACCGCTCCCTGAACCGCAACCTGCCGGAGCTGGCAACAATCTCCCAACAGTGCCGCCGCCATTTTCCCGGAGTCAAGCTGACCCTGCTGGCCAACGAAGGCTGCCTGGACCGCTGCCCCTTCAAGCTGGCCCACGACGCCCAGATCGCTTTTGCCAATACGGGGTGTATCGCCAATGAAACCCATAACACCAACCAGGAACTCGGCTGCATCCGGGAACTCGGTGCGCATCCGGAAAAGCTGTTCAAGTCGCCCTGTATCCGGCCTGAGGATCTGGAACAGTATGAGGGGATGGTGGAGGTGATCAAACTCTGCGGCAGAACCCTGGGGCCCGCCTTTTTGCAACGGGTGGTGCGAGCCTATGCGAACCGGCGATATGAGGGAAACCTGCTGGATTTGATGGACACCATGGAATGGCTGGCCAAGCGGCTCTATGTGGCCAATGCGGAATTGCCTGCAGATTTTTGGGCCAGGCTTACAGGGTGCGACAAGAACTGCCGCGCCTGCTCATACTGCCGGGAGTTGCTGGTCAAGGTCGCTACGCCCTTGGCTTTTCGGCTTGAGGATCTACGGCGCTGAAAAAACAGGGCGGCCAAGTGGATCGGCAGGTTGGGGAGAGGAACACAACCCAACGTTAATACCATCGGCAAAAAAGGGCATCATCGCCTGCTTGCCGAGCAAAATCGTTGGGTTTCGCAAAGCTCTACCCAACCTGCGCGGCTGTTCAAGCGAATTCCTCGGCAAACAAGAGCGACCACGCGCTCCGGTATGCCACTTGATGTTGCGTCTCAGTCGGCAGGCGCTTCAAGAAATTCCTGTGGTTTTGGTCGTATTCGGCAATCCGGTCAAAGCGGTCTCCACCCAAATCCAGGGCTGACAAAAATCGCTTCGGATAGGCGACAAGAAGGTCGAGCCATTCAGGATAAAGACTGCCATCGTCTGCCCAGATCCGCGCATGCCGCTGGCCACTGAGGGGGTACCGCGAATTTACGCCGCCAAACGCGGTATCGAAATACAAATTCGGGAACCGCTTGAGCAAGCCCTCGACATACCCCGGCGTATAGCGTGGGGCGCGTTCGATGTAGCGGATTTGGGCCAGATGACACCAGATCACCCTGGCCTTCGGATACTGGGCCAGCATATTTTCAAGCGGCGCCAGTAGTTCATCTTCCACCTCATAGTGAATCTGGAACGGAACGCCTGTTTTTTCACTCAGGCTAAACACACGATGGCCTATCGGCCCGTCAAGAGGGACGTGGACGTCACGATCCATTTCATTGCGTTTTACTTGTCTGGGTGAAGGGTAGTGGCGGAATTCAAACTCGCCCAGAAGCATGATTTGCTTTGCCCTGACAGCCGCTTCCTGAGCGTCGAGGAATTCGTTCGTCGCCTCTGTCAATGCCGGAGGTTGCCCCCCATTGCCCACGGGGATGAATCGATCCGGATACCCGGCGAGCAACCGCTCCGACAAGGTATCGAAACGAACGCCTTCCCCAAACTGCCCCTTGCCGATATCCGCGGAAAGCGCCATCAACCCGATGTTAAGCCGATCCATGCTTTTTGCGACAAAATCGAGGTCCAGCTTCCTGGAATTGCAGGAACTCTCTATATCGATATAGGGCAACTCGCCGGCGGCAAGAATTTTTTTCAAACGCTGCGCGTACCCCGCCCGCAACTGCGAGAGATCGACGATATTTTGCGCGCCCCCGATCCTTGGCAGACCAGCGACAAAAGGAAGCGCGCACAACATTTTGATCAGGCTGCGTCGAGTGAGCATGGCGAACTCCTTTCACTGATAGGATATACGGGGAAGGCTAAGCGGCCAGGGGGGGCAACACCAAGCGACGGGCAAAAGAAAACAATAACGGGCTCCGGCCCCATTTTGCGCACAGATGTGGCGCTTTGGGATAGTTATTGCCCCGGCGATTAAATACGCCATGCCCGGATGTTTTCGTCGGGCATCCATCCCAGGAAAATAGCAGTAAGTCAAGCCTGACCCCGCGGCCGCACTAATCTCCCCCGGCAATAGCTAATTAGCAAGCAACGTCCCGCTTGATCCGCTTGATCCTCTAAGGTCGCTACGCCCTTGCCTTTTCAGCTTGAGGACATGCGGCAAGGAAAAACTAGGGAGTGTACCTAATTTCTTTCGCGAGTCAGGGCGTCAACTGCAGTGTTTTGTTCGCCAGCTAACCATTATTCACTGCTAATGGCCTGAGGAGTTTCTGTAACTCTGGTGAAGAAACAAGCATGTCATGTCGCAATTTTGTTCCATAGTAGATCGAATCTCGCATCATCACAACTCTCTCAAGATATCTGATTGTCTTGTTGCTCACAAATTTGACGAAGTGATCAAGATCATCAAGGTTCTCTGGGATTTTGTAACCTTCTCTGGAGGCGGCTATCAGGACGCCATTTTCTCGTAGTGGTGCGATGACAGATTGGCGCAACCAGCCTTTGTCTCGTTCGTGGCCTACCAGCCCCATCTGTTGCAAGTGTTCGAGAATCAAGTCTCCGAATATGAATCCGGCATTGTCGGCTGCTGAGCTGTATAAGAGGAACTCAACGGCCTCAGATAGGACGGGATCCTTGTTGCTAACTAGGTACTCTTCGGCAACATGTGCACAGTGATTTCTGACTAGGGTGTCTAGTTCCTCATCGGGTGAAATAATGGATTCATCATCTACTGCCCGTGGCCAAATCTCTAAGTTATTGATGATGCTTTTCAGGAAGTTAAAAGCAGAGGGGTCATCATCACGGTTGAAATAGCGCCTTACGGTCCCTGCCACAAAATCGGAAAGTTGTAGTAGTGGTTGCTCGGTGGGAGTTGCAAAAGTTAAGCTCTTGCTGCTAAAAAGTGTGGGTTGGTAGTGCCTGTCTATGTATTTTTCAAAACCTGCTCTGAATTCGCTATCTCCAAATGAGTCAACTATGACGCCAATATTATCAAATCCTCGATAAATCTTTTGAAACAGCCTGCGCTGGCAGTATTTGTACATAGATTTCTTGAATCTGAATCCACCGTTTTCGGCGAGGCGCTCCTTCTTGATTACAAGTACTTCGAACCGTGCATCGAGACCTGATAGGGATTGAGCAACATTTTTACGTCTCTGAAAATTTCCTCCAATACTGCTGGATTTAATCTCTGATCCGGAAAAGTGTTCCCTTGAAATTTGGTTCCGTCGATCAAGTGTCTTGTCAAGACTATCATGACTGATAAAACACGCAGAAAGAACATAGTAATCCTTATCAAGAATTGGGCTTCCGGATTCATCGATGTAGACAAATTTGTCCAAGGTGCTCCTTGTGTTGGCTAACGCAAAAGCTCAGGCGCACCGCTTTTGGGCGTCGCCTGAAGTGCCTTATTGGGCCTTGATTCAATCAAACTTCTCTGTGATGCCATGGCGCAATGCTAATTATTTCCTGTTTTCCGGGTGTTATCTCTGGGAAATTCGGGACACTCCCCAATTTTTTCCGCCTTGACGGACAAAGCAGAGAGCGACATCAGCTTTTCGGATATTCATCCAAATTTACCTGATCGCCCCCCCCCCCCCGAAGAACCCGAATGAATCACCCTAGCAAACCTCCGCATCAACCACAACACAGAAAAAATACCGAAATGCCTCCTGGGCAACCTTGACGAGAACCACCGCGCTTGCGGTGTATCATTCCTTTTCCCAATAAATAACGGATAGTTATTTCGTTATTACCTATTGGCCAACCCCTCCTCCCTGCTGGTAAAAACATATCCTCACATTGCCCCATATTCATAACCAACACGGAGGAATACCATGCTCAAACGAATCGCACTGTCCCTGGCCTTTACCCTGCTGGCTGCCGCTCCCGCCCTGGCGACCAACTACATCGCTCCGGCCAATCTCAAAAAGATGCTGGATGCAAAACAGGAGGTAATCATGGTGGATATCCAGCCCGCCGCCGACTTTGCCAAGCAGCATCTGCCCGGCTCCATCGAAACCAACGCCTTTCCCGCCAAAAGCGACGAGGAAAAAGGTCGCCTGAACAAGGCATTGCCTGCCATCAACGGGAGCAAGGCGCCGGTGGTGGTGCTCTGCCCCCGCGGCAAAAGCGGAGCAAAGAACAGCTACGAATATTTGCAGAGCAAAGGGGTGCCTGAGAACCGGCTACAGATATTGGAAGGGGGGATTGCGGACTGGCCCTATACCGACATGTTCGTCAAGGGGCGCTAGCAGATTGTTTCGCCAGGTCCCGTTCGGCCTGAGCCTGTCGAAGGCCAGCAGTGGCAGATGAATCACGGTTCGACGGGCTCACCGCGAACGGTACATGCAGGATTGGCCGAAAAACGTGGGCACCCTTTGGGCTGCCCACGTTTTTTTTCAACTCCGCTTTTCACACTTTTTGGGTTGCAGCTTGACGTAGACGAAGATGAGCAGGGCGGAAAGGATCAGCACCCCGATAATGGCCTGCTGCGAGTATTTCATGATCAGCTCCTGATTGCTGCCGATGAAATAG
>PHAW01000021.1 GCA_002841785.1 Deltaproteobacteria bacterium HGW-Deltaproteobacteria-3 | reverse complement strand
GTCATCACGACGATTCTGCGACCAAGCCATTTCATCATGACCGAGGTTGAGGGGCTTCTCCTCGCCAAAGCTGAGGGTGTCAATCCGGCCTTCCGCAACGCCCATATTCACGAGATACTTCACCGCGGTCACGGCACGTCTCTCGCCGAGGGCCATGTTGTACTCGTTGGTGCCGCGCTCGTCGGTGTTGCCCTCAACCCGGACACGAACCTGGGGAGAACCGATCAACAGCTCGCCATTTTTCTTGATACGGTCCTTCTGGTCGGCCCGGATATCGGATTTGTCAAAGTCAAAATAGATGGGCAGCATCGGAGCGGTGGTCCGGCCTTCCAGAACGGCGCCACTGTCGCCACCAATCCATTTTGAAGCAAGAGACTCTTCCTGACCGACAGCGACGCCAGCACCAATGCCAGCGCCAGTGCCCGCGGCCATGTCCTTATCGCTCTGCACCTTTTTCTTGGCGCACCCGCCAGACAAAAGGGAAAGGGAGACAACAACACACGCCATTGCCAAATACTGCAGAATTCCTCTTTTCATTTTTTTCTCCTTCCTCCAAATACATCTTGTGACAGATTTTTATATGAAAACAACTCCTTATCAATGTCTATATAATTCAATAAACTGAAAAATCATACTGAATTCTTTATTAATTTTCAATGTGTTTTTTTTATTCAGCGCCTTACATCGCCAAAAAGGGTACAATACGCTTACTCTGCCCTTTGTGAGCCGCCAAAGCACCTCCGCACGCCCGCATAATTCACTTGCATGGCCCAGAGAACACATGATAGGTAACAGGTTGACTGAACACTGCGGAAAGTATTTTTGACTTTCCGTTCTCTTGATCGTTCCCAACAAAAATCCGAACTATGTATTTCGGCGAGCCGTGTTAACCGATGAAATCCTCCCTCCCCCCCCACAGCAAAAAAAGCCCCACACAATCAACGGCGCCCAAGGTCCATTTTCCCCCGGAGGACAAACACCATCTCCGGGAGATGATCGCCACCAACAAATTCGGCACTTTTTTCGGTATTTCCCAAAAGGTTCTTGACTCGGTCTGGCAGTCCCTCACCTCGCCGACCGGCGAATCCGTCACCTACATCTCCATGGAAATAGGGGCTGATCTCGATGTGTTCCACCCTGTGCGCAACACACTCAATCGACTTGAAATAACGGAACATCCGGAAGAAGCCATCAATCGTTTTGTGCAGCTTTTTTTGCAAGGCCCCGTCAAGATCCCCAACTACAGCGGCGGGCTCGGCATCCTTGCGGGAGACACCCTGAAAAGCTTCGCAGACTGCAAAATTCCAGTGGCCGGAGTTTCCCTGCTCTACCGGAAGGGATATTTCTCCCAGATGGTCGACTCAAAAATCGGACAGGTGGCCTGGGCCTCCCAATGGGAACCGAAAAACACCCCGGGGCTGTATCTGCTGCACGACCCGGAAATCCCGACCCAACCTCTGACCATCGAAGTTCCTTTTTATGATCATGCAGGAACGCAATCCGTTGCCTGCGCCCAAATCTGGCTCAAGATGGAACTGAACGAAACCCTCGATTTTTTCGTGCCGGAAATCCTGCTTGATTACCAGACCCCGCAGTCCCCTTCCTGGATCCAAGACGCAGCCCAACAACTATACGACAGCAGTTCGGAAAAGGTAAAAGCAACCCAGCGCAGGCTGCTGGGTCTGGGGGTTATCCCAGCCATGGAGGCCTTGGGTATCACCTCCCGCACCATTCACTTGAACGAACAGCACGGGGTAGGCGTGATACTCTCCCTGATCGCCAAACTCCTGGAAAAAAAACATGGCCCCCAGTATGAAAAAAAGGCCACGGATCACAGTATCCTCGCTGCCGCGGCGGAAGTCGCCAAGCGGATTGTCTTTACCATCCACACCCCGGTTACTGCAGGACATGACCGGTTCAATGTTTCCGTGTACGAGGATTTAATCAGCCCATTCTGCAAGCGCGTTCTTAATCTTCTGGCCCTGGAAGAGCACAACCATTCCGTCTACAATTTCACCGCCATGGCCATGAAGCTCAACCGGGCCACCAACAGCGTCAGCCGTCTCCATAAAGAGGTAACCCAGAAGCAGTTCCCGCAATATGCGGACAAGATCACGGCGATCACCAACGGGGTGCATCATCTCACCTGGACCAGCGATGCCAAGGCGGAACTGTACGACACCTTTCCCGAGCTGCGCAATTGGCGGAAAGACCCCAGTGTTTTTGCCAAGGCGGCCCCCCTGCACGGAAACAAAAAATTCCGCACCTATTTTGAGCAGGCATGGCGCACGGACACAAAAATCCTGGTGGAGTATGTCAACCGGATGCTGATCACCCATCGCAATCAGCGCCTGGCGACCTGGATTGATCCGCCCAACTACCTTTCCTATCGCAGCGAAAAAGAGGCCACCCTTGCGCACTCGACCTTCACCCTGGGTTTTGCCCGCCGGTTTTCCACCTACAAACGGGCAGACCTGATCTTTGAAGACATCGACCGGCTGGCGGCAATGATCACCGAAAACAACTGGCCGGTGAATTTCATCTATGCGGGCAAGGCCCACCCTTCGGACGAACCGGGCAAGGATCTGATCAAAAACGTTCTGGCAGTCCAGGAAGAGCTGTACCTGAAAAGTAATGGCCTGGCCAAACTGATCTTCATTCCGGGGTATGACATGCATCTGGCCAAAATGATGGTCGCCGGCTCCCACGCCTGGCTGAACAGCCCCAAGCGCCCCTTGGAAGCCAGCGGCACCAGCGGGATGAAGGCTGCCATGAACGGCGTGCCCAACGTCAGCATTATGGATGGCTGGTGGGTTGAAGGGTATCACGACGGACAGACCGGCTGGAAATTCGGCTATGAAGAGTCGGTCTCCTCCGAGCATTTCAGCGAACACCCCTCATCCCTGCTCTACAACGAAGACTCCGCCTCATTCTATACCGTTTTCCCGGAAATGCTGCGGCTGTTTTATGATCCAGCCCTGCATGACCAGTATATCGACAAATGCATCGCCAACCTCACGCTCAACTGCCCAATTTTCAATACCCACCGCATGGCGGCTGAATATGTTGCCCGCTACGATCTTGATCTCGCGCCGGAGATCCAACAGGAAATGGAAAAATTCCGCAAACTCTACTGCAGCGATCCATCCTTTTAGACGATTATTCCAGCAGGACTAAGGCGGATTGTCCCACCCCGCTTCTTCCCCCTTCTTTGTAAAGAACAAACAAAAGGGGCCATGGTTTGCAGCAAACCATGGCCCCTTTCTCATCCTGAACTGTGAACGACGGTTATTTTTTTGCCTTGGGGGGTACCATCTTGATGGTTGCCTTGCTTTTGGCCGCCGTAAGAAAGGCCTCGATATTGGCTGTAACCTTCTCCTGGGTCAGATAGGCGGTAATCTTTGCCTTTGCTTCATCAAAACTCACCGTCTTGGCGGGCTTTTTTTCTTCAAGCTTGATCAGGTGATAGCCGAATTCGGTTTCCACGATGTCACTGACATCGCCGGGCATCATTTTAAAAACAGCCTGCTCAAAGGGTTTTACCATCTGTCCTCTGGGGAAAAATCCCAGATCTCCCCCCCGCTCCTTGCTCGGACAATCTGAAAACTGCTTGGCCAGATCGGCAAAATTGGCGCCGCCCTTCAGTTGCTTTTGTATCTGGACAAGTTTTGCCCGCTTGCGATCCTTATCCGCCTTGGCCTCTGTTTCTTTTGCGTTAATCAGGATATGACGGGCATGAACCATTTCCGGTTGGGCGAATTTGTCCTGATTGCCGTTATAGAAATCCTTGGCCTCCTGCTCGGTTATCTGGACCTTGCCCTTGAACTTGGTGTCGATGAATTTCTGGATGGCGAGATTCTTGCCGATCTGCTTGCGCAGCTCCGTCTCGGTGATTCCTGCTTCGCCGAGGGCCTTGGCAAAGGCCTTATCGTCGGCAAATCCCTTCTTGTATCCCTTCAGCTCGGTATCAATATCGGTGGCGCTCACCGCAATCCCGGCTTTTTTGCTCTCCTGGCCAAGCAGTTCGAGCTTGATCATCTTGTCAAGAACGGATTCCCGGAGCGAAGCCATCTCGGTCTCGCTGGGCGTGCTGCCCTGTGCCTGAAAACGGCCCAGAATACCGTTTATCTCACCCTGCACCGCTGCGGCAACAATGGGTTCGCCATTGACAAGGACCGCAACCTCCTCCGTCTTTTTTTCCGGCTTGGACCAGACGCTGGTTGCAAAAACAACCGTGGCCCCCAAGGCGACCAAAACGAGAACGGCTTTATGAAATTTTCCAAATTGCATGACAGTTCCTTTGAGTATGAGATTTTTCCGGTCAAACGACCAACGAAAGCCAGGTTGCCACAAACAAGGTAAGGCTGATCAGTCCGTTCATGGTAAAAAATGACAGTTGAATCAGGGACAGATCCTTGGGATTGACGACAATATGCTGATAGAAAAGGGCTCCTGCCGTAAGGGCAATTCCAAGATAATAATAAAAATTCAGCCCGGACAGTATACCTGTGAGAATAAACAAAAGAAAGGCCACGCCATGAAAAAAAACCGCGAGCCTGAATGCTTTTTCCCGGCCAAATCGTGACGGCAGGGAATAGAGCCCTGCCTGCCGGTCAAAATCGGCATCGAGACAGGCATACACCGTATCAAACCCCGCCACCCAGAAAAGCACCCCAAGTGAAAGGACAACCGGGAAGTCAAAAAGGTTCCCTTTGACTGCGACCCAGCCGCCCAAGGGAGAAAAGGCCAGGGCAACACCGAGGACCACATGGCAGAGCCAGGTGAAGCGCTTGGTCAGGGAATAGAGAAAGGTAAGGGCCAGCGCAAAGGGAGACAGCTTCAGGGTAAGCGGGTTGAGCTGATAGCAGGCGACAAAATAGAGCACGGTGAAGAGAAAAACCATGGCCCAGGCTTCCGCCAGCCCCACCGCGCCGCTCGGGATAGCCCGATCCGCGGTGCGGGGGTTGGCCGCATCAAACTTCCGGTCGGCAATACGGTTAAAGCCCATGGCCGCAGTCCGGGCGCCAACCATGGCCAGGATAATCCAACCGAATGTGGCGGCCTCGGGAACCCCACGTTTTGCCAGAAATGCCCCGATCAAGGCAAAGGGCAGGGCAAAAATGGTATGCCCGAACTTGATCATCTCAAGCAGGGTTTTCACCTTGTGCAGCATCGCCATCCCTCTCCGGCCACACGCCGGTCGTGTTCCGTTATCATGCCTCGTGTTCCGGAGGAAGCCCCTGCCATCTGGCAAGCCCCTCAACCTCGATGCCAAGCAGTCCCGCCACCCGACCCGCATACTGACGGGCCATCTCTTCGATGCTCCGGGGCCGGTGATACAGGGCGGGCATGGGCGGACAGATAATGGCTCCAGCCTCGTGCGCCTGCAACATATTGGCAAGATGGGTTCTGTTCAAGGGGGTTTCCCGCACCGCCAGCACCAGGGGGCGCCGCTCCTTGAGCATGACATCCGCAGCCCGGTGGATCAGGTTGCCGCAGACGCCGTTGGCTATGGCGGCAAGGCTCCCCATGGTGCAGGGCAGGACAGCCATGCCGGAAAAATCGCTGGAGCCGCTGGACATGGGCGCGGCAAAATCATGCACATCATGCCACTTGGCCACATAGGGGTCAAGATCCGTGCGGGACATCCCGAGTTCCAGCCCCAACACCTGCGCGCCCGCCTCGGAGAGAAGTCCATGCACCTCAAGTTCAAGCCCTTGGCAGATCTTGAGGAACTCCAGGGCATAGACCGCCCCGGTGGCGCCGGTTATGGCCAGAACTATTTTTTTCATTTCACCCGCACCTATCCGGCTTGAGCCGGGAAACAAGAATAACCTCTGAATCGTTACTTCACTCCCACATAGACCGTCACCACCCCGAAGGTCAGCGGCCGATGGTAGGTGGCGGCGAATCCGGCCTGTTGCATCATGGAGAGCAGTTCTTCCGGGGCATAGAATTCGGCGATGGAGCTGGCCAGATACTCATAGGCCTCGGTATCGCCGGAAACAAGCCCGGCAATCTTCGGCAATACCCGGTTGAGATAAAAATTATAAAGAGGCTTGATCACCGGGTTTTGCGGCCTGGAAAACTCGAGGATCAGCAGCTTGCCGCCGGGCTTGAGCACCCGGTGCATCTCGTTCAACCCCTGTTGGGTTCTCGCCAGATTCCTCACCCCGAAGGCCACGGTGACTCCCCATACCGTACCGGTCCGCACGGGAATCTGCTCCCCGTCCCCGCACACCGGCCCGATCCGCTCTTTCCGGCCGTCGGCGGGAAGATGGAGCATTCCGGCCCGCAGCATATCCTCACAAAAATCCACGGCCAGCACCCGGCGCTCTCTGGCCTGCCGGGTCAACTCCAGGGAAAGGGGCAGGGTTCCGGCGCAGAGGTCGAGCACCACGCCCTTGGGGAACTCCTTCAATTCCCGGGTGGTGACCCAGCGCCAATACCGGTCGATCTGGAAACTCAACACCGAATTGAGAAAGTCGTATTTCCCGCTGATTGCGGAAAACTTTTTCTGAACAAATTTCTTCTTTTCGTCTGGATTCTTCATATGCCTACTGTTTTCCGCAAACATTGAGGGGAAGCGCCGACGCAGGGACCTCCCCGCGTTTGATAAGATACTCGAAAAATCGCCTCAGCGCCTCCTGCTTTTCACTGCCCAGGTCATACTCAATCCCCCGGAGATAGCGATAGCATGCCGCCTCGTCCATGGGAACCCGCTTGGCCACAATGGCGCTGATCTCTGGCAGCCGCTCCTTTCCTTCACGCAGGCAACGGTGCAGCTCCTGATAGACGGCAAGGACGGTGTCCGGTTCCTCGCGGCAAAAATCCCCCCGCACACCCCAGACCGCAAAGACAAACGGCAGGCCGGTATGCTCCTGCCACGCCTCGCCAAGGTCCAGCCGGTGGGGATATCGCTCTTCCACTGCCAGCCGCAAGGCCTCATCGCCTATTGCCAGCACCGCTGCAGGCCTTTCCGCGCCCGGATCCAGCTCGCTGGCCAAGCCGCTGCGATAGCGGGGATGAATCTGGTGGAACTCCTCCAGAATGATCTTCACCAGACTCACCGAGGTCTGGGACTGGGAGCTGAGCAGAACCAATTGGTCATCCAGGCCGGCAATGGGCAGTTCCGAAAAGAGAAAAACGCTTCCCACCGGCCCGGTGGACGAGATGGACAGATCGCTCATTATCCGGTACTCCCCGGGATGCAAGGCATATTCCTGGGAGGAGACAAAGCCGAGATCAAGCTCGTTTTCGTGCAGCATGCGGTTGAGCACCGAGGGGGGCGCCTCGGTAATCCGCCAGTCCGCTCGCCGCACGGTCCGGCGCCACACCTCATACAGGGGCGCGGTGTTGATGTAATTGACCATCCCGATTCTGGCCGTGATCTTCACTCCGTTACTCAAGCCATTCAAGACGAATCTCCGTGCCTGCCGAGGTGAGATACTCAAGGACTTCAGCCTCTGTTTTTGCCGGGCAGCGCACCGCCAGCAGCGAGGAGGAAACCCCTGGAGCGACAACGCCGAGTCTGTTCTCCATGCCGAGAAGACGCGCGCCATTTATTGAAGCCATGGCAAAAACCGCCTCGGGCGGGAAATCCGGATGGTCTTCCCGCAACACCTGCATTTCCCGCCAGAGGTTGAGCTGTGGATTGCTGGCCAGACTGTCCGTGCCCAGCACCAGTCGGATGCCCTGGGCAAGCATCTTGTGCGCCGGCGCACTCCCCACCCCCATGAACCGGTTGCTGCCGGGACATAAGCACACAGCAGCCCCATGGAGGGCCAGGAGGGAAATCTCTTCATCCTCAACATGAACGCCATGGACACACAGAGTGTGCTTGTCCAACACCCCAAGGGAATCCAGATAGCGGACCGCGCCCATGCCCGGAACGGCAAAGGATGCAACCTCCACCCCCCGTTCGGCAAGGAAATCAGCAAACGGACCGGTGCCGGTGCGCAAGAATTCGATCTCCTGGGCAGACTCCGCCACATGCATGGGAAACAGGCCGTTTCCCGCCCGTTTTTTCAAGGCCCGGATCAACGCAGGGCCTGCCGAATACGGGGCATGGGGGATACAACACACATCGTTGCCGGTTCCGGCCAAGGCTGCCAGGGCCGCATCCTCGGAGGGGCCGCACAACCCCAGCAGTTCGAGAAAAAAGAGCACCTCGGTCTTGAAGCCCTCCCCCAGCAAACGGCTATCCCCCAGGTTCCCGATATCGGCCACGGCCCGGCACCCCCCGGCATAGAGGCGGGCCAGCCCCATGCGCGCGGCATCATGCACTATTTCCGGATCGGGAGTTTCAGCCCGGGCGGCGAGCAGCCCCCTGATCCAGCCGGTCATATCGCCGGGCGTCGGGGAATCCCCGCTCAGGCCGGCCAGATACGAGAGTTCGAGATGGGCGTGGCAGTTGACCAGGGGAGGAGTAATGACGTGGCCGTCATACTCCTCCAACTGGGCATCAACATCCTTCAGGGCGGCATACGGTCCCACCGCCGCCACCAGCCCGTTTTCGGTGAGCACCGCGCCGTCGGCGATGGCCGGGCCATTGCCCGTGACGACAAAGGACGCCCGGTAGAGATAGCGAGGGTATTCCTGCATGTTACACCAAGGTATAGTCCATTCTGCGCTGCCTGGGCACACAGCCGGCGCCTTCCACCAGGGTGCGGATCTCCTGCTCGGAGAGGCGGAATCCCACCCCGGCCGCGGCCACCACGTTCTCCTCGATCATGGTGCTGCCGAAATCGTTGGCCCCGAAAAAGAGGGAGAGCTGGGCGATTTTCGGCCCCTGGGTCACCCAGGAGGCCTGGATGTTGTCGATATTGTCCAGAAAGATCCGCGAAAGCGCCAGCATCTTCAGATACTGAAAGGCGGTGGTTTTGGGCAGATGGGCCAGCGCCGTGTTGTCGGGCTGAAAAGGCCAGGGGATGAAGGCGGTGAACCCGCCGGTCTTGTCTTGCAGGTCGCGCACCCTGGCAAGATGCTCAACCCGCTCGGCCTGGGTTTCCAGATGCCCGAACATCATGGTCGCGGTGGTGCGCATCCCCAAACCGTGCGCCTCTTCCATGACCCCGAGCCAGGCATCGGTCAAGCATTTGCGCGGCGCGGTTTCCTGCCGCACCCGGTCGCAGAGGATCTCCGCTCCGCCGCCGGGGATGGAATCAAGCCCGGCCTGCTGCAGACGGACCAGAACCTCCCGCACCGGCAGGGAGGACAGGGTGGCGAAATGGCAGACCTCCGGCGGGGAAAACCCGTGGATATGGATCCCGTGCCCCTTGATGAAGCGGAGCATCTCCTCATAGAACTCCAGGGGCTTGTCCGGATGGAGCCCCCCTTGGAGCAAAATCTGAGTACCGCCCAAGGCTTTGGTTTCCTCGATCTTCTCCCCAAGCTCGGCAAAGGAGAGCACCGACCCGGCCGGATCTTCCGGCGCCTTGAAAAACGCGCAGAACTTGCAGGCGGAGATGCAGATATCGGTGTAATTGATGTTGCGGTCGACCACATAGGTGACCATGGGCTCCGGATGCTTTCGCCTGCGGATGGCATTGGCCAGGAAACCCAGTTGATGGAGATCGCCGTGTGCCAAAAGCGCCACGCCCTCTTCTGCGGTAATCCGCTCGCCGGCCAGGGACTTTTCCGTAATCCGCTTGATGTCCATGGTGCTCAATACTCTTTAATGACGTTGTACAGGGTATCCCGCTCCACCGGTTGCCGTCCGGCATCCCGGATCAACCGGATCAGCTCGGTGTCGGCCATGGCTCCGCCCGCCTCGCCGCCGGCCATGTGGGTGATCAGCTCCTCCTTGACCGTGCCGTCCACATCGTCGGCGCCGAAGGAGAGGGCAATCTGGGCCAGCTTGGGACCGATCATCACCCAGTAGGCCTTGATGTGCGGAAAGTTGTCGAGAAAACAGCGGGCCACCGCAATGTTCTTGAGGTCGTCGATCCCGGTGGTCTTGGCCAGCTCGTGCAGCTCGGTGTTTTTGGGATGAAAAGCCAAGGGGATGAAGGTGAGAAAGCCGCCGGTTTCATCCTGGGCTTCCCGAAGGGCGGCAAGATGCTCGACCCGCTCCTCCATGGTTTCGATATGCCCATAGAGCATGGTGGCGTTGCTTTTGAGTCCGATGCGATGGGCGGCCTTGGCAACCTCGAGCCAGCCCTCGCCGGAAAGCTTCTTCTCGCAGGTCCGCTGCCTGATCCGGGGGCTGAACACCTCGGCCCCGCCGCCCGGGATCGAACCAAGCCCGGCAACGACCAGTTCCTTGAGGGTCTCGGGCACCGACTTTCCGGCAAGCCCGGCCAGATGGGCGATCTCCACGCAGGTAAAGGCCTGGATGTGGATCTCGGGCCGCACCTCCTTGATGCCGCGCAGCATGTCCAGATAGTACTGATACGGCAGATCCGGGTGAATGCCGCCCACCACATGCACCTCGGTGATGGGCTCGGCCAGCCGCTCCCGCACCTTGGCCTTGACCTGCTCCACGGTCATCTCATAGGCCTGGGGCGATTCCTTGTCCTTGCCGAAGGCGCAGAACTTGCACAGATTGGTGCAGATATTGGAGTAGTTGATGTGCTGGTTGTAGATGAAATAGGCGCGGTCGCCGTTGAGCCGCTCCCGCACCAGGTTGGCCAGATAGCCCACCGCCAGGATATCATTCGTTTTGTACAACCTCACCCCGTCCGCAACGCTGAGCCGCTCCCCTGCCCTGACCTTCTCCAGGATATCGCCCAGCCCTGCCGCCACCACCATCTGTTCCATTGCCTACTCTCCCATATCTGATGGTTGCAACCCGGTGCGCAGCACAGCAACCATGCTGTCAATCTCATCATGGAGCCGGTCGGCGGACATCCCGGCCAGCGCCAGCCCCCCGTCGAGATGCGGCTGGGCATATCCTTGCAGAAAGCGGTCCAGCATCGCATCCAGGATAAAAACCACCTTCCGCGCCGGGATATCGCGGCGCAACATCCCCTGGAGCATGGCCCGGTCCGCCAGCGGCCCGAAATATTCCAGGGAAAAGAGGCGAACCCTGGCCACCAGTTCTTCCCGGCGCGGCACATCCCGCTCGAACAGCACCTTGAGGTACACCTGGAAATATTCCGGATGGGTATCGATGAAGGCTATCCCTGCGAGCAACACCTGCCGGGCCACACCAAAAAAATCATCCCGGCCGTTGCCCGTAACCGATGCCTTGACATACTGTTTCACCTGCAGGGTAAAATGATCAAATACATGCAGGAACAGGGCTTCCTTGTTGTCGAAATACTGGTAGAGCGAACCCTTGGATATCCCCAATTGTTTGACGATATTATTGAGGCTTGCCCGCTGGTACCCCTGTTCGGCAAACTCGGCGGCCGCCGTACGCACGATGCTCTCGCGCTTTTCCGGCGCCAGGTTCATGAAGGTTTGTTTGGGCTGCACAAGTTGGGTATCCATAATATGACCAGGCGGTCACATTATGAAAAATAGAGCGTATCCGCAAGATATTTTTAGAAGCCGTTAAAAAATACCCTGCACAATCGTGGAGGTGCCTGCCTGGCTGCGTTCGGCCGTTCCGGTCAGACGAAACGGCCAGGTTGTTTTGCCGCAACGGTTCAGCAACCTTGCAAGAGATTCACAGAGGGAAGGAGGGGAAAGAAGAAAAATCACAGTTCGTGCTTGTTGACCCATTGCAGGATGGTGTTGATTCCTTCCGCCGTCGACACCCGGGGGAAATACCCGAGGTCGCGGTTGGCGTTTTCAATGGAAAACCAATGGGATTTTGCCAGTTGCACGGCGAGAAAGCGCGTTATGCAGGGCTCCCGCTTGATCCGGGCGAGGGAAAAAGCCTTTTCCATGAGCATTCCCAGCAAGTACGCTTTTTTAAAAGGGATGCTTTCCTCGACAATGGGAATATCAAGCCGCCGAAAAAACTTATTGAGCCAGTTCCAGAGATTGACCGGTTCACCCTGGGAGATAAAATACGGCTTGCCTGCCCCGGTGGCCGGGCCATGCAGGTTTTTTGCCGCCAGAACAAAGGCATCCACGGCATTATCGATGTAGGTGACATCCACAAGATTATGGCCGTCCCCGATCCGCTTCAACAGTCGGCATCTGGCTTGGCCGAGAAGACGGGGGATAAGGTTGAAATCTCCCGGCCCCCAGATCAGGTGAGGACGCAGGGCGATGGTTTTGAACCCCTCGGAGTTGGCCGCCAGAACCATTTGCTCGGCAAGGGCTTTGGTCCGGACATAGTCACAAAGAAACTTCCGGGCATAGGGCGTGCGTTCGTTCACCCCGCACAGGTCATCTTTCTGGTAAACAACCCCGGGCGTGCTGGCGAAGACAAGAGCGGCGATGCTGTTTGCCCGGCAGGCGTCTAAAACATTCTGGGTGCCGGCGACATTGGTTGTGTAATACTCGTTTTTATCCCCCCAGATGCCGGACTTGGAGGCAAGATGGAATACGGTGTCATATCCGGCCAGGGAATTTTTCAAAAAATCCGCATCGCCGATATCGCCGGAAAGAAACCGGACGCCCGGGGGTTCTGCTTCGGAAAATCCGCTCCGCGCAAGCACGGCTGTCTCAATACCATCACCCACAAGGCGTTGGACCAGCGCCCTGCCGACAAAACCACTCCCCCCGAGCACCACAACTCGCTGCATCCCTTCACCTTTTCGCAGAGATGAACACTTCCGCTACCCGGCTCCCCCAATGTCCCTCATGCAACTCATACGTTGATATACCCATTATCTGTAAAGTGCAAATAAAAAAAAGCAGGCAACTTGCTGTTTTTTAAATTCTTTTCCCGAAAGAGAGTCTCATGTTCCCCATCAGGGAAAACACCGCGATTCACCTCCCGTACAGATCCTCGAATCGTTCGATATCGTCCTCGCCCAGATAGCTGCCGGTCTGGATTTCGATGATCTCCAGGGGGATGGTGCCCGGATTCTCCAACCGGTGTTTTGCCCCAAGCGGGATATAGGTGGACTGATTTTCCGTCAGGATGATGGACTGATCGCCATTGGTGATATGGGCGGTGCCTTTTACCACCACCCAGTGCTCGGCCCGGTGAAAATGCCGCTGCAGCGACAGGGTGGCGCCGGGGTTCACCATGATCCGTTTCACCTGAAAACGCTCCCCGCTATCCACGCCTTCATACGATCCCCATGGACGGAAGACCTTTTTGTGCAGCCGCACCTCCTCCCGCTTCTCCATGGTCAACCGTTTGACAATGGTCTTCACCTCCTGGGTCCGGTCCTTGGCGGCGACGAGCAGCGCATCCTTGGTCTCGACGATGACGTAATTGCTCAGCCCGATTGCCGCGACAAGCCTGTCTCCGGCATGGATATACGAACCGGTCACATCCTCGGCCAAGACATTGCCGATGAAAACATTGCCGTTCTCGTCCTGCTCGCCGATCTCCCAGAGCGCTTCCCAGGAGCCCACATCGCTCCAGGCGCAATCCAGGGGCACGACCACCGTATCCCGAACCCGCTCCATCACTGCGTAGTCGACGGAATTGGCGGGGCTGGCGGAAAAAGCCGCGGAATCAAGCCGGGTAAAATCCAGGTCATGGGTGCGGGCAGCATAGGCCCGGGCCACGCAATCGGCCATGCCCGGCTCAAACTCCTTGAGGGTTGCCAGGAATCCGGCGGCCTGGAAGAGAAACATCCCGCTGTTCCACAGATAGCCTTGGTCCAGATATTGCCGGGCTTTTTCCAGGGAGGGTTTTTCCACAAAGCAAGCCACCGTGAAAACAGGCGGTTTCTCCCCGTCCGCCATCGCCCCCTTCTTGATGTAGCCATAGCCGGTATGGGGACTCTGCGGGACAATGCCGAAAGTGACCGGGCGCCCCTGCCCTGCGCATGAAGCCCCCCTGGCCACGGCCTCGGCAAAACCCGCCTCGTTGCCGATGACATGGTCCGCGGGCAGGACAAGGATAACCGCGTCTTCATCCTGCCGGACCGCCTCCAGCGCGGCGACGGCAACAGCCGGAGCGGTATCCCGCCCCACAGGCTCAATGATGATCGTCGCTGCGATGCCGACGGCGCGAACCTGCTCGGCCACCAAAAAACGGTGCTCTTCGGTGCAGACGATGATGGGCGCGGCAACCCCCTTCAACCCCTGGACCCGCAGCAACGTGTTCTGGAGCATGGTCTTGTCGTTGACCAGGGCAAGGAGCTGCTTGGGATGGCATTCCCGGGACAAAGGCCACAAACGGGTGCCGGATCCGCCGGCCAGGATAACCGGGATGATAACCGCGTGTTCTTTCTTCATGAAATTGTTTTCCCCTTCACGGCC
>PHAW01000020.1 GCA_002841785.1 Deltaproteobacteria bacterium HGW-Deltaproteobacteria-3 | reverse complement strand
CAGTTTCTGATCCACTTCCGGGTTGAGATCCGGGGGAACCTGATTGCGGGGCACCTCGATAACCAGCTCCTCATTCTTTTCGCCATAGGCTTTATGGGAAGGAATGGTGACCTTTTTCTTGTCGCCGATGGCCATCCCCAAAACAGCCTCTTCAAAGCCCACGATTACCTGACCGCCGCCGAGGGTGAAACCCAGGGGATCGCGCCCGGCGGAGGAATCGAAAACCTTTCCATCCTCCAGCGTGCCGGTATAATGGATC
Source organism: Deltaproteobacteria bacterium HGW-Deltaproteobacteria-3 (assembly GCA_002841785.1). GTDB lineage: Bacteria > Desulfobacterota > Desulfobulbia > Desulfobulbales > Desulfurivibrionaceae > Thiovibrio. Next base: position 14,043 of record PHAW01000020.1, on the reverse strand, counting down.
TTGACGCTATCTCCTTTTTTAGCCTGTGACATACCTTGCTCCTTGTGGTCTTCTCCCGGGGAGGGATTTTATCTCAATAAAATTACGTCATTTATCACGAAGCACAACACAGCTTCACGCCTTTTTCACGATTGATGCTTGCTTAAGCCCCCACTTTGGCTTTAAGCTGGGGCCGTACCCCTCTTTCCCCCATAACAAAAAAGCCAGAGCGGCAGCGCAGCGGCAAACGCAACGCCCCGCCGATGAAGGACTTGCCATGTTCGAATGGATTCTCACCGGGCTCAGCATTCTGGGAACCCTTTACAACCTGCAGAAACATGTGGCAGGCTGGGTAATCTGGACCATCGCCAATCTCGGCTGGATTGTCAGCTTTTCCCACAAGGGCATGCTGGCCGAAGCGTTTCTTTTTTCGGTCTATCTGGTGCTGTCCGTTTACGGCATCTTCAAATGGTGGACCCCTCGGCCCCAGGAAGACAAAGGCTGAAAGCCCAGGCTCACGCGCCCAGTTGGATGGAATCCTCCACGCCGAGGGCCTGGTAGATCTCCAGAGCCTGGCGGGAATGGTTCAGGGTATAAAAATGGATGCCCCGCACCTCGTTGTCCAGCAGATCGCGAACCTGCTCGGTGGCCCAGTGCACCCCGACCTTTTCCACCTGCTCATCGCTTCTGGCCCGATCCAGCGCACGCAGCAACGCGGCCGGAATCCTGGCCCCGGCGGCAAGCTCGGCCATGCGCACCATCCCGCTCTTGGTGGTGATGGGCATGAGCCCGGCAATAATGGGCACTGTTATGCCGGCCAATGCACAACGGTCGCGAAAATCATAGAAATCGCGATTGTCGAAGAAGAGCTGGGTCACGATATAGTCGGCCCCGGCGTCAACCTTGGCCTTGAGATAGTCCATCTCCAGCAGCCGGTTGGGGGTGGCGGGATGCCCCTCTGGAAAACCGGCGACGCCGACGCCCATGTGCGGGAAGTTCTTTTTGATGAAGGCAACCAGATCGGCGGCATAGGCAAAGCCGTCCGGGGGATGGACGAAATCCCTCTGCCCCTTGGGAGGATCGCCGCGCAAGGCCAGGATATTCTCCACCCCGCTTGCGGCATAATTGCGGAGGATCTCCCCTGTTTCCGTCCGGTTTGAGCCAACGCAGGTCAGGTGGGAGACAACGGTGAGGCTGGTTTCCTGCTGGATCCTGACGATCAGCTTGTGGGTGCGATCCCGGGTCGAGCCGCCCGCCCCGTATGTCACGCTGACATAGGCGGGCTTCAGGGGCATCAGGTCGGAGATATTGGCAAAAAGATTTTCCCAGCCCGGCTCATCCTTGGGCGGGAAAAATTCAAAACTGAAGGAAAACCTGTTGTTTCCGAGAATGTCCTTGACCAGCATAGTATCTCTAACCCGTTGTTTTGGTGAAAAATTTCAGACATCTAAAGAAACACCTATCTACCAAATTTACCATCCGATTGCTCGAAAAATCCATGCCCAACAGGAAAAAAAATACGCGCCCAGCGGCAATTACGCTGCCAGCAGCTCCCCTCCGGACACAAGGAACCCGCATCTTGACTTGACAAAGTCCGGCCCTGGGTTGTAATCAGATTCTGGCTGGATAAGCAAGCACACATTGCGCCATCATGAAGATGGCCGGGGGAGCACAAAACGTTGGCACATTCAAACAGAAAAACACCTGCGGCCGCCCTGTTGTTCTGCTCTCTCTGCTTGACTGCCTCACCCCGCCAAGCCGCGGCCTACACCGAAAAAGCCCTTGAAACCCTGAAAACCACCAACCGCTGCGTGGAATGCGATCTCTCCGGCGCTGATCTGCGCCGGGCAAAGCTTGCCGGCGCCCTTCTGGAACGGGCAAATCTCTCCAGGGCTAATCTGGAGAAGGCCGACCTGGAGGGCGCAAACCTCAAGGCGGCGGATCTCACCGGGGCAAACCTGACCAACGCCAGCCTGGAGGAGGCTGACCTCTACAAGGCGGATCTCACCGGCGCTTTTCTCAAGGGGGCCAACCTTAAAAACGCCTCCCTGGCCAACAGCAACCATGAGCGGGCAATCCTTGAAGGCACCACTTACACCCCCCCGGAAAATGCCAGGAAGGAGCCGGAAAAGCCCCTGCCGCCACCGATTGCCGCGCCCCCTCCGTTTCAGGGAAATAGTGAACCGGCCACGCCCGTGCCTCCTGCCCATGAAACCATAGAGGCCCAGACACCTCCCCCGAAGCCCGGCCCGACCGAACCGGCAGCATCTCCCCAACCTGAACCACCCACCGCGTCGAACCCCGCCCCGGTTCCGGCGGAACTTCCGCCCTCGGAGGCGAAAACTCCCCAGGCAGATCCGGCAAGATCGACACCCGCCGTCCTGCCCGAACCGCCACCGGCGCCACCCGCGGAGAAACCCGTTGCCCCGCCTGCCCCGCAACCTGCGCGGGTGATGGTTCCGCAAAAACCGCTGGTTCCGACGACCATCCCCCCGGGCGCCAGCCCCGAGATTGAACGCCTGATCGCACAAAACGGTTGCCCCGGCTGCAACCTGGCCGGCGCCGACCTGGCCGGCCTCAACCTGAATCGGGCTAATCTGGCGGGCGCCAACCTCAGCGCGGCCAACCTGCAGGGCGCCAGCCTCAAGACGGCGGACCTGGCAGAGGCACAGCTCAATCAGGCCAATCTCACCGGAGCCAACCTGGCCGGAGCCGATCTCTACAAGGCAGACCTCACGGGGGCAATTCTGACCGGGGCGGATTTTGAGGGGGCGTACCTGATGGGGACGATTCTGGAAAAAGAACGGCAGAAGGGCGCCAAAGAGGATATCGACGCATTCCTCACCCAGTACCGTGACAAAACCCTTTCCGCGCCCAAGAGAAAAGACCCGCTGGAACGGGATCGGAAACAGGGGGAAACCTTGTGGGCGCCCTCTTTTCCGGCGATGCAGACAACGACGGCCATGGGCGCTCCCGAGCAGGAAAACGAAATCACCGAAGCCAGCGCCGCCCCGACACCCAGCCCGCTCCCGGCCACGGGCGCGGAAGAGATATCCGCCGCTGCCGCCCTGCCCAGCGCCCCGGCCGCTGACCCAGCATCTCCGGCGATTGCCAAGGCTGCACCGGCAGAGGCCATGCCCGCCGCGGCAAGCATCGCCGCTCCGCCCGTTGCGCCCCAGGCTCCTCCGGCTCCGCCAAGCCCTCCAGCCCCGACCGCGATACCGGAAACGGTGAAGCCGCCGGAACCCGCCAAGCTCACTGATTTGGAGAAGCTCCTGCAAGCCAACCGCTGCGTGGAATGCAACCTTGCCGGCCAGGATCTTTCCGGAAAAAAACTGCAAGGGGCCTTTCTTGAGCGCGCCAATCTCTCCGGAGCCAACCTGCGTGACGCCAATCTGGAAGGGGCCAACCTCAAGGGCGCGGATCTCAGCGGAGCCAATCTGGAAAATGCCAACCTGAAAGGGGCCGACCTCTACAAGGCCGACCTGACAAACGCAAACCTCAGGGGCGCAAACCTCAAGGATGCAGTGGGGCTGAAACAGATGAACGCCCAGCCGCCGGAAACTTCGGACAGGGGGTTTTTCTCAAAATAACGTTGCCGGAGCATCCCCGAAAAGGCTCATCCTCATTCTTCCGCTGCCAAACAGAGCATCTCGTCCTGCCCATCAGTGATACCGGTCGGCAACAACGTCGTGTTCCTCCACCTGCTTCAGGATCTGCCCCCGCACGACTTCGTGTAATTGCAATGCTGCCTGCCAGTCATCTCCTTGCGCCAAAACCGGCGCGCCTATTCGAACCTGAAGCCTGCTGAAACGCGGCCATAACATTTTCCCCGGAAGCAGGGCGCGGGTTCCGGCAAGGGTAATCGGCACCACGGACATGCCGACCCGGGCGGCAACCACAAAGGCCCCCAGCCGGAACGGCAGTAATCCCGGCTCGCTTCGGAAAGTGCCTTCGGGAAAGAAAACCAGCGAATCACCGGCGCGGGCCCGCGCCTCCAGTCCCCGGGTGTCTTCGGCGCCACGCGCACTGTCGAAGCGTTCGACAAAGGTGCAGGCAAGCCTGCGCAAGGGGATGGAAGCGAGCGGCTTGCGCAACAGTTCCTGCTTGGCCACGTAGGCAAACCGTGGCGGCAGCACCGCGGTGAGGATCACGGCGTCCAGATAGCTGGCATGATTGACCGCCACAATCACCGGATCGCGCCCGGCGAGATGAGACAATCCTTCCACTCGCGGCATCAAGCCGGTCAACGCCAATACGAGGCGCGCACTTGCCCTGGCAATGCGGCGACGCAGACTGAGCGTGGGCAAAACCACGATCATACACCAGGTGAAGGACACGACACAGGCAAAAAGCATCCACGCCCAAACGCTCCACATCCATCCGATGCCCTGCCAGAGCTTCCGGCTGACCGAAACCACTGCGCCGGAAAATGCCAAGCGCAGCCATTGCCGCCACGGCGCGCGCCGGGCCGTAATCAATTCTCCGCGTTCGTACAGCTCGCGACAGGCGGCACGTCGGATCTTGCCGCTGGAAGTCTTGAGCACCGTGCGCGGCGGCGCCAGCACGACATCGTCCACCGGCATACCGATCAGATCTATGGCAAGACGATTGATTTCGGCCTCGATATGGCCACGCATTTCCGAAGCCCCCTCTTCGCGGATCTCGGCAAGCACCACCAGCCGCTCCGTGCCGCTGCCCGCGTCTGTGGCCGGAAATACCGTTACCCCCCCCCGGCGCACACCGGGCAACTGGTTCACCGCCTCCTCCAGCTCCTGCGGATGAATGTTGTGCCCACCGCGAATGATGACATCCTTCTCCCGGCCCGTGAGAAACAACTCCCCGTCCGCAAGATAGCCAAGATCACCGGTATTGAGCCATTCCCCTTCCATAAGACCTTTTGTCGCCTCGGGATTGCGAAAATAGCCGCTTGTCGAGGATGGGCCCTGAAACTGCACGCGTCCCTGGGTCCGCTCGGGAAGTTCCAGGCCACTGGCGTCAACGATTCGGATGGCGTGACCGGACAACGGTCTGCCGCAGGAAACAATACGCTGGACATGGTGGGCATCGCCATCCATTACGGGCCGGGCGATTCCAAGGCGGGAGAGGACGAGACGATCCACCCGGTCGATCCGCGGTCCGCGATTCAACGGCGGGAAGGCGAGACCGACCGAAGATTCCGCCAGACCGTAGACCGGGGTCATGCCCTCGGGCTTAAATCCATAAGGAAACAGATGCGCGCCAAAACGTTCGATGGTGGAAGGGCTGACCGGCTCGGCCCCATTGTAGGCGAGCCGCCAGCAGCTCAAGTCCAGACCGTCGAGGTCGCGCTCATCGAGCTTGTTGGCGCACAGCTCATACGCAAAGTTCGGCGCCGCCGAAACCGTACCCCGATGGAGATGAATCCTCCACAGCCACAGTGCGGGTCGGGCAAGGAACGCCAGCGGCGACATCAGCACCAGGCGAAAACCGATGTACAGACTGCCCATGCAGGCGCCGATCAGACCCATGTCGTGATACAGCGGCAGCCAGGAAACGAAAATATCCTGCGCCGTTACGCCCGAAGCTTGCTCCATCGCCTTGAGGTTGGCCATCAGATTGGCGTGGGTCAGCACCACTCCCTTGGGGTTGCCGGTGCTGCCGGAGGTATATTGCAGAAAAGCGATATCCAGCGGACCGACTTCCGGCAATATCGGCACCGAACCATGGCGGGACAGCTCGGCAACGGTGGTGACGCCGCGCAGCGAAACGCACTGCGCGCGCAGGAGGTGGCCGAGCGGTCGGGCCCTCTCATCGGTAACGAGGATTACTGTTTCGGCATTGGCAACGATCCCGGCGATACGGCGCATGTGATCCTCGATCTGCGACGGACGAACCGGCGGATACAACGGCACAGGCACGCATCCGGCATACAGCGCGCCGTAAAAAGCGACGAGAAATTCACGCCCGGTTGGCAGCATGACGGCAATCCGGTCGCCAATCACTGCCCCTTGCGCCAGCAACCCTGCCGCCAACGCCTGAGCCTCCACCTGCAGCATACGATAGGTGATCTCCTCCGTGCGATCCCCTTCGACATAGAGCGTGATATGCACCTGATCGCCGTGACGGTCTGCATGCCAGTCCAGCAAGCCGGTCAAAGTCTCAAGGGTTTGTGGCGCAGGCTCGAATCCGGCTTCTATCCCGGTTGTTGTTTCCAGTGGAGCAGAGGCTTCGACAACGGCTTCGCCTCCCATCAGCCGCAGCAGATCACGCACCGTCTCGGCCTCGGCAAATGCCGCTTCAGACAGTCGCACCCCCATTTCACGATCAACGCGCACGAGCAACTCCACCCGAGCCAGGCTGTCGAGACCGAAATCGCGCTCCAACCCATGATCCAGGGTCAAGTGATCCACTTCGCTTGCCCGGGGCCGCAGCTCATGGGCAAGGTCACGCACGATCTTTAACAATCGCACACCATTGGACGAGGATTCGGGTTGATGCGGGGAAGACGGAGGATTCATGCGTACGGGTTCGCTCCTTTACATTATCGTCTCAGCCTGTTGCACGAGACGGGACCGCTCAGAACGCAGAGCTGCACGGCGGCCGCGCACCACCCGCACACCGGAAAGCAGGATCAGCCCGACAACAAAATAACTGCCGACAAGAAGCAGCGCCAACCGATGATTTCCGGCGGTGAACCAGGTGGTGACACCATAGGTCAGCGGCCCGGCGATGGAGGCGAGCTTTACCGCCAGCCCCCAGAATCCGAAAAATTCCGCCAGATGGGAAGGCGGGGTCAACACCCCCACCAGCGCCCGTCCGGCAGACTGCGCCGCGCCCAGGCACAAGCCTGCGACGTTTGCCGCCAGCCAGAACAGTTCCGGCGTGTGCGCTGCCCACGCGAGCACGATGGCCACGATCCAACCCGCCAGCGTCAAAGCGATGGCAGGCACATGGCCTATCCGATCCTGCAGATGGCCGCACAACAAAGCGCCGACAGCCGCGGTGACATTGACCACCAGCACCAGCAGCAGAATCTGCCGGGTGGTGAATTGCAGCGCCTGATCGGCATAGATGGCGGTCAGGGTGATCACCGCCATAATGCCCGCCTGATAAAACAGGCTGCACAAAAGAAAGCGATACAGGTCGGGAAATTGCCCGAGTCTGGACGCGGCTTGCCAAACCTCCAGCCATGCCGACCGCATCCGCGCCTCTTTGCCGATCAGGGGAACCGCCCGCTCCCGGAGCAGCAGGAACATGGGCAGGCTGGCCAAGGCAAAGATTCCTGCGGTGATCAACATGGTGACCGGCACGAACTGGGCCGCTTCCCGTCCCTGCGCTTCGGCCCAGGCGACATACAGCAAACAGAGGCCGAGGGTGACCAGGCCGCCGAGATACCCCAGGCCCCATCCCCAGCCGGAGACCCTGCCCATGGCGCGCACTTTTGATATCTCCGGCAAAAAGGCGGCAATCAGATTCTCCCCGGTGCCGAAAAAGAAATTGGAGACGATCAGACACCCAATGGCGAACCACAGTGTTTCCGGCTGGGCAAAATACAGCAATGCCGTAAACAGCACACAACCTGCGGTGCTTACCGCCAGGAGTTTTTTCTTGGCGCCATGCAGATCGGCATAAGCGCCGACAACCGGAGCGCTGAGCACCACCAGAAGATAGGAAAAGGACAGCGCCGCCGTCCAGGCGAAGGTGGCCCAGAGCGCATCCCGTGCCACCACCGCAACAAAATAGGCATTGAACACCGCGGTGATAACCACGGTGGTGTACCCGGAATTGGCAAAATCGTACATCGCCCATCCCCAGAGTTCGCGGAAGCGGACATCACCATGCAGCATTTTCTGGGAATACCTCATCCCGGCCTCATACAATTCTTCGATGCTTCAAGTGGCGCATGATCCAATATGCCGCCAGGGCCGCAACCAGATGCTTGGCCGTGTGACCGCTGACCAGACCGCCAGTCAGGCTGAAAATCAGGCGGTCGCTCACATCGAACAGCAATGCCAGTACATACAGTCCGATGACGATCACAATATCACGATCGTTGCTGTAGCGCGAAGGATACAGGATAAGCAGCAGAGGAATCAACAGCATCGGCAGACATTGCATCAGTCCGTAAAAGCGCAGATCGCCGGCGCCGCGGGCCTCGCTTGCTCCCCAATAAACGACGCTGCCCAGTCCGGCAACGACGAGCAGCGGCAAAATACGCAGACCGACGACGAGACCCGCCCGTTCGCACAGGATCGCTGAAAACCAGGCCATGAGCGCCAGAGCAATCGCCGCCCTGTCCCAGGCCAACCGTTCGTTGTCCGGGGCCAGGTGATACACGCCCGAAGCGAAACCGACCAGAATGATTGCGACAAAAAAAAGGCTATAGGGAAGCGATTCGCGCGGCTCGATAAAGACATGACGCGCGGACGAACCCCGTAAAAAAAACAGGCCGGCCACACCAGCCAGCACAAACAGCGTATTGGAAACAGTATCAAAAAAATTGGGCAGCCCCAGGAACGTTCGCTGATCGGCAAACCTGTGATATGCCAAAGGCTGCTGAATGGACGGCAACATCAGGGTGAAAACGGCCAGCATTGCCGCCGTCAATAACAGGCCGAACACCTTCGCTCCCGGACGCATGGCACGCAAAGCGCTCATGCTCCCTCCGCAGATGGTGCTTGCTCCTCCTTCAGCTTCCTGCGCAGAATCTTGCCGATGGGAGACTTTGGCAGCGAATCGCGAAACTCCACCTGTTTCGGAATCTTGTACCCGGCCAGGTTCGCCTTGCAATGGGCGATCACCGCTTCGGCGGAAAGAGCCGGGTCCTTCTTCACCAGATAGACCTTGACCGCCTCGCCGCTTTTTTCATCGAGTACGCCCACCACCCCCGCCTCCTTGACGCCGGACAGCATCATCATCACCTCCTCGACCTCGTTGGGCCAGACCTTGAAGCCCGACACCACGATCACATCCTTGTGGCGGTCGATAAAACGGATGCTGCCGGTCTCGTCCATCAGGCAAATATCACCGGTGGAGAGCCAGCCGTCCGCAGAAAAAACCAGGGCGGTTTCTTCGGGCATGTTCCAGTAGCCGCGCATCACCTGCGGTCCCTTGACGCAAAGTTCGCCCTCTTCGCCCGGAGACAGATCGGTTCCTGCCGCATCGCGGATTTCCACCTGGGTGGAAGGAAGCGGCATGCCGATGGCTCCGCTGAACGATTTGTTGCCAAGGGGATTGACACAGACAATAGGAGAAGCCTCGGTCAGCCCGTATCCTTCGATCAAAGGTACGCCCATCGCCCGCTGCCATCGCTCCGCCACGGCCCGCTGCACCGACATGCCGCCTGCCACCGAAACCTTGAGCGCCCCCCCGTTCGCCTGCGCCACCCTTGCAAAACCCGGCGCGTTCAGCAGCATACTGAACAGAGTGTTGACACCGATAATCACGGTAAAGCGTGTGGCGCACAGCTCTTTAATAAATCCGGGAATATCGCGCGGATTGGTAATGAGTACATTGTTCGCCCCCCATTTCACGAAGGTGAGCAGATTGGCCGTGAGCGCAAAGATGTGATAGAGAGGCAGCGGCGTCACCACCACCTCCTCGCCTTCCTTGAGCGTGCCGCCGATCCAGGCCGAGGTCTGCTCGACGTTGGCCACCAGATTGGCATGGGACAGGATCGCGCCTTTGGCCACCCCGGTCGTGCCGCCGGTGTATTGCAAGAAGGCGACATCCTCAGCCTCAACCGCCACATCTTGCAGGCTGTGGCGCGCGCCGCGCTTGAGCGCCTCGTTGAACCCCACACTCCCCGGCAGATGCCAGGGCACCACCATCCGCCTGATCCGTTTGATTGCAAAGTTGACCAGCCATGCCTTGACCGACGGAAACAAATCGCCCACCTGCGTGGTGACGATGTGCCGCACCGAGGTGGCCTCCAGGACTTCCTCAAGCGTGTGGGCAAAATTCTCCAGAACCACGATGGCTACCGCGCCGGAATCGACAAGCTGGCGCTGCAGTTCGCGCGCGGTGTAGAGCGGATTGACATTGACCACCACCAGGCCGACACGCAAGGCGCCGAACAGCGCCACCGGGTATTGCAGCAGGTTGGGCAACATGATGGCCACCCTTTCCCCCTTTTGCAACCCCAGGCGCTGCTGCAGATACGCGCCGAAATCGCGGGAAAACCGATCGAGCTCGTCATAACTCAAGGAAACTCCCATATTGGTGAATGCGGGCCGCACGCGAAATTTTTCGCAGCATTGTTCCAGCATCTCCTTGAGAGAAACGAAAGGGTGAACGTTGATTTCCGCGGGAACACCTTGGGGATAATGCTTCAGCCAGATGGGATCCATGGGATTCTCACTGTTTGTTGAGGATCATTGGACAACACTCTGCCGCACTTTCGCACCCTCATGAAACAGTTCGGCAGGCAACACAATCAACACCGGCAGACAAAGCCCAGGGGGAGCTTTTCATGTTTTGCTCTTGTTGATCTTGATTTCTTTTTTTGGGGTTTTCGCCGTCTTGGGCAGGGTGACGGTGAGCACGCCCTTGTCGAATTTGGCCTCAATCTTGTCCTCGCGCACCTCCACCGGCAGGCGAAACGACCGGTGAAACGCCCCGCTGTACCGCTCCAGATAGTAATGCTGCTCGTCTTTCTCCTCTTTTTCTTTTTTCTTCTCGCCTTCGATGGTCAACAGATTGCCGGAGAGACTCAGCTTGATGTCTTCCGGGTCAAGTCCCGGCAATTCTGCCTTGACGATCAGCTTGTCCTTGGTTTCCGAAATGTCGGCCATGGGCGCCCACCCTTTAGTGAACATGGCGGGCAATGGCCAATCGTCCAGAAACCGGTTCCACAGCCGGTCCATCTCGTTGCGCACGGTGCTGAGCTCTGAAAACGGCTTCCTTGGGATAAGTTCCTTCATGGTGCACCTCCTTTGATCAAGTCCCCCCCGGACCTTGCACAGTTTTGACCGGACCGCGCCCGTTGGCTCGTATTTTTTTTTCAAGGATCCGGACAAGGGCTTCTTCCAGATCCTCCACGGAAAACGGTTTTTCGATGAATTCATTAACCCCGAGCCGGAACGCCTCGGCAATGACAGGCTCGGTCATGTAGGCGGTGAGCAGGATTTTCTTGAACCGGGCATTGAGACGCTGGGCCCGTTTCAAAAATTCAAGGCCGTCCATGCCGGGCAGACGGTAATCGATGATGACGATGTCGCAGGTGTTGCCCTTGATGATCTCCAGGGCATCCTCCCCTGTTTCCGCCGCCATGATCGTGCACTTTTCATTGGCAAAGAAGCGTTGCAGGGAATCCCTGATCAGCGGTTCATCCTCCACAAGCAACACCTTCATCCCCTGCAATCGCACGAACAGATCCATACCGCCCTCCTCCGGGAGTTCATTCCTCCTGCTCCGGTTCAGCCGCCAGGGCAATGACAAATTCAGCGCCGCCCCACGCGCTTTCCTCCACGGTCAGTGTGCCGTGATGATCGGTGATGATCCGCTGGCACAGACTGAGACCGATGCCGGTCCCGTCGCTCTTGGTGGTGTAAAACGGGTCAAAGATCTTATCCCGCAGGCCTTCCTGGATGCCCGCCCCCGAATCAGCCACCCGGATCACCACCGTTTTCTTTTCGAGAGCGGTCCGCACCGATATTTTCTTGTTCTCGGCCTGACGCAGGGCCTCTGCAGCATTGGTCAGCAGATTCAGCACAACCTGTTCAATCAGGCCGGCATCAACCCGGCAGCGCGGCAAATCGCAGGCCAGCTCCTTCTCCAGCTCCACCCTGTCCCTCCGCAAGGCAGCGGCGCAGAGAGACAAAGCGTTTTCCACCGGCAGATTGACATCAACCATCGCCAGCCGCGGCTGCCCGGGCTTTGAAAAATCCATGACCCGCCGGATCACCGATTCTATTTTTCCGGAGGCAACCTTTATCTGGGCAAGAATTTCGCCCACCGTTTCCAGATTGGTCCCGCGCTCATACATCTTCACCAGGGTGTCGAGATAGATATTGATGCCGGACAAGGGGTTACGGATCTCATGGGCAATGCCCGCAGCCACGCGCCCAAGGGAAGACATCTTGTCCTGAACCCGGACAATCTGTTCCAGCTCCCGGTTTCGGGTGATGTCGACCATGCTGACCAGCACCGTTTCCCTCCCATTATACTCAATCCTGCTGGCCCGGCAGAACACCCATTTCATGGCTTGGGTTTCGCCGCCCTTCCGCTGTGGATAAAACCGGAAGTCCAGATCCACGGAGACTGCTTCCCCGCGGCTGACCCTGCCATAGGCCACCTCCACCTTTTCCAGGTCGTCGGGGTGCACCCCGGTAAAGGCGTTCGGCCGGAACCCGGCGGGGAGAGGCCCGAAAAGTCTTTTCTGCTCCGGGTTGCGATAGATGATCGCGTTGTCCTGAATAAGGAGAATCCCGGCCAGGGAATTTTCCACCAGCGCCCTGAACCTGTTTTCGGTAACGGCCCGCTGCTCCTCAAGCTCCAGAAGATGCAGAGTCTGCCCCACATCCCTGGCTATTTCCGCAAAGAGCATCCGTTCTTCCAGGTTGTGCTTGCGGGCGGCGGAGAAGGAAACGCTTAACAGGCCATAGAACTGGTCGCGGTGGATCAACCTGGCGGTACAGCAAACCCTGGCCGCATCGCTTTCCGGAAGAAGACAGCCCGCGCAACGGCTCGCCGAATCGCTCACCACCAGCCTCTCTCCGGACAAGGCTTTTTTCGCGCACTCCGGAAAGGTCCCCTGTTCCATGCCCTGCCGTACCTGGGAAAACTGTTCACCCAAGCCGTATTCGGCGCAACGAATCAGATCTCCCTCCCTGTCTATCAGGGCCAGCCAGGCACTGAAATAGTGCCCCTCTTCCACCAGGATCCGGCAGATACCATGGAGTAATTCGTCTCGGCTTTTTCTCTCGGTCAGCCGCAGATGTATCCTCCGCATGCTCCGCACAACCATGAGGAGATTGGCCTCGCGCTCCCTGCTTTTCCTTATCTGCAAAAACCAGCGGAGCGCGAATACCCCGCCGAGCCCGCCGGACAGCAGCACGAGGCTTGTCTCCACGGGGAAATCAGCGTTCAGCCGCCCCGTATATAAGAGGGTGACGAGGGAGAGCAGCACAGCCCCTCCCAAAAAAGCCAGGATATTCAGGAGGCTTTTGCGCATCCGCCGGGAAAAGACTTTCTGAGGAGCCTTTTCAGTGTCCATCGGCATCAAGCGTTCGCCGCACCACCTCTGCCAATCTCGCGGTGCTGAAGGGTTTGAGCAGGTACTCATGCACTCCCAGCTCCCGGGCTTCTTCCTCGGTAAGGATATCGCTATAGCCCGTGGTCAGGATAACCGGAATGGCGGGGCGCAAGGCCAGGATCTTTTCGGCAAGCTGGGCTCCGGTCATCCCCGGCATGGTCAGATCGGTAATGACCAGGTCAAAGGTGTCCGGAGCGGCAACAAACCGTGCCCAGGCCTCCCGGCTGTCGCCATGGGATTCAACGCGGTATCCCAAGGAGCCCAGCGCTTGCTTGCCCAATTCGGCCAGGGCAGGCTCATCATCCACGAACAGGATGCGTTCCGTGCCGCGGGACATGGGCGAATCCGCACGGCTTTCTCCAAGCTCCCCGGTCTCGGTGATGCAGGGGAAATACAGATCAAAAACCGTTCCCTGCCCCGGCTGGCTGGCAACCTCAATGGCGCCTTTATGGCTTTTCACGATCCCGTGCACCACCGCAAGCCCCATCCCGGTTCCTTCCCCGCTTTGCTTGGTGGTGAAAAACGGCTCGAAGATCCGCCCCACCACCTCCTGCCCCATGCCTTGACCGGTATCCCGCACCCCGAGATGCACATAGACGCCGGGCCGGAGATCCGGATTCAACGCGGCGCGGGACTCGTCAATTTCCTCGGGAGCAAGGGTAATCACAAGGAGTCCCCCCCTGCCGCGCATGGCCTGGGAGGCATTGATACAGAGGTTCATCAGCACCTGATGGATCTGCACCGGGTCAGCCAAGGCCCAACAGGGCTGGTCGCTTATTTCCTGCTTCATTTCGACGGTGCTGGGCAGGGAGGCCCTGAGCAGCTTC
>PHAW01000223.1 GCA_002841785.1 Deltaproteobacteria bacterium HGW-Deltaproteobacteria-3 | reverse complement strand
ATCCGATGAGGCGGGTTTCGACTGGCACGGGATCGAGGTGCTGGAGACCGAGGCAGGTGGTGCTGGGGAGCAGGCCGGGGTGGTGGAGTTTATCGCCAACTTTTCCGGGCATGGCCAGGGCCACCGGCTGCATGAGCGGGCCAAGTTTGTTTGCGAAGAGGGGCAGTGGCTGTATGTGGACGGCAAGGTAAATCCGGGGAGGGTCCCGGTGACCAGCGAAAAGATCGGGCGCAACGAGCCATGCCCCTGCGGGAGCGGCAAGAAGTACAAGAAGTGCTGCCAGGCTAAATAAAGCAAAGAGTCTCTGGGCCCCGGCCTTCGCCGGGGTGACGGAGCTGGATGTGAGATAGTTCCGTTAAAAGTGTTACCGTTCGGCCTGAGCCTGTCGAAGGCCTGCCGTGACAAGAAAACGGCGGTTCGACAGGCTCACCGCGAACGGTACTGTTACATCCTACTCCAGATAATCCTTCAGCTTTTCCAGCAGGCTTTCCGGCGGATCCTCATCGTACATGAAGGACTGGGCCTCTTCCCCGGTGATCCGGCTTTTGATTTCTAAAGGCAGGGAGCGGAGTATGGCTACCCGCTCCGGGTTGGGCTTTTTTTTCTCGGCAGAGCTGTCCATGCGTGTCCTTGTGGTGTGCGGGTGGATTACGAGCGCCAGATGACCCGGGCTTCTTTTCTGGGCGGGATCTTGAAATAGGGAAACCTCGGGTAGCCGAAGATCATCGCCCCGTAGGGACGGTGCCCCTCGGGCAGGGCCAGGGCGTCGAGCAGGGGTTGATGCCCGGCAATCGCGGCGCTCATCAGGATGCCGGCCCAGCAGGTGCCGATATCGCAACTGGCCGCGGCCAGTTCGAAATAGGTCAGGGCGATGGTGCAGTCGATCTCCGGCTTGAGGCTGTCCGCATGGGCGTGGGCCACCAGCAGATGGGGCGCGCGGTGCAGGACCATGTCCTCCTTGTCCTGATCCCAGGCGGCGACGATGCCGGGATAGTTTGCGGTGGTGCGCAGCCAGTCCACGACCAGTCCGGCCAGATGTCGCACCTCCTCGGGATTTTCCACCACCAGCCAATGCACCGGCTGTTTGTTCTTGGCGGACGGGGCCCAGCGGCACAGGTCGAGGAGCTGTTCGATATGCGGCCGGGGAATGGTTTGCTGCTCGTAGGTGCGGATCGAGCGCCGTCCGGTGAGAAGCTGTCCGGTTTTTTTGAGGGTAGGCGGGGATCCGTTGCCGATGGGCTGGAAGTCTTCCCGGTTCATGCCCGCGAGGCTCAAGGCATCATGGGGGCAAACCGCCACGCAATGTCCGCACTGGATGCAGAGGCGCGCGGCGGCCGGGCGAATATCCGGAAAGCCGCAGATCCCGTCTTTTTTACATTTGTTACGGTCGATGGTAAGCATGGCCATGTGGTTCTCTCCTGCAAAGAATTTCCCTTACCATAAACATCCTGCCGGTGATGCGCAAACTGTTTTCCTGCCCTGGAGGGCTGGGGGGAGATAAAAGAAAAAGTCAAGAAAATTGGGTAGATATTGCCATTCTGAATGGGTATAGTTGAACAAGCAGCCGGGCCGGCGCTCACGGGAGGCCGGTAACTGATGGCACGCAGGCAAAGGGGAGAAGATGGAGCAGAGACGAACATACGAAAAACTGGACCGCCCCGAGGTTCTCGCGGCGTTGTTTTATGCCCGGCAGGAAACGACACCCACGCCGGCCGGCGCCCAGGATCATGAGATAGAGGTGGAAGCAGGTGTGGTGCTCGGGGCGCGGTTTTTTCTGACCGATGACCCTGCTGCGGTCAACCTCCTCTTTTTCCATGGCAATGGCGAGGTGGTCTCCGATTACGACGATGCCGGCCCCAGGTACAATGAGCAGGGCGTCAATTTCCTGGCCGTTGACTATCGCGGCTACGGGCGGAGCACTGGCACTCCCGGCGTGGGCGCCATGATCGAAGACGCGCATCGCGCCTTGGACTGGGTGCTGGCCTGGCTGGCCGGGCAGGGGCGCACCGGCCATCTGGTGGTGATGGGCCGCTCCTTGGGCAGCGTTTCGGCCATCGAGCTGGCCTCCTCGGAAGAGGCTGTGGCCGGGCTCATTGTCGAAAGCGGCATTGCCGGGACCTTGCCCCTTTTGTGCACCATCGGTATTGACCCCCAGGGTTTGGGCATTACCGAGGCGGACGGTTTCGGCAATCTGCAAAAAATCGCCCGGGTGCAAAAGCCCACCTATATTCTCCATGCCCAGCACGACCGGATCATCCCCCTCACCGAGGCCGAGGAGCTGCAGAGCCTCTGCGGGGCGCGGAGCAAGGAATTCCAGATGATTCCCGGCGCCGATCACAACACTATTCTGGAGCGGACCGGGAAGCTCTATTTTCAGGCGATCAAGCAATTCCTCAATAGAGTCGGCAAATCCCACGGGCCGCGGCGCTCCGGGATTCGCGGTTGAGAAACCCGGGGGGGGGTATGGCACGAGGAAGGCGCCAGGCAAACCGGAGCACCGGCACCATGTTCCGGCGGCTTGGGTTCGCGGTCGGGCTGATGGGAGGCGGTGCGGTTGCCATGGGCCTCTACGAGCCAGGCGCCGATTTCCCCGTCCTGGCCCTGATCCTTGCCGGTCTGGTCCTGTTTTTTTCCCTCCTGGAGATGCGGCAGGGAGGGGGGGATTCACCCGCCGATTCTTCTCTTTTCGGCACGGCCGGGCCGCTGCTCTGGACCGTAGGCGTCTGGATCTTTTTTCGCGGTTTCGGCCAGGTTGCCCCCCAGTTGATCCTGTTGCCGGTCGGGCTCATCGGCTGGCTGGTGATCAGTTTTCCCCTGCAATCCCTGCTCGTGCCCCTTGCGGCTGTGGTCGCCATGGAAGCAGGGCTGTGGGCCTTTGATTTTCAGGAAACGGCCGGGCTGGCCGGAAATCTGGCGGCTTACACCGCCGCCGGCTTGGGGCTCAGCGTTTTCATGAGCAGCAAGGCCTACCGCCAGCGGATGCGCAAGGCGCTGATCCGGGCGAAAAGGGATACCGCCAGCCGGCAGTGTGCCCGGGATCTTGGCCTGTTTGACGAGACGTCCGGTATTCTCAACGTGCTGCCGGATAACGATCTCATCGAGGATCCCGAGGCGGGCAGTCAGCCCGCGGTGGAAACCATCACCGCCGCCTTTGACCTGCAGCTCGAACTCATCCGCCAGACCCTGGCACTGTCAACGGTGGCCCTGCTCTGGCCGGACCCCGAAGGCAAGGAATACCGGCTGCGCAGCATCGCCACCACCAGAAAAGACATCGCCTCCGGGCCGTTTGAGGTCGGGGCGGGCATCACCGGGGCGCTGATGGGGGCGGAGGAGCTGGTGAGCCTGGCCCCGGCCACGCCTTCCCTGGGGGTGCCCTATTATCTGAAGCAGACCGAGGTGGGGGGTATTCTCGCGGTCCGCCTGCCCGATGACGCCGAGGAATGGCTCGGGTTTGACGACAAGAAGATCGCCCCAATTCTCTGCGTGGATCGTCCCGGCCAGGAACCCTGGTCCGAGACAGAAAAAGCCATCATGACCCTGGCCGCCCGGAAGCTCGCCCTGGACGTGGCCACCTCACGGCAGTTTCAGGCCATGGCCCATGAGCGCAGCGCCATCCAGCGGGTCTGTCTCGCCATGCGGGAGCTGAACGGGGCCTTGGGGTTGGAGCAGGTTCTGGGCGCGACCATCAAGGCGGTGCGGACCCTTGTGGGCGCTGATTTTATCTCCATCAGCCTGGTTTGCGGCAACGGGCATTGCGTGGCCCTGGCCGAGGGGGAAGGGAGCGAGCAGCTCATGGGCCGCGAGTTTTCCCGGGAAGAGGGGCTGGTGGGCCAGGTGCTCAAGATCAATCGGCCGCTGCCGGCCAAGGCCCAGTGCCACGGGCCGACCCAGGTGTTCGGCCACGACCATCTGCTCACCGGCTACAATTCGCTGCTGGTTCTGCCCCTGCAAAAAGAGAAGGGGGAGGCCACCGGAGCGCTCACCGTGGCGGTGAAAGCAGCGGAGGTCTTCACCAAGCCCCGGCAGGAGATTCTGGAG
>PHAW01000019.1 GCA_002841785.1 Deltaproteobacteria bacterium HGW-Deltaproteobacteria-3 | reverse complement strand
CGGGATCAACGCCCTGTGGGGACCGCTCCACGGCGGGGCCAACCAGGCGGTGATGGAGATGCTCACCCAGATCCACGAGGAAGGGGGGGGCTATAAAAAGTATATCGCCAAGGCCAAGGATCCGGCGGATCCCTTCCGGCTGGTCGGCTTCGGGCATCGGGTCTACAAGACCCACGACCCGCGGTCGCGGATCATCAAGAAGGCCTGCGATGATGTGTTGACGGCCCTGAATATCTCCGACCCCCTGCTGGACATCGCCAAGGAATTGGAGGAGGTCGCCCTCAGGGACGAGTATTTCGTGGAGCGGAACCTCTATCCCAACGTGGATTTTTACAGCGGCATCATCTACCGCGCCATCGGCATCCCCACCAACATGTTCACGGTGATGTTCGCCCTTGGCCGTCTTCCCGGCTGGATTGCCCACTGGAAGGAGATGTGGGATGATCCCGATTGGCGGATCAGCAGGCCCAGGCAGGTGTATGTCGGGCCCAAGCGGCGGCCCTTTGTGGCTCTTGCCGAGCGGACCTGAAAACAACAGACGGCAGGAAGGATCACAGAGGACAAACGGGTTGGCCACTGATTGTGGGCAACCCGTTTGTTTTGCGCAATGATGCGGAGTTGGAAAGCATCCCGTAGCCGCCATCATGGCCGGGCTCATGCGGCACCCTCCCGGTTCCATCTCGCGGTCTGACCGGCGCGAGGAGTTAAATCACGCCGCACATGGCCTGGTAATTTTCACATTCCCGCAGGCAAAGAAAGGGGCAGGGTTCCTTGTTGAACCATTTTTTTCGCGGGCACCAGTAACGGTCCCTGTATGGTTCGTTGCATCCGCAGTGCGTGATCTTTTGCCGTGTCCTGGCTCCGAAGTGCACCACCTCGCCGAGAATCGAAAACCGAATGATTGCCATTCCGAGTCCTCCTGCCTGCGTGGGCTGATCATGGGGCTTTCCGCCCACCTGTTACCCTCTCTATCGGCAATGTGGCACCCCGGATAAAGGACTTATTGACTTCTGGCAAGGGCTGGTGTTAATAAATATCCTTTATCCTTGCGCCTGGGCGAGGTGCTCTGCCACACCGTAGAGTGTACTTCCCTGATTTTATTGCAGATTGTCCAGGCGCAACAAAAAAAGCACGTTTTTTTTCAAGGGAGATTGCGTAGATGCGTACTGATATCCTGCATGTCGGAGCAGGGGAACTGACCTATGAGATCCGCAACATCGTCAATGTGGGCGAGAAGTTGCAGAAGCTGGGAACCAAGGTCTATTGGGAGAATATCGGCGACCCCATTGCCAAAGGCGAAGTCATTCCTCAATGGATGAAGCAGGTCGTTGCCGATCTGGTCATGGAAGACGCCACCTACGGCTATTGCCCCACCCGGGGGATGCTGGCGACCAGGGAATTTCTTGCCGCCAAGACCAACAAGCGCGGCGGGGCGCAGATCGGCCCCGATGACATCATTTTTTTCAACGGCTTAGGCGACGCGATCAGCAAGGTTTTCGGCTTGTTGCGGCCGACCGCCCGGGTGGTGGTGCCCTCGCCCAGTTACACCACCCATTCCTCGGCGGAGGCGGCCCACGCCGGAGACCGGCCGGTAACCTACTGGCTGAATCCCAACAATTACTGGTATCCGGATCTCGACGATCTGGAAAAACGGATCGCTGGCCCGGAAGTACGACCTGTTCGTGATCTGCGACGAGGTGTACCAGGCCATCATCTACAACGGCCAGAAAACCCTGCCCCTGGCCGAGGTGATCGGGGACGTGCCGGCCATCTGCATGCGGGGCATCTCCAAGGAAATGCCCTGGCCCGGCTCTCGCTGCGGCTGGATCGAGGTCTACAACGGCGACCGTGATCCCATGTTCGCCAAGTATGTGACCTCGATCTTGAACGCCAAGATGGTGGAGGTCTGTTCCACCACCCTGCCGCAACGGGCGATCCCGGCCATCCTCAGCCATCCGCAGTATGTTCCCTATCTGCAGGAGAGGATCAGCCGCTACGAGAAGCTGTCCAACATCGCCTACGAGGCTTTGAAGGACATCGACGGCGTTCTGGTGAACCGCACCAACGGCGCGTTCTACATGAGCGTGGTTTTTAAGGAAGGGAGGCTGAACAGCCGGCAGACCTTGTCCATCGGCAGCAAGGAGGTCCGCACCCAGGTGGAGAGCCTGGTGAACGGGCCGAATGTGGCCTATGACAAGCGGTTTGTCTATTACCTGCTGGGGGCCACCGGCGTATGCGTGGTGCCGCTTTCCTCCTTTGCCACCGAGTTGCAGGGCTTCCGGATCACCCTGCTTGAGCGCAACGAGGAGCGGTTCACCGAGATTTTTAAGATTATTGCCGATGGAATCACGCAGTACCTGAACTCATAGCCTTGCGGGTGCGCCACAAAAAAATCCTCTTTCCTTTCCGGGAAGAGGATTTTTTTGTGGCTTGATGCTTCTCTGCCGACGGTTACTGCTTTTTGGTGGAAAGCACGATCTGCTGCATCTCAAGTTTCAACTGCCGGTTTGTTATCTCGGAGAGACTGTACGAGGCAACGGTGTCTCCGATGAAGATATGGTACACCTGGATCGGGCCCGGAAGCTGCTTGTGCCTGCATTTCTGGACCACGACTCCGCCGTTGTTCCCCCGGTAGCGCTTCTCAATGACGAGGTTGGGGAACTGTTTTTTGGTCAGCAGCACGTCAAGGGGCGTTTTTCCCTGCGCTGCTTTCGTATCGTCAAGACCAAGGACGGATTTTATTTTTTTGCCGATTGTTCCGGTGAGGCTGTCCTCCGGCACATAAAAATGGCCTGTTTGCGCGCCCTTGTCTTTATCGGTGGTCAGGGTGACAAAGCGGGCGGTGAGTTGGGAATGCCCGTCCCGGCCAAGGATGGGCCCGTCTCCGAGGGTGGAGACCAGATGCCAGGGCCGCTGGTAGGTGAAGGTCAGGCCGGTATTGTAGTCCGTGAACACCTGCTTCTGCGGCAGAGGCGGCGGCTGGGGCAGGGGCGGCGCCGGAGCCGGCGGTGTTTCCTTGGCTGCTTGCGCGGCTTTTTCCTTGGGGATGAGAGAAACCCGTTTTCCCTGTGTCTCGGGAGTCGCTGCAGCGGCAGGCTTTTCCGGCTGGGTGCTTTTGCCCGCCGTCTCTTTGATGGGCTGGGAAAGCGGGTCCTTCACCGCGGGCAGCGTGCAGCCGCCGGCAAGCAAGAGCAGGGTGAGTATGGCCGGGATTGCGGCAGTTTTTTTCATGGAGTCTCCAAAAGCTCAATCGAGTGGCAATACATGCCAAGGTGTACCGTTGGCTGCGGAAGCTGTCAATCGCAAAAAAAAGAAGGGGAGGTTTGGAGGCAGAAAAAGATTGCCCCCCCGGTCTTTTTTTTTTAACATCCACTGCCTCCGAGCATGCACACGGTGTGCAGTGACAACCCGGCGGATTTTAGGAATCGCGGGGGAAAGATTCTCTTTTTTGCGGCCGGCTTCTTGCCGCTTCCTAATATCCGTCCGATACCAAGCGAGAACATAATGAGAATTCTATCCGGGATCCAGCCCTCTGGCCAGCTTCACATCGGCAACTATTTCGGCATGATGCGCTCCATGATCGCAAGCATGGATTCCAGCGATTTGTACGCCTTTATCGTGGATCTCCACGCCCTCACCTCGGTGCAGAACCGGGAGCGGCTGTCGCGCGGCACCCTGGAGGCTGCCACGGATTTTCTCGCCCTGGGGCTTGACCCGGATCGCTGCATTTTTTGGGTGCAGTCCGATGTGCCGGAGGTTACGGAGTTGGCCTGGATTCTGTCCACCCTCACGCCCATGGGGTTGCTGGAGCGTTGCCACTCGTATAAAGACAAGGTTGCCAAGGGGATTGTTCCGAGTCACGGCCTGTTTGCCTATCCGGTGCTCATGGCCGCCGACATCCTGCTCTTTCAGGCGGAAAGGGTGCCGGTGGGCAAGGATCAGAAACAGCATCTGGAGGTGGCCCGCGATATCGCCATCAAGTTCAACAACAGCTTTGGCGAGACCTTTGTCGTTCCCGAACCGGTCATTGACGATAATTTGGCCACCATCCCCGGGTTGGACGGGCAAAAGATGTCCAAATCCTACGGCAACACCATCCCCATCTTCGCCACCGAGAAGGAGCTGAAGAAAAAGGTCATGGCCATTGTCACCGACGCCACCCCGGTGGAGGAGCCGAAGGACCCGGAGAAGTGCAACCTCTTCAGTCTCTACAGGCTTTTCGCTCCAACGGACCGGCTGGCCGAGGTGCACGGCCTCTATGTGAACGGCGGGGCCATGTACGGCAAGATCAAGCTGGAGCTGCTGGAATTGCTCTGGGAATATTTCCGGGAGGCGCGGGAAAAGCGGGATCAGTTGCTGGCCGATCCCGGCCAGGTGCGGGATATCCTGCATCGGGGCGCCGTCAAGGCCAGGGAAAAGGCGATTCTCACCCTGGATCTGGTCCGCGACCGGGTTGGCTTGAAGTACTGAAGGGCTTAGGGCTTGCCCAGCCATTAATCCATTGTTGTTGCGTTCTTTTCTTCTTGTTCGGCCTCCATTTTTTCCACCAAGGCAGCAGGCACAATGCTGCCACAGCCATAGCGGTCGCTGATGGTGTCGATCGCCTTGTAGAGGCGGCAATCCTTCAGCCTGGCCCGGCTTTGGCCGAACAGGGACAACTGGCCCGCCGCCTCGGCCGGGGTCAGGCTGGCAAGCGATATCCCCAGCAACCGGATGGGGCGCAGGGTGATCTCGGTTTTGGCCAGCAAGAGGCGTCCCGTCTGGTAGAGGGATTTGTCGTCAGCCACCGGTTCCGGCAGGGTGAGCGAACGGGTCACCTGCACGAAATCCCGGTATTTGACCTTGACGGTGACGGTTCTCCCAACCAGCCCTTTGTCCCGCGCCCGTTTGCCCACCTTGAGGCACAGGGCCAGCAGTTCCTGCTCGATCCTTTTTTTGTCCCGCAGATCTTCCGCAAATGTTTCCTCATGGCCGATGGATTTGGCCTCCTGCCTCGGTTCAACCGGCCGGAGATCGATGCCCCGGGCCGATTCGTGCAGCATGCGTCCCGCCTTGCCGAACTTGGCCGTGAGGATGGCTGGGGGAATGCGGCGCAGGTCGCCGACGGTTTGCACCCCGATCAGGGCCAGGGCTTCCCGGGTGGTTTTCCCCACCCCCCACAACCGGCCTATGGGCAAGGGGGCCAGGAATACTTCTTCCTCGCCTGGCGGCACAATGGTCAGGCCGTCGGGTTTGTTGAGATCGGAGGCGATCTTGGCCACCAGTTTCGAGGTGCCAACCCCGGCCGAGACGGTGAGGCCGGTGGTGTCCCGGACCAGGGCCCTGATCTGTCCGGCAATCTCCTCGGCTGACCCCATCAGGCGCTGGCTGGCCGTGACATCCAGAAACGCCTCGTCCAGGGAGAGCGGCTCCACCTGCGGGGTGAAGCGCTGGAAGATTTCCATGATCCGGCGGGAAATCTCCTGGTAGCGGGCCATGCGGACCGGGAGAAACACTCCGTGCGGGCAAAGCTTTTTGGCCGTGAGCATGGGCAGGGCGGAATGGACCCCGAACTTCCTCGCTTCGTAGGAGGCGGCGCACACCACGCCGCGATTGCAGTCGCCGCCCACCACCACCGGCTGGCCCCGGAGGGCGGGGTTGTCGAGGATCTCGACGGAGGCGTAAAAGGCATCCATGTCGAGATGGATGATGCGGCGGCTGTCTGGGGTCGGCATGGCTGCGGGGTTGCTCCCTGGCATGAACTGGGTGGGGTTGTTGTGTGCATGATATCCCCTTCGTCCGCAGATGCAAGGAAACGATTGCCCGGTCGGGGAACAAAGTGTCGTGAAGATGGCGGCAAGGTCGGCCGGGTGTCAACGCGCCGACAGGGTGGGAGGGAAAAAAATTCCGTGTGGGCGTGGGGTTGAGTTCCTCCCGGACCCCCTGCGCCATGTCGTGGTCTTTTGTTTTTTTGTAGTTGTTTTAATTGGATAGCGTGTGTTGTGCGGAGAGATCCTTGCCGGGGAAACCGTTCTGGAAAAAGATTGCAAAGGTCTGGCATGAAAATGGCATAGATTATGGGCAAACAATCTTGCCAATGAAAGGAGCCGTTGCAATGAATACCGCAATCTCTCTCTCCGACAGGGAAAACATAGGGCCGATGAATCTCGACCACCTGATGGTGGAGCTTGATCGCTACCGCCGTCAATCGGAGTGGTTAAAACAGGTCAACGAATTGCACGCCAGACTGGCCGGCGCCACGGATCTCCAGGGCATGATCGAGGCTTTTTCCGTGTGGTTGATGCCCCTGGTTGAGCACGATCTGATCGCCTACCGCAGCCTTGACCGGAGCCGGGTGCATATTATCTGCTCGTGCCATGGGCCGGAACGGCGTCTTGCCATGCAGACCGCCGAAGAGGTTTTTGAAAAGATCGATTGTCAGTTGGATGGCACCTGCTGTGAATGGGGCCCGTTTTTCGTGCAGCAATGGCAGATGTCCTTCGGCGCTGGCCCGGCTGCCGCCAACGAGGCGTGCCTGATGCTGCTGCGCCGGGGAACCTGCATTGAAACAGGGGAGGCCAAGATCCTTGGGGATGCGCTGGAGATTCTCGGCGAGCCCCTGCAGCGCGCCCTGATGTATGAGGATCTGTTTGCCCAGGCCAGAAGGGATATGCTCACCGGTCTTGACAATCGCAGGGTCTTTGAGGAACGCATCGGCTCCATGCTGGAAACCGCCCGTCGCCATGGACGGCCCATTACCGTGGCCAGCATGGATTTGGATCATTTCAAGCAGATCAATGACACCCTGGGGCATGCCGCCGGGGACAACGCCTTGCAGATGGTGGCCAAGACCTTGACCGGGATGGTGCGTAACAGCGATCTTCTGGTGCGCATGGGCGGGGACGAGTTTGTCCTGGTCTTGCCGGATACCGCCCTTGAGCCGGCCCGGCTTCTGGCCGAGCGGCTGTGCGGCGCCGTTGATGGCCTTGAGCTCAATGCCGGGGATGGCAGCAGGCTCGGGGTGAGCATCGGCCTTGTCCAGTGGAGTCCGGAGATGAGCAAGGACGAGTGGCTGCAGCGGGCCGACGAGGTGCTCTATCAGGCGAAAAAGACCGGGCGCTGCCGGGTGTGCGTGGAGGGAATCTGAGTTTCTGGAAAACCCTTTTAAAAAAAATTACTAGCCAGGCCATGTCTGGATGGAGCAGAAAGGAAAGCCTGCTCCATCCAGACATGGCCTTTTTTTTGCGATCACAGCGCAGCCAAGTATTGGGCTCTTTTTTCGTTCCCCTCGACATATTTTTTAAAAAAGCGTAATTTAACCAGTTCCGGCACAGCATCCCGCTCCCGCCGCATGGGAACTTTTCCAGCTCCTCGGCAGTCTGAAGTATAGTGTGGGAAAAGGGCAATCGCTTATGGCCTTTTGGCAACAGACATCTCCTCGAATTCGCGTTGCTCTGATCATTTTGGCAGCGGTGTGCCTGCTTGCGCTTGTGTCGGGCCGGGCAATTTTTTTGTCATACCTGAAAACCAGCCTGACCTCGCAACTGGCCGAAGAATACAAGTTGCAGCTTACGGTGGGCGAGATGGGCGGCAGCCTGGTCAAAGACCTTCGGCTGGCACAGATCAGGGCGACACGGACGGACGCTTCCGCAACCGTGGCGGAAATCGCCATCGATTCGCTGCAGGCTCAATATTCGCTTCTTGATCTGTTCGGGGGGGTGGATACCTTTCTTGCCAATACCCGGATCACCATCACCAGGGGCGCCATTGTCCTTGATCTCGCCGCGCCGGAGGATGCTGATTCCACCGTAACTCCCATGCCTTCCCATCTGCCCCGCATTGCCGGGAAAGAACTTTCCCTGATTCTCCAGCACGGCAAAACCACGCTTCTTCTCGCAGATTGCGACCTTTCGGTCGATGGTGCGGTTGCAACGGGGCGGGGCCAGTCCGTGAAATTTGTGAGCAGGGGGATATCCCTTGTGCCGGAAGGCGGTAAAATTGTGCCGTCGTCCGGGTCGGTCTCTTTATTATATGGTCCGAAATCTTTGGATTTGCAGACTCTCGTGC
The DNA here is from genome assembly GCA_002841785.1 of Deltaproteobacteria bacterium HGW-Deltaproteobacteria-3. GTDB lineage: Bacteria > Desulfobacterota > Desulfobulbia > Desulfobulbales > Desulfurivibrionaceae > Thiovibrio. The sequence goes on along the minus strand of PHAW01000019.1, from coordinate 7,925 downwards.
TGAACGGGGAAGAGATTCTGGGTACAGGGCAATTCCTGTTCGCCCAAAAGGAGTCGCCGGCTTCATTTACCTTGGGATTGCAAGCGTTCGGCGGAGATATTGATGCCTCCGGTAATTTTGCCGAGGGGAGGAGTGCTTTTTCCCTGCGGCTTGCCGCGTTGGATCTTGCCAGGCTTGCACCGTTATTTCCCCTTTCCGGTTACGATCTGACCGGCGCGATTTCCGCCCAGGCCGAGACAACCAACAGCCAGGCCGGACTTGTCGGGACACTGACTGCTGTCTGGCAGGGGACGGTGAACGGCGAGGGGGGTGATTTTTCCTGTGCTGCATCTCTCAATAACGATGCCCTTGTTGTGAAACAATTGGTTATGGAGCTTGCCGGAAATCGGCTGGCGCTCACCGACGGTGTCGTTCCCTATGCCTCCCTCGCCGAGCCGCAGGGGCTTGTTGCTGCTGTTTCCGTCGCACATTGTGCCGTCCGATTGGAAAACATCCCCGCCCTCTGGAAAATGGCGGATACATCCCCGGCGACCGTCCCTTTGCCGCCGAGGCACCTTCTTGAGCTGGAAGGCTCCATCGGGGGTAAGCGTCTTGTTCTGACCCGGGGGAGGTTTGAAAGCAGCAAAAACTCCCTGACCTTAAGCCAGGGGACAATGCAGCTTCCCGACGCGGGACAACCCTTTGCCGCCCAGCCGCTGACCGGCAATTTCCGGTTTGCCCTCACGGATCTTCGGGAGCTTGCCTCCCTTGCTTCCCTGCCGAAGATGGACGGCAGCCTGCGCGGGACCATGGCCATCCGCGGCACCTTGCAGGCGCCGGAAGGCCACCTCACAGCCCAGGGGGAAAACCTGCGCTATCAGGGATGTCCGCTGGGACAACTCCGGCTCGAGGCCAAGGCGGACGGCAAACAGGTCCAGGTTCTTTCCGTGCAGGTGAAGCAGGGGCAGGACAGATTGCGTTTTTCAGGCAGGTATTCGCTGGCTCGGCGGGCGGTCGAAGCCCTTGAGGGGGAGTTGTCCATCAAGGAGCTCGGTCGGTATGGGGCTGCCTGCAAGGAGTTCAGCGGAGATCTTTCCGGCTCTCTGCACGCCACGGTAACCGGCGCGTCGAACGGCAGGCAGCATATCTCCCTCCGGCTGCGCAATGTCCATCTCGCCTCCTTCACCGTTGCCAAGGGCGATCTGGCCCTTGAGACCGGAGACTGGCGGAGTTTTGCCTGTAAGGAGGCAGCACTTGAAACTTCCCAGGGTGCCATTTCCCTGTCCGGCCTGGTTGTTGCCGATTTTGCCCGGCAAAGCGTAACCGCCACGGTGCAGCAACTGATCTTGTCCCGGGGTGGGACCAGGTTTGCGGCGGAAAAGCACTTTGTCTTGACGGCGTTCTACGGCGGGAAGAAAAGCCTGGCCATCGATACGCTGCTGCTGGGCGGTCCAATGGGGTCCTTGTCCGCAAGTGGGAGGCTTTCCCGGCAGGAGGAGGGGAGTTTTCAGCTCAAGGCAAGCGGTTTTAAAAGCGGCGAATGGTTGGAGGGGCTTCTGGTGCCGGGTTATTCCTTTCAAGGGCTGGAGCTGAATCTGGCAATTAAAAGCCCTCTGAATCGGGGGAGGGGGTCGCTGGTTGCCAGTGTGGCAGCCCTGAGCACCCCACAGTTTGCCGAATCCTTTGTCGGGGGGGTCGATTTGGACTATTCACCGGAAGGGCTGCGGTTGAAAAAGTTTGTCCTGAATAATGCCCACGGCCAGCAGTTCTCCCTGGCCGGTCGTATCCCCTATGATCCTTTTGCCGAGAAGGTTTTTTTGGCCGGGCCGCTTTCCCTGACCGGCCAACTGAAGCTGCCGGCCTTGGCGGGAGGGGTTGCGGGACCACCCAAGCAAGGGACCGTGGTTGGCGAACTTGTCGGCGAGATAAATCTTTCCGGCTCCTGGCAACAGCCCGTAGGCCGGGCAACGATACGGGCCAAAAATCTGGCGGTGCCGCAACTGCAGGGAGTGCTTCCCCCGGAACCGATCAATCTCGATTGCACCTTGGCCTTGCAGGGACAGCGCTTACAGCTTACCCGCTGTAAATTTGATTCCGCCTCCAGCAGCGGAACGCTCGCCGGAGAGTGGCGTCAGTTGCCGTCATTGGCGGAACTTTTGCGCCGCCCCACTGCAGAGCTGCCCGGGACCATTGCCGTTGACGGGACTCTCAATGTGGCGGATATCGGTTGGTTTGCCAGGGAAAGCAAGGCGGTGCGTCGTTTAACCGGAAGTCTTTCCTCTTCTTTTTCCGTAACCGGCCGTGCTAGTGCACCCAAACTTTCGGGCGGGATCACCTTCACCGATGGTGGCCTGCGTTTCGCCGGCACAGCCTTTCCGCCCATGGACGGGGTCACGATTCGGGCGGATTTTGCCGGTGAGACCATCCGAATCCAGAGCCTGGACGGGCTGTTGGGCGGCGCGCCTTTTCATGGCGCGGGCAGCCTTGTTCTGGCCGGAGCGGAAACCCGCTTTGATTTTACGGCCAAGGGCAAAAATCTCCTCCTGTACCGTGATGCCGATCTGAAGATCCGCGGGGATGCCGATCTGCGTCTCCGCGGCCCCTTGAGCAAGCTTGCCCTTTCCGGCAAGCTCATCGTTACCGACGGCCGCTATACCAAGAATCTCGATTTCCTCAGGCTCTTCAAGGGCACGGCCAAGCCGCGCAGCGATATCGGCTTGCAGATTTTTTCCCTGCCCGATCCGCCTTTCCGGGATATGGAACTTGCCATTGAGATCAGCAGTGCGCAGCCGTTTCTCCTCAAGAATAATCTGGCCAAAGGTTCAGTCCGGCCGGTATTTCGCCTTGGCGGCACCGGCGAGTTGCCGGTGCTGGTCGGGCGGGTTTTTATCGACCCCACCAACATCTCCCTGCCCGCAGGCCGTCTTGCCATTGAATCCGGGGTGATAACCTTTCCGGAAAACGATCCCGACCGGCCCACCTTTGATTTGACAGCTAAATCGAGGATGGCCGGTTATGATATAGATATGCTCCTCCAGGGAACCGCCGAGGAGCCGGTGATAACCCTTTCCTCGCAGCCGCCCTTGTCCGACAGCGATCTGTTGCTCCTGGTGCTCACCGGGAGGCCGCCGGTCAATGGCAAGGGGACGGGGCGGCGGCAGGTAGCCGGGATGAACATGGCCGTCTATCTGGGCAAGGGGCTCTTGGCCAACTGGTTTGGCCTTGGGGCAACGGAAAGCGACGCATCGGTGCTTGAGCGCTTTGATCTGGATATCGGCCGCCAGATCACCAGCCGCGGCGAAGACACGGTGGAGGCGCAGTTCCGTTTGATCGAAGGGCTTCTCCTCCCCGGAGACCGGCTCTTTATCACCAGCGAACGGGATGTCTATGACAATTACAACGTGGGGGTGAAAATTGTTTTCCGTTTCAAGTAGAAGACAGGCTCCGGCAGGAAGCGGGCATCGTTGGCTGGTGCTTTGCCTGGGCTGCGCGCTTCTATTGTTGATGGGGATAGCAGCGGCCGGGGTGGGCTGCGCCTTGGCCCAGGCATCGGAGGGTCGGGCGGACCGGGAGTATCGCCTGCTTTTTTCCGGCAACCGGGCGCTTTCGGAAGAGCGGTTGCGTCAGGCAGCGGCCGAGGAGCTGGGCAATCTGAGTCAGGCCGATTTCCCGGCCGCCACCGCCGATGATGCTGCCTTTCAGATGGAGCAGGCCTACAGGCGGGGAGGCTACCCCTTTGCCACCGTCTCCTATCTTCTTTCCGCCCCGGCAGAGGGGAAAACCCTTGAATTTACTGTGCAGGAAGGCGTGCAGGTGATTGTTGCGGCCATCGAATTTGTCGGCAATACCGCCTTTGGCCGCGAGGAGTTGCTCTCTTTTTTTGAGGGGAGCAAGAGCGGCTTTCTCGGCCTGGGACAACTGCTTTTTGTCGAGGCTGATATCCGGAACGGGTTGAGCGGTATCCGTGATCTCTATCTGAATGAGGGCTATCCCCAGGCCCTGATCGGCGAACCGGTTTTTCACTATTCTGCCGACAAAAGCCGGGTCACGGTGCAATGTTCCATCCAGGAGGGAATCCGGCGCGCCATCAAAACTGTGGAATTTCATGGGGATACCGACCCGGAGTCCATGGGGATTTTAGCCGATCTGCCGGAAGAGCTGGTCGGCAAATCTTACTTGCCTCGCCGCAAGCTGTTGTTGAAAAACCGGGTGCAGGAGATCTATGGGAATCTTGGCTTTCCCGATGCCGAGGTTACGGTTTCGGAAAAACCCGGAGTCAATTTCTCCGAGGTGCAACTGGAGGTTGCCATTGTCAGCGGCGCACGGGTGAAAATCGCGGCCATCGAAATCCACGGCAACGAGCGTACCTCTCAGGCCTTCATCCGTGACCGGCTCACCCTGCAGGCAGGGGATTTGTATAGCGATGTGGCAAAGCAGACCAGCTTCCGGAGGCTGTATCAGACCGGCCTTTTTTCCAGGGTGTCCATTGAATTGGAAGAAGGGGCCGGTCTGGATGAGCGGGTTCTTGTGATCACGGTGCAGGAGTCCATGGCCCGTGAGGTTTATCTGCAGGGGGGCTGGGGTTCATACGAACTGCTCCGGGGCAGTGCCGGTTACCAGAACAACAACCTTTGGGGCAGCGGTCGGATCTTTCGCCTTGATGCCGGGGGCTCGGTGAAAAGCGTCAACCTGCAGGCCAACGTCACCGATCCGTGGCTCTTGGGCAGCGACATTACCGCCGATTTGCCCGTCTATTTCCGCAGGCGGGAAGAACCTTCCTTTACCAGGGAGGAAGTGGGTGCCTCCCTGCTTTTTTCCCGTAATTTTTTCGGGGATCTGGCCGTGACCTTGGGCTATCTGTACCGGGAGAGCAATATCATGGAGATCGCCACCACCTCCCTAACCGAGGTGATGGAGAGCAGCTATACTACGGCCAGCGTCAAGCTTCAGGTCAGCACGGACAGCCGCAACGATATCTTTTTCCCCTCCAGCGGACACAAGACCTTTGCTGCCGTGGAGGTTGCCGACCCATCCCTGGGCAGTGGCATCTCCTTTTATCGTTTCAATCTGGGCTTGCGGAAATTTTTGCCGCTCAGTGAAAAAAACACCCTGGGGTTGCGTTTTGATACCGGGGCCATTCTCCCCGGCCGTAGCCAGCTCTCCATCCCCCTTGGTGAGCGATTCTTTAACGGCGGCGAGAATACGGTGCGCAGCTTTAAGGAGTCGCAGCTCGGGCCCATGGATGGGCAGGGCGAGCCCTTGGGCGGCGATGCCTTCAATATTGTGGCCATCGAGCTGCGCCGCAGGCTGACGGAGCGTCTGGCTGGTTCGATCTTTTTCGACTACGGCAATGTTTCTCCGAACCGGAGCCGGGAAGAGAATGGCGAACCGCCCTTCATCGACCGTTCCGAGGTGATCGACGCGACCTTTTCCGATTACTTCAAAGGTTTCCGGCCCGGTCTCGGTTGCGGTTTTTTCTATCTGCTGCCCATTGGCCCGGCCCGGCTTGATTTTGCCTGGAACCCGGATCAAGATACGAAACGGGGCGAAGAGGAGTACGTCATCCATTTCAGTATCGGCACGGCGTTTTAGTGCCTCTTTACCCGGTTGGTGGAAATAAACGAGAAAGACAAGCATTCTGGGATATTCCTGACCGGCAGAGCTATTCAAGACAACTCTTCACTTCTTTTTTCCCCGCGACCTTTGTATGCTGTGCTGAAATCATCTCTACCAACAAGGGAGCACATTCATGAAAATTACCTTCCATGGCGCGGCAAAAACCGTCACCGGCTCACAGCATCTGCTTGAGGTGAACGGCAAGCGGATTCTTTTTGATTGCGGGTTGTTTCAGGGCAAGCGCAAGGAGGCCTTCGAACTCAACCGCAACGGCTTTTGCGCGGGAAAGGATCTCGATTGCCTGATCCTGTCCCACGCCCACATCGATCATTCCGGCAGCATCCCCTGCCTGGTCAAGAAAGGGTTCAGGGGAGATATTATCTGCACCTCGGCCACCCGCGACCTCTGCGCGGTGATGCTTATGGATGCCGCGCACATCCAGGAACAGGACGTGGCCTTCGTCAATAAGTTCCGCAGAAAGAACCGGCAGAAGGAATTTGAACCCCTCTACACCAAGGACGATGTGGTCACGGCCATGGATCAGTTCGTCGGCATCAGTTATAACCGCAAGCGGGAGATCCTGCCCGGCGTGCATCTCACCCTGGTGGATGCCGGCCATATGATGGGCAGTGCCAACGTGATTCTCGACATCCATGATCAGGAGAAGAATCGCGACCTCAGGCTGGTCTTCAGCGGCGATATTGGGCGGAGCGGGATTCCCATCATCAATGATCCGGCCGTGTTGAGCGAGGGCGCGGATATCCTCATCATGGAGAGCACCTACGGCAACCGTCAGCATCCGCCCTACCCGGAGTCGGAAAAGGAATTGGAGCGGATTGTCAATGAGACCTACCAGCGGGGCGGGACGCTCTTGATTCCCGCCTTTGCCGTGGGAAGAACCCAGCAACTGGTCTATGCCTTGCACAAGCTGTTCTTGAAGCGCGACATCCCCAATCTCCCCATCTATGTGGACAGCCCGCTGGCCACCCGGGTAACGGATATCTTCCGGCTGCACCCCGAGACTTACGACAGCGAGATCCGGGAATTCTTATTGAAGGACAACCACAGCAACCCCTTCGGCTTTGACACCCTGCGCTACACCCAGACCGTGGAGGATTCCAAGGAGCTGAATTTTTTGCGGGAGCCGGCGATCATCATCAGCGCCAGCGGCATGATGGAGGGCGGCCGCATCCTGCATCACCTGCGCAGCCGCATCGGCGACAAGAAAAACACCATCCTGGTCACCGGCTGGCAGGCGCCCAATACCCTGGGGCGCAAGATTGTCGAAGGGGAGGAAACGGTGCGGATCTTTGGCGAGGAATTTCCACTGCGGGCAAAGGTGGAAACCCTGACCGGCTTCAGCGGCCATGCCGACCGGGATGGGCTGTTGGCCTGGGCCGGAGCCATGCAGAAGAAACCAACCCGCACCTTTGTGGTGCACGGCGAGGAGGAGGCTGCCACCGCCCTGGCCGAGAGCCTGCGCACGGATCTCGGCTTCCAGATGGTGGAGATCCCGGAGCCCCATCAGGCCTTCGAGGTATAGCCGCCATTGCGGGACCGGGACGCCCTCCTGCCGGAATCCCGGCGGGAGGGCAACCTTCCGCCCATGACTCACGGCCAAAGAGGCGGGAAAAAGTGGTTTTTGGAAAAAAAATTATTTTTATTTCCCTTGTAATATCAAGCAGTAGAGCACGTCTTCCCCTCCCCCTCGCATGAAATTTTTTTTCTTTCCTGTTAGCCTGTAGGTTCCATGACACAACGAGTCCACGGTGCAACAACTCATGCAGCTATCCAATGTAAAATGAAAAATGGAGGATCCGGTCCGTTGCTGGATAGTTGCGAAATGTATGACTGGGAGGTAACGCATGAACTCTTCAGGATTGTATCTCCAGCTTTTCAGTATCCATGGTTTGATCAGGGGAACGTCGCCGGAGCTTGGGCGCGATGCGGATACCGGCGGCCAGGTGAAATATGTGCTGGAGCTGGCCCGTTCCCTGGCAGCCCACCCGGAGGTTGCCCAGGTTGACCTCATAACCCGCCTGATTGCCGATAAGACTGTTTCCTCCGATTATTCCCGGCCCATCGAGCCGCTCTCTGAAAAGGCGAGAATCGTCCGTATCCAGTGCGGCGGCCGGAAATACATCCGCAAGGAATTGCTCTGGCCCCATCTTGACGAGATGGTGGACAAGACCCTCAAGTTCATCAAGGTTTCCGGTCGGGTGCCCGATGTCTTCCACGGGCATTACGCCGATGGGGGCTATGTTGCCGGCGAATTGGCCCGGATCTTCGGCTCCCCCTTCATCTTCACCGGTCATTCCATGGGGGCCCAC
>PHAW01000222.1 GCA_002841785.1 Deltaproteobacteria bacterium HGW-Deltaproteobacteria-3 | reverse complement strand
CTGTTCAAATTGCGAATAGTAGCGCGCCTCGAAGCCGGAAAAGCCCATGACCTCGAATTCCCGCAGCTTGTACGGCAGGTAGACCGACATCCGTTTGTCAAAGATCCCCATCATGTCCAGGTCTTCCTTGAGGCGGCGGTCGTTGTGCAGCCTCCCGTCCTGGCTGGCGCTCCGCTCGGTGGAAAGCAGGGCCACCGGGTAATCGATGAGCCGGAAATCCGGGATGAAATCCCCCTTGCAGCGGCAGGCTCCCCCGACGATCTGGTCGATAAGCGGCGGGCCGAACGGGGTGAGCGCCTGGCCGCAGAACTTGTTCTTCGCCTTTTTCCGCCAGCGCCGCCAGAGCATGCGCAGGTGGGTATAGTCCAGTTGGTGGGGGAGAAAGCCCAGGGCCTGCTCCGGGTGGAAGTCCTCGAAGGCCAACCGGTAGGGCGCGGCGCTGTAGGTGGTGACAAAAAGGGGCAGGAAATGCTCCATGATCTTGGCCACCAGGTCGCCCATGCATTTCTCGTGGCGGGGGGTGAAGCCGGAGGCCGGGTCGTGCAGCAGCCGGGTCATTTTGCGGCTGCCCATGCTGACATGGGTGCCGTTGTTGGCCAGGCTGATATTGGAGGTGTGGGGCATCATCACCAGGTTGGTGGTGATGATGCCGGCCTCGCGCATCTTCATCACCGCGTTCAGGTGGCTGCGGCTCAAGACCTGGTGGCAGAGGATCATGTACTGGTGCTTGGCCTCGCCTTCGTCCCAGCCCGAGAGGCAGGGGCTCATGAACAGCTTGCGGTAGAAGGCGTCGGAGATGCATTCGTTCAGGGCCCGTTGCCGCATGGGCGGATGCGGGGAGAAGAAGAGCATGGCCTTCTGCCCCCGGTGGGCCAGGGCGAACTTTTCATTGGCGTACATGATCAGCAATTGGGTGAAGAGGAAGCGTTTGGCCGTCTCCCTGGCCAGGGCCCGGCCATAGCCGGTGTGGGGGGTCATGGCGGTGACATGGAAGGAAAAGGTTTCCGGCGAGGTGTTGTCGCTCAGCAGATGGGTGAGCATCCGGCTCCCGGTCCTGCGCACTGTTTCCTGGCTCTTGCCTTGGCCTATGACATCGGCCAGGGCCAGCTTGAGCAGGTAGCTGATGGGGATGCGCAGGTGCGTTTCGCCTCCCTCCTCCACAAAAAAGCGAGCACTATCGGTCCGTTCGCCCCGGGTGGGATCCTGTTTGTCGGCCTTGAGGTCCGCGGCCAGGGTGTGGAGGGCGTTGGGGTGCAGGCAGGAGAGAGGGAAGCGCACCCAACTGTTCTCCCAAACCTGTTCCACGTTGTCGCTGAGGTAGTGCTCCAGATCCCGCCGGGCCCGGGGCGAGGTGTCGCCGCGGTCGGCCCGTTTGATGATGTTGGCGTAGTAGCTCGATTGCTCGATGGCCCGGGGGAGATCCGCCGCCTCGCGGGTGCCGGATACCGCCACCTGCAGCTCGTTTTCGCAGCCGGCGGTGGCGTCGGAGCCGAAAAAAGGCAGGCTGGTGGGGGAGTTGGGGTCGAGACCGAGCAGGGAGATGCACTCGCGTTCCGTGGGTCTGGGGGATTGGTCCACACCGGATTGGGACATTGAAGTGCCGGCGAAGGAAAGTCTGCTCATCATCTCACCCCCTGGTTAATTGTCGGCGGTCTGCCGTCACCCTCTTTTCTTAAGAGTTATAAGGGGGGTCCGTGAGGGGCGTGTTAGAGTCGCAACATGATTTGGTTCAGGAGGGGAGGCAGACCAGGAGGGGGGGGGCGAGTTTTTTCAGTCGTTTTTTTCCCGGGACCGAGAAGGGGTTGCTTGATCAAGGAAGTATTGAGCCCAGCATTCCCAGGCGGTGGTGTCCAGGGTGCAGTCACTGGGGCAGGGGTACTGTTCAACCACATGGGGGCACAGCCCGCTTCTGGCCGTGCAGATATGTTTGGCCGCCTTTTCGAGGGCGGTGCTCAAGGTGGGCTTGTCATGTTGTATTGGTGTTTTCATCGTGGTTTTCCTTATAGAGCAGGATGGTGAAGGTTGTGCCCTTGCCGACTTCGCTTGTGACACCTACCTCGCCTCCGTGTGCCTGGACAATGTGTTTGACGATGGCCAGCCCCAGGCCGGTGCCGCCGACTTTGCGGTTGCGGGCCGCATCGCTCCGGTAAAATCGTTCGAACAACCGCGGCAGGTGGTGGGCACATACCCCCACGCCGAAATCCTGCACCTCGATGGCGATGGTTTCCGCATCGCGCTGCCCGGCCCGGATTATTACCCGGCTGCCTTCCTCGCTGTACTTGATGGCGTTGACGACGAGGTTGGTGATTGCCTGTTCGAGCAGGGGGCTGTTGAGGTTGGCGCTCAGATCATCCGGGGCGTCGAGTTCGAGGCTGATTTTTTTCTCGGCCGCCTTGGGCCCGCAGGTCTCAATGGCCCTCCGCAGGGGTTGGCTGATCTTCTCTTCCGCCAGCACCAGCTCGGTGTGCTCCTGGTCCTGCTCCAGCCGGGAGAGGGCGAGAAGATCCTCGATGATGGCGTGCAGCCGCTTGGACTGCTTGGCGATGATCTCCACAAACCGCCGGGCGTCCTCGTGGAGGTGATCGGGGTTTTCAGCTCGTGGGAAACATTGGCCACGAAATCGCGGCGCATGTTTTCCAAGCGCCGGAGGTTGGTGACATCGTTGATGACGATGATCGCGCCGCTGGTCATTTCCGAGGCATCCTGGAATCGGGTGCCGTGGGCGTAGAAATATTTTTCCTGCCCGTCCCGGCCGGTGAGGTCGATTTCCCCTTCGATGGGTTTGGCCGAGGCAAGGGCTTGGCTGATGAAGCGTTGCAGGGCGAGATTGCGCACCGCCACCAGGGCGCTTTTTCCCCGGATTTTTTCCGGGGCGATATCGAGCAGCCTGGCCCCGGCCTGATTGATATCGAGGATGCGCTCCTCGGTGTCCACGGTGATCACCCCCTCGACCATGCTGGAAAAGACCGCCTGCAACTGGCTGTGTTGCCGGGCTATGGTTTTGATCCGGCCGTCGAGCTGATCGGCCATGGCATTCATGGCCCTGGCCAGACTCGCCACCTCTTCGGCCCCTTCTTCCCGCAGCTTGGTGGTGAAAGCGCCGCCGGCAAAACGTTCCGCGCCCAACCGCATCTCTTCCAGCGGCCTGCTGATGCGTTGCGCGATGAACCAGGCGACCAGGGCAACCACCAGGGCGACAATCAGGCAGCCCCAGAGAATCTTCAAAATGATTGCCCTCAGTGCGTTGTCGATGAAGGTGACCGGGATCGCGGTTCGCAGCACGCCCCTGGTCTTGCCGTTCTGCACCAGGGGAATCGCCACGTACATCATGTTTTCCTGCAGGGTGTGGCTGAAGCGCAACGAGGGGGCGGGGCGGCCGGCAAGGGCGGCGATGATCTCCGGCCGACCGGCGTGATTTTCCATGCGGCCGGGGTCCTCATCGGAGTCGGCGAGAACTTCGCCGTCTGTGTCGGTGACGGTCAGCCGGGTTCCGGAGCGCTTTCCGGCGCTGGTGCAGAAGGCCTGCAATGCCTCCGGGTCCTTTGCGGCCAGCAGGGAGAGAACATGCTCTTGGGTCAGGTGGGCCCGCGCTTCAAGGCCGGCGCCGGTCTGGGCCAGTTGAAAGGCGCGGAGGGAGTATGCCCCGTATCCGGCGGCGGCCAGCAGGGCGATGATGGTGATGAGGAGCTGGCTTGGATACAACTGCCAGATAAGGCGTTTATGATGCATGGCAATTCCTGTTGCGGTTGGAGTTGATCGGGCCAACAGCAACAGGATAGCACGGGATTGTTAGAATATGATCAGTATATTGTTACGATCCTGCCCCTTGCAAAAAAATATTTTCCCCTTCCGACAGCCCTGTCCGAAGGAAGCTACGCTCATTCAGGGAAAGGCTTCTTTCCGCGTCTGGGAACGCCGGCGGACGGCGGTCTGGATGCGGATGCCGGTTTTCCCGGGGATGCGGGCCTTGCCGGGGAATACGGCTTTGCCGAACCATACGGCTTGGCCGAGGTGTGGGGCCTGGCCGCGCCATAGGGCTTGCCCGAAGAGGAGGGCTTGTATGACGGCTTGGCTCCCTTGTTGCCGCGCCCGGGGTAGCCGCCGCCGGCTGGTTTCGCAGGGCGGCCTTTGGGGGTGTCAAGGGTCTTCACCTCGACGTCCCGGCCATTGACCTTGAGGCCTTGGAACACTTCGATGATTTTCTGGGCGAAACGGCTGTCCGCCTCAAGCATGGCGGTGTTGTCCAGAATCTCGATGCGCCCGATCTTGATGGAGGCCGAGCCGCTGGCATCGTTGATCTGGCCGATGAGCCGGGCCGGGTAGAGGCCGTCCTTCTGGCCGATATTGAGGTAGAACCGGCTGAAATGCACGCGTTCGCCGCGGTCCCGGTCGTCCTGGCGGCCGAATCTGCCCTCCGGGCGGTCCGTTCTGGTAAATCTGCTCTCCGGCCCCTTGTAGTCGTCATCCTGGCCGCGGCCCTTGTCCGAAACATTGATGTCCGGGGCATTCTGGTAATGGGCCAGGATGTCGGCAAACTCCTGGGAGACAAAACGCAGGATCAACTCGTCGCGGTCGAGATCGGCCAACGCCTCGGTGATGGCCTCCATGAAGGGGGCGAGCCGGGCATGGTTTACCTCGACGTTCTTGATGGTCTCGATCTTGTGGAGGAGCTGTTTTTTGCAGACCTCGTGTCCCGAAGGAACCTTGCCCAGCTCGAACTGCCGTTTCATCTTGCTCTCGATCTCCTTGATGCGGAACCGCTCGCGCATATGGATGATGGAGATGGAGATGCCGGTCTTGCCCGCCCGGCCGGTGCGGCCGCTGCGGTGGGTGTAGTTGGC
>PHAW01000221.1 GCA_002841785.1 Deltaproteobacteria bacterium HGW-Deltaproteobacteria-3 | reverse complement strand
GTCATAGATGTCAGCGCCAACGGGATCTTTGTCTGCACCGACAGGTTTGCCCCCCTTCAACCCGGGGATATCCTGCTTGATCTGGCCGTATTTTTTCCTGGCGCCGGAACCGGGTTGAGCGCAGGCACCTATATGAACATCAGCAGGGCCAAGGTAATGCGGGCAACCCGGGGAGACAATAAAAAATATTGCTATGGGATCCTTTTCGACCTTACCAAGGGGGAAGAGGAAACCCTTCTCCAGTATGTGCGTCTGCGAGAGCGGGAGCTGTTGCGCAAAGGGATGTTTTGATATTATTTTCATGCGTCCGTGGTCAAGCCGGCTAGGCAATCCGCCACAAGACCTTGCGGGAGCGGGGTCCGTCAAACTCGCAGAAGAAGATTTTCTGCCAGGTGCCGAGCTGCAGCCGGCCATTTTCGATAAAGACCGTTATCGAGCTGCCGACGAGGGAGGCCATGACATGGGCCGGAGAATTGCCCTCCTGGTGCCGGTACTGGAGCTGCGGCACGATTTTTTGCAGGGCGGCAAGAATATCGGTTTGCACGTCGGGATCCGCTCCTTCGTTGATGGTCAGCCCTGCGGTGGTGTGCGGATTGTACACATGGCAGACGCCATCCATAATGGTGCTTGCGGCCACGGCTTTTTGCACCTGGAGGGTGATGTCGGAAAGCTGCATGGTCTTCGAGGTTGACACGGTAAAGATCCCTGCTGGCATGGAAAGATCTCCTGGACGGGAATGATGGGGATAACGCGCGAAATTCTGTAATGGAATTGTACTATATTAGATTGCGGAACGCGTCAAATTGATTATAGAGCGGATTGGTACACACAGGGAAGGGAGGCTATGGTAGAGAACATTTTTAAAAATCTTCAGTGGCTCGGCCATGACGCTTTTCTGCTGCGGGCCGGGGGCAAGGTCGTCTATTTCGATCCTTTCCAGCTCGTTTCCGGCTTGCCGCCAGCCGATATCATCTGTATTTCCCATGAACACTACGACCACTGCTCTCCCGCTGATGTGCGGATGATCCAGCAGCCCTCCACTCTCATTGTTGCCGAAGCACAGGGTGCGGCACAGCTTACGGGCAGGATCGTATCCCTTGCCCCGGGCGAACGGTGCGAGGAACAGGGGATCACCATCGAGGCCGTCCCTGCATACAACACCAACAAGCAGTTTCATCCCCATTCCAGCCGGTGGCTGGGGTTTATCCTCACCGTTGATGGGGTGCGGGTGTACCATGCCGGGGATACCGATTATATTCCGGAGATGAAGGATCTCCGGGCGGATATCGCCCTGCTGCCTGTTTCCGGCACCTATGTGATGACCGCCGAGGAAGCGGCGCAGGCGGCTCTTGCCATCGGGCCCAAGATCGCGGTGCCCATGCATTACGGCGCCATTGCCGGGACGGACGATGACGCGAAACGATTTGCCGCATTGCTTGCCGGCACGATACGGGTGGAAATCCTTGGGCGCGGATAATTCGCAATATTTCCCGGTTTGCCTCAAGGTCGCCGGGCGGCAATGTGTGGTCATCGGCGGCGGGCGGGTTGGCGAGCGCAAGGTGCAAGGGCTGCTGGCCCATGGCGCTGTGGTCAAGGTGATCAGTCCCGAGTTGAGCGAACCGCTTGTCGCCCTGTTGCGGACCGGTGCGATTGACTGGCTGGACCGCCTGTATCAGGAAGGCGATTTGGCCGGGGCCTTTCTGGTCATTGCCGCCACCGATGATCCTCTCGCGCAGGAGCGGATTCGGCCACGGCGCGGCGGGGCGATCTCTCCATTTCCGTTTCCACCGCCGGGAAAAGCCCGGCTCTGGCCAGCACCCTGCGCCAGGCGCTGGAGGTCCAATTCGGCCCCGAATACGGGGTGCTGGTGGAGATCCTCGGAACCCTGCGGGATACCGTTCTGGTCGAGGGCCGGCCGCATTCGGAGAACAAGGCGGTTTTTGCCCGGCTGGCTGACCCCGAAATGGCGGCCTGGATCAAGGATGGGCTTTGGCACAAGCTTGCCGGCCATATCCAGGAAGTCCTGGGGCCTGATGCGCCCCTTGCCTGCCTGGAGAGGGCCCGGCAGACATACGAACAATCTTCGGGAGCGGCGCGATGACCCTGTTGTTTCAGCTCACCCTGTTTCTGTATCTCCTGGCCACCGCGGTGTATGTGGCCCATTTCCTTTCCCAGCAGAAAAAGGTGCGGGCCGTTGCCCGGGCGATGCTTCTCGTCGGCGGGATACTGCATACCGTTTATTTTGTTGTCCGCTATGTTGCCGCGGGGCATACCCCCCTGACCAGCAGCCATGAAGCGGTCTCCTTCTTTGCCTGGTCGATGACCTGGGCGTTCTTGTCGTTCTGGTGGCGGTACCGGGTGAAATCGCCGCTTATTTCCCTGCTGATGCTCATCGCCGCCTTTTCCTCCCAGGAGATACGGCCATTGGCCCCGGCCCTCAAGAGCAACTGGCTGCCGGTGCATGCCAGCATCGCCATCATGGCCAACGGCTTCATGGCCCTGGCTTTTTGCGGCGGGGTGATGTACCTGCTCCAGGAGCGGGAGATCAAGAAGAAAAAATTCGGGATATTCTACAGCCGTCTGCCCTCTCTTGAGGCGCTTGACAACCTCAATCAGCATTGCCTGACCCTGGGGTTTCTCTTGCTGACCCTGGGGATCGTTACCGGTTCCGTCTGGGCAAAGCAGGCCTGGGGGGCATACTGGCAGTGGGATCCCAAGGAAACCTGGTCGCTGATCACCTGGCTCATCTATGCGGCCATCCTCCATCAGCGGCTCACCGTGGGCTGGCGGCGCAGGCGGGCGGCCATCATGGCCATTGCCGGGTTTGGCGCGGTGCTTTTCACCTTCTGGGGTGTGACCTATCTGTTGGGGGGCGTGCATTCCTATGTTGGCTGAGAGTATCGTCATTATCGGCGTGAATCATAAGACCGCTCCGGTGGCGGTGCGGGAGAAGCTGGCATTTTCCGGGGATTGTTCCGGGCCGCTCGTTACGCTGATGCACATCGAGGGGTGCCGGGAGTGCTGCTTTCTTTCCACCTGCAACCGGGTGGAGGTCATTTTTGTGGCCAGCGACCCGGCTGCGGCAGCGGTGGCGGTGCGCGGTTTTCTTTTTGCCAAGAGCGGCCTGTCCGACGCCGAAGCCCAGCAATACAGCTATCTGCATCAGGGCAGGGATGCGGTTTCCCATCTGTACCATGTGGCGGCCAGCCTTGATTCCATGGTGGTGGGCGAGCCGCAGATCCTCGGGCAGTTGAAGCAGGCTTACCGCGAAGCGGTGGAGCAGAAAACCACCGGCGTCATCCTCAACCGGCTGCTGCACAAATCCTTTTCCGTGGCGAAACGGGTGCGCACCGAAACCAATATCGGCGGCAGTGCGGTTTCCATTAGTTACGCGGCGGTGGAGCTGGCAAAAAAGATTTTCGGCAACCTGCGGGACAAGTCCGTGCTTCTGGTGGGGGCCGGGGAGATGGCTGAGCTGGCGGCCGAGCATCTGGTCAGGCAGGGGATCGGCCGGGTAATCGTGGCCAACCGGACTCTGGAGCGGGCGGCCAAGCTGGCCCGCCGGTTTAACGGCACCGCCGTTGGCTTGGCCGAGTTGACCTCCCAGTTGGCGGAGGTGGATATTCTGGTCAGCTCCACCGGGGCCACCGACCTGATTCTCCGCAAGGATGAGGTGAAGCCGCTCATGCGGCAGCGGATGAATAGGCCTCTTTTTTTAATCGATATCGCGGTGCCGCGGGACCTTGACCCGGAACTCAATGACCTGGACAATGTCTACCTCTATGATATCGACGACCTGAAAAACGTGGTCGATGTGAACAAGGCGGAGCGGGAAAAAGAGGCCCTGCGGGCGGAGGGCATTGTCGCCGAGGAGGTGATCAAGTTCGGGCAGTGGCTGGAAGGCATGGAGCTGGCCCCCACCATAACGGCCATCCGGCAAAAGGCCAACGGTATCCGGGAGGCCGAGGTGGCCAAAACCTTGGGTGTCCTGAAGTCTCTGTCGGAAAATGAGCGGCGCTCGGTGGAGATGCTGGCCAACGCCATTGTCAACAAGCTGCTGCACGAACCCATGGTGTTCCTGAAAAACAGCACCCCCCACGACAATCCGCAGCTCAAGCTGGCTTTTGTCCGGCAGTTGTTCGGCCTTGACAATAATGAATCTTCGGATCAGTAGCCGCTTCGGGAAAATGTTTGACATGTTGCATGGCTCTGAGTAATATAGCGTGCTTTATTGCTGGGCGGAATCTTTTGCGTTTTTGGTATTGTTTCCGTAAGAGTGCGTGACGCAAGGCCCGGATGCTGCGAGACGGCAAAAATGAGAGGCAGGCCCCCTAGAGGCCCTAACAGAAGAGAAAAAGGAAGACGATCATGAGCAAGAGAACTTTTCAGCCGAGCAACCTCAAAAGGCACCGCACCCATGGCTTTCGGGCCAGAATGCAGACAAAGAACGGGCGGGCCGTCATCAACCGTCGCCGGGCCAAGGGCCGCAAGCGGCTGACCGTGTAGTTTCTCTTCGGAAAAACAGCACCGTTCGCGTCGAATGAAAGTCCAGCCCCTCTCCAAGGCCATGCTGCTGGTCAAGCCCTGGCAGTACAACATGGTGTATGAACAGGGAAAACGGGTGCGTGGTCAGAACTTCACCGTGATCCATGCGCCGAACAGCGGTGCCGGCAACAGGCTGGGCATAAGTATCCACGGAGTACGGCAGGCTGTTCAGCGAAACAGGATCAAGAGGATAATCCGGGAATTCTTTCGTCATAATCGAGATTTTATCGAGCCTTTTTCCGACGTGGTTTTTGCGGTGCGGGCCGGATTTACCCCCAACTCCCCGCAGGAGGTCGAGGCGGCGGTTGGCGCACTTCTTGCCCACCGTAAGGCTGTCGGCAAGGCAACAGGTTCGGGCGCAGTGGCGTTGAAGGTCTCGTGATTTTCTGATGTCGCCATGTTTTCCGGATGCGGCACGTTCCCGACATTTTTACGAGACCATCAGGATTGGATGTGAAAAGAATTTTCATTGCCCTGATACGGTGTTACCAGTTGTGCATCTCTCCACTTTTCGCGCCGAGCTGCCGTTTTTCTCCCACCTGTTCACAG
>PHAW01000018.1 GCA_002841785.1 Deltaproteobacteria bacterium HGW-Deltaproteobacteria-3 | reverse complement strand
CCACGATCTCATCGCCGGGCACCGGCATGCAACAATGGCTGATCTTGGTGAGGACATTGTCCGCGCCGCTCACCAGGATGATGTTGTCCTTGTCCTGTTGTTTTCCTCCCCTGGCCGGAGCTGTTTCCGGAACAATATCCTCGGGCAGGGTTTCCCGGATTTCCTCGGGTTGCATCTCCTTGATAATGGCCTGAACCGTCATTTTCCCTGAGCCGACACGGCGCATGAGGTCGTCAAGGGAGTTGCAGGCAAGGGTTTTGAGGAGCTCCCTGAGGTGGCCGGTCTTGATCATCTTTTTCAGGCTGAGGTTGTGCCGCTTCAGTTCACGGTCGCAAATTTCCCGTCCGACCTGCAGGGTTTTTTCCCGTTCCTCCTGGTTGAGCCATTGACGGATCCGGCTTTTGGCCCGGGCGGTTTTGACGAGGCCGAGCCAGGAGCGGTTCGGTTTTTGCTTGGGCGAGGTGAGGATCTCGACCAGATCGCCGTTCTTGAGCTGGGTTTTGAGCTGGGCGATGAGTCCGTTGATCTTGGCGCCGGTGCAGCGATTCCCCACCTCGGTATGGATGCTGTAGGCAAAGTCGATGGGGGTGCTGCCCTTGGGAAATTCCTTTACCTCCCCGTTGGGGGTCAGCACGAAGATCTCTTCCTCGTAGAGTTCGCCCTTGACCGCATCCAGAAACTCCCTGGGGTCTTCCATTTCCTGGAGGGTGGAGACCAGTTGCTTGAGCCATTTGAAAAGCCTGGCGTCCTTGGTGGTGATGGCCTTGCCTTCTTTGTAGGCCCAGTGGGCGGCAATGCCTTCCTTGGCGACCTGATCCATCTCCTCGGTGCGGATCTGGACCTCCATGAATTCCCCGCGCAGACCAACCACCGAGGTGTGCAGCGACTGATACATGTTGCCTTTCGGGGTGCTGATGAAATCCTTGAAGCGCCCATCCACCGGGGGCCACAGCGAGTGGATGATGCCCAGAGCCTCGTAGCACTCCTTGACCGAGGAAACGATGATCCGGAAGGCAACCTTGTCGTAGACCTTCTCGAAGGGAATATTCTGGGCCACCAACTTCTTGTAGATGCTGTACAGATGTTTGGGGCGTCCCAGCACCCGGAATTGCTTGAGACCATGCTCGGCCAGTTTCCGGTTGAGCAGCGCCTTGACCTCATCCACATAGGTTTCCCGGTCCGCCAGGGAGGTATGGATTTTGGTGGCGAGATCCTCGTATTCGTCGGGATGGAGATGGGAAAAGGCAAGGTCTTCCAGCTCCCGCTTTAGCCAGTCTATGCCCAGCCGGCTGGCCAACGGGGCATAAAGCTCCATGGTCTCCTGGGAAAATTCCAGTTGTCTCTCCCGCGGGACATGCCGCAGGGACTGCATGTCGTGCAGCCGGTCGGCCAGTTTGACCAGCAAAACCCGGATATCGGAAGACATGGCCAGGAGCAGCTTCCTGATATTCTCCGCCTGGTAGGCGAGGTGGCTGTTGAACTGGACATCGGTGATCTTGGTGGCGCCCTTGATGATATTGGCGACATCGTCGCCAAAGGTCTCGCGCAGGGTTTTTTCCGTGGCCTTGAGATCGGCGGCTTGCTTGAGCACGCCGTGCAGGAGCCCGGCGCAGAGGGTGGGGACATCCAGGCGCATGGCCGCCAAAATGTCGGTGACCATGAGGGCGTGGTACAGAAAGGGCCGGCCGGAAAGGCGATGCTTGCCCGAATACCATTCCGTGGCAAATTCATGCGCCTTGATGAGCGGGGCGAGATCTTCCTCGGGCATGTAGCCCCTGGCCCGTTCTACTATTGCTTCTATGGTAACCATGCGGCTGCCGGCGGTAATGGTGTCGGTTGAGCCCTGGTCATTGCGGCGGAGTCAGCGCGCAACGAACCAGGTCAATGATTTTTGCCTCGGCCTCGGCCAGGGGCAGGGTCACGGTGGCGCCGGTGGCCCGGTCCCGGATCTCCACCTCTCCCTTTTCGCTGAAGCTCTTGCCCACCATGACCCGGTAGGGGATGCCGAGGAGGTCGGCGTCCTTGAACTTGCTGCCCGGCCGCTCGTCCCGGTCGTCCAGCAGGACTTCGATCCCGCTTTTGCCCAGTTGGCCATACAGTGTGTTGGCCGCACCGGTGATCGCCTCGTCCTTGGGGGAGAGGTTCAGGAGGATGACCTGGAAAGGCGCGATGGGCAGCGGAAAGATGATGCCGTCCTTGTCGTGGTTCTGCTCGATGGCTGCGGCCACGGTGCGGCTCACCCCGATGCCGTAGCAGCCCATGATGAAGGGCTGTTCCGCGCCCTGGTTGTCCAAAAATGTTGCCTTGAGCGCCTCGCTGTAGTTGGTGCCCAGCTTGAAGATGTGGCCCACTTCGATGCCGCGGGTCAGCTCCAGGCTCCCGCCGCAGAGCGGGCAGCGGTCTTCGCCGGTGACCTGGCGCAGGTCGGTGATGGTCTGCGGGGTAAAGTCGCGGCCCAGATTGGCATTGAGCAGATGGAAGTTCTTTTCGCCCGCGCCGATGGCGAAGTTGTGCATCCGGCTGAGCTCTTCATCCGCCAGCACGGGGATTTTCAGGCCGATGGGCCCGAGATAGCCGCTGGGCGTGCCGGTGGCGTCGAAGATCTCCTTGTCGTCGGCCAGGCGCAGGTTGTCGGTATTCACCCCCAGGGCATTGGCGAGCTTGACCGTCTGCACCTCGTGATCGCCGCGGAGCAGCACCGCCACCGGCTTGTCCTCGGCCATGTAGACCAGGGTCTTGACCAGCTCCTTGGTTGAAATATTCAGGAATTCCGTGACCGCGGCCACCTTTTTCTTGCCCGGGGTTTCGACCTTGGTAAGGGCGAGCAGGGGCGGTGCTGCCGGATCGTCCGGGGTCCGGCAGCGGGCCTTTTCCATGTTGGCCGCGTATTCGCATCCCTTGCAGATCACGATGGTGTCTTCGCCGGTGTCGGCCAGGACCATGAACTCGTGGGAAAAGCTGCCGCCGATGGTGCCGGTGTCCGCTTCCACGGCCCGGAAGGCGAGGCCGCAACGGGTGAAGATCCGGTGGTAGGCCTCGTGCATCTTTTTGTAGGTCGCGTCCGCCCCTTCCTCGGTGGCGTCGAAGCTGTAGCCGTCCTTCATGATGAACTCCCGGCCGCGCATCAGGCCGAAGCGGGGCCGGATCTCATCCCTAAATTTGGTCTGAATCTGGTAGAGATTCAGGGGCAGTTCCTTGTAGGAGTGGACATTGAACCGGATCAGGTCGGTGATCACCTCTTCATGCGTTGGTCCGAGGCAGCTTTCCCGGCCGTGCCGGTCGGTGAAACGCAGCAGTTCGGGGCCATACTTTTCCCACCGCCCGGATTCCTGCCAGAGATCCCCCGGCTGAACCATGGGCAGCAGCAGCTCCTGGGCCCCGGCCCGGTTCATCTCCTCGCGGACGATGCGTTCGACCTTGCGGATGGCGGCAAGGCCCAGGGGCAGGTAGGAGTAAATCCCGGAGGAGAGTTTGCGGATGAATCCGGCGCGGAGCAGGAGCTGGTGGCTGATCACTTCGGCCTCGGAGGGGGTTTCTTTCAGGGTGGGGATGAGCAGTTGGGAAAAACGCATGGGGCACCTGGTAAGCAGTTATGGATTATGGTGATTCGTTCGCTGGAACGAAAAAATATGAGGCTCTTGCAAAATGCTTTATTGTGCTTCGACAGGCTCAGCATGAACGGAAGAAACTATAATGATTTCTAGCTGGTTACCGTTCGCCCTGAGCCTGTCGAAGGGGTATTTTCCTCTTTTTGCAACAGGCCCACATGACTCAATTTTTGAGAATGGTTACAAATTATGCGCCTTTTCGCGCCTCTTCAATCATGGCGTCAATCTCGGCCAGAAAAACAGCCAGGAGTTTGTCCTCTGCCACCTTCTTATACAGTTGGCCTTTCTTGAAAATAATCCCGACCCCGTGGCCGCCAGCCACCCCGATATCCGCCTCCTTGGCCTCGCCCGGGCCGTTGACCACACAGCCCATGACCGCGATCTTCAGGGGGGTATCGATATTCTGGATATGGCGTTCCACCTGCTCGGCCAGGGAGAAGAGGTTCACCTGGCAGCGGCCGCAGGTTGGGCAGGAGATCAGCTCGGGCCCGCGTTCGCGGATGTGCAGGCTGCGGAGCAGTTCGTAGCCGACCCGGATTTCCTCCACCGGATCGCGGGTAAGCGAAATGCGGAAGGTGTCGCCGATGCCTTCGTAGAGCAGGATGCCCAGGGCCACGCTGGATTTGACCGTGCCGGCAATGAGGCCTCCTGCTTCGGTGACCCCGAGATGCAGGGGGTAATCGCATTGGCCTGACAAAAGCCGGTACGCCTCCAGGGTGGTGAGCGCGTCCGAGGATTTGATGGAGATCTTGATCTGATCAAAATCAAGTTCCTCCAGTAATCGCACATTGCGCAGGGCGCTTTCCACCAAGGCTTCCGGTGTGGGGTGGCCATGTTTTTGCAGGATATCCTTTTCCACCGAGCCGGAGTTGACCCCGACCCGAATCGGCACCCGGTGCTGTTTTGCCGCAGCCACAACCCTGGCAAGCTTGTCCGGGCCGCCGAGGTTGCCGGGATTGATCCGGATGCCCTGGGCGCCGTGCTCCATGCTGGCCGTGGCCAGCCGGGCGTCGAAATGGATGTCGGCGATGAGCGGGATGGAGATCTGTTCCCTGATTTGGGTGATGGCCGCAGCCGCCTCCAGATCCAGCACCGCCACCCGGATGATCTCGCAGCCCGCCTCGGTGAGGCGTCCGATCTGCGCCACGGTGGCGTCCACATCCCGGGTGTCGGTGTTGGTCATGGACTGCACGGCGATGGGGGCGTTGTCGCCCACCGGTACATGGCCCACCTTGATTTGTCGTGTTTTTTTCCGGGTTATCATGGTGCGAGAGTATACACTTTTGCTTTTCTTCCTGCATCCATCTTTTGTCGGGCTGGGCGAAGGCGGCGTGGGATTTATTCAGTGAGGCAAAGCCCCGGCTATGCCGGGGACTCCAAAAGTTTGACTTGTGCGTCGGCGGCAACTGACGGTGGATTGAAGCATCTGCAATCCCCTTTGCAAAAAGTGCCCAGCATTTTTTTGCTTGTCATCAATATCCAGCTAGCTATATAAAATTTAAAGGTAGCCTAAAGGAGAGTTATGCCATGCGTTACATCAATATTGCGATTATTGTGCTGGCGCTGGCGATTATCGCCATCTTCAAGTTGCAGAATCTGGAAACGGTTACCATTTCGTTTCTGACCGCGTCGCTCACCCTGCCCGCTTCGCTGCTTATTCTGCTGGTCTATTTACTCGGCATGCTGACCGGCAGTTCCTTGCTGGCCCTGATTCGAACGCTGATTAATGGGGCGAAAAAGCCAACGCAATGAAAAACACAAGCGGCTTACCCGGCGCGCCGACGAACAACACCGGATGAAAAACAGCCACGATCATAACCTTAGCAGCATAGCTTGTGCCGCCTTGCGGCGCGGCCTTCTGTTTGCTCTGCTCTGGTGGGTTTTGACAGAGGGGCACGGCGACCAGTGGGGCGTGGGACTGGCGGGGGTCACCCTAGCCGTGACGGCCAACCTGATCTTGTGGCCGCCGGGGCAAACTCGTTTCTATTTTCCTGGTCTGCTGGCCTTTGCCGGTTTTTTTCTGCTCCAGTCAGTCAAGGCCGGCATTCAAGTCGCGCTTATCGCACTGCATCCGCGCCTGAATCTTACTCCAACCCTGTTGCGATTGCCGCTGACCCTGCCGCCCGGATTGGCGCGCGTGCTGCTGGTCAACACCATGAACCTGCTGCCCGGCACCATCTGTCTGCGCATCGAGCAGGATGTGTTGCTCCTGCACACCCTGAATGAACACTGGCCGGTGGCGCAGGGGGTGCGCATCGTCGAGAAGCGCATCGCGTGCATGCTGGGTATACCGGGATGACTGGGCTGGAATGGCCGCTCGCCCTGTTTTTGCTGGCGAATTTGTTGGCAGCTCTGGTGCGGGCGGCGCACGGGCCCACGGCGGCTGATCGCATGCTGGTGGCGCTGCTGTTCGGCGCTACCGGTGTCGGTGTTTTGCTGCTGCTTGGATATGCGCAAGGAGCCCCCGAATTGGTGGATGTGGCGCTGACCCTGGCTTTGCTGGCCGCCATTGCGGGCATGGCCTTTGCGCGGCGGGCTTGGGCTGCGACAGGAGGACAGGATGACAACACCGGGTGAGGCTGTCAGCGCCATATTGCTGCTGGCCGGCGCTGGTTTCTATCTGGCCGGGACGCTGGGCATTTTGCGATTTCCCGATATTTATACCCGCTTGCACGCCCTGACCAAGGCGGATAATCTGGGCTTGGGCTGCGTTGCGTTGGGGCTGGCTTTACAGGCTGACACTCTTGCTGCCGCGCTGAAGCTGCTGCTGATCTGGCTGCTCGCGCTGGCAGCGAGTGCGGCGGTCAGCTATGCCATCGCGCAGCGCGCCGATACGCTGGGCATTGCCCCGTGGCGCAAGGACAAACGATGACTATCTCGCTGGCCTTCGATCTGCTGCTCGCCGCCGCACTGCTCTGGAGTGCCTGGCGCGCCCTCGTCAACCAAGACACGTTCCGTTCCGTTATTCTGTTCATTGTTTTCGGACTGTTGCTGACCCTGGCCTGGGCAAGGCTGGCAGCCCCCGACATCGCCCTGGCCGAGGCGGCCATCGGCGCCGGACTAACCGGGGCGCTGCTGCTCGACGCGATCGGCGCCTTGCGCGGCAAGGACAGGCAACCATGAAAACAGCAGCCATCGTCATCGGCGCTGCCGCGTTCGCCGCCACCATGATCGCAGCCCTGCTCGATCTGCCGCCCTCAGCCATCCATCTGCCGCGCCTCGTTGATGCAAATCTGCCCGTAAGCGGGGTCACGCATCCGGTCACCGCCGTACTGCTCAATTTTCGCGGATACGACACCATGCTCGAAATCGGGGTGCTCCTGCTGGCGCTGTTGATCGTGCTTGCGGTGGGCACCCACGACGGCGCGGACGCTGCCCCCACTGCCGACCCCATGCTGCAAACCTTTGCGCGCCTCGCCGCGTCTCTGATGGCGCTGGTCGCCGTATATCTGCTCTGGGCCGGGGCGCGGCAGCCCGGCGGCGCCTTCCAAGCCGGCGCGGTATTGGCTGCCGCTGCCGTGCTCCTCCATTTGGCCGGGGTGTTGCCCGCATGGCGAGAACCAGGGGCACTGCTGCGAAGCGGGCTTGCCGCCGGGTTCCTGGTGTTCCTTTTTGTCGCGATGGCATTGTTGTCGCAGGGCACGTTGCTCCAGTATCCGCACGCAGCGGCCGGCAGCCTGATCCTGCTGATCGAGTTCGCCCTCACCATCTCACTGGGCCTGATCCTCGCCGGCTTGTTTCTGTTCCTGTCCGGCGGTCAAGGGAGTGATTCGTGAGCAGCGGCCTGATTTTCGCGATCACCGGCGTCGTGCTGTTCGCCATGGGGAGCGCCGGCATGCTGCTCGTCGCGCACCTGCTGCGCCGCATTCTCGCCTTCAATCTGATGGGCAGCGGCGCCTTTCTCATTCTCGTCGGCCTGGCCCAGCGCGGGGGCACCCCCGACCCGGTGCCGCAGGCGATGGTGCTCACCGGCATCGTTGTCGCCGTCGCCGCCACCGCCCTGGCGCTGGCGCTGCTGCGCAAACTGCACACGCTGAACGGTCGCACCGAATTGCCGCGAGTCGAAGATGATTGATCCGCTGATCTGGCTGATCCTGCTGCCGCTGGCCTGGGCCACGCTGGCCTTCCTGCTCGGGCCGGGGCGCGGCGCGCGGACGGCGATTGCGGGGTTGAGCCTGCAACTGTGGCTGGCTTTCGATCTGGCCATGAAAATCGGCGCGGGCGGCCCGGCGCTGCATGCGGTCGGCGGCTGGGGTGCGCCGCTGGGCATCGATCTTGCGGCGGACGGGCTGTCTGCGGTGATGCTGTTGCTGGCACAGAGTGTCGCCCTGCCGCTGGCGCTGTACGCGCGCGCCTACTTCGCGCCGGACAAGACGGAAACGCGCTATTTCTGGCCGCTCATTGGATTCCTGCTGGCCGGACTCAATGCGCTGTTTCTTTCCGCCGACCTGTTCAATCTCTACGTCACCCTGGAACTGGTCGGACTAGCGGCGGTGGGATTGGTGGCGGCGGGCGGCGGCGCGGCGCAAGTGGCGGCGGCGCTGCGTTATCTCTTTGCCGCGCTGCTCGGTTCGAGCATGTATCTGCTCGGGGTGGCGCTGATCTACGGCGCCTATGGCACGGTATCGCTGGTCACCCTCGAACCGCTACTCACCGCCGACGCGCCGCGCATCGTCTGGATGGCGGGCGGCCTGATGTTGGCCGGACTGCTGCTCAAGACCGCGCTGTTCCCCTTCCATTACTGGTTGCCGCCCGCCCACGCTAGCGCCCCGGCGCCGGTGTCGGCCTTGCTTTCGGCGCTGGTGGTGAAAGCCTCTTTCTACCTGATCCTGCGCCTGTGGCTGGGCCCGTTTGCGCCACTGGTGGGCGCGCTTGCCTGGCTGCCCATGCTGCTCGGCGCGGGCGCGATTTTCTGGGGCTCCTGGCAGGCGATCCGCACGCCGCACCTGAAGATGCTGGTTGCCTGGTCGACCGTGGCGCAACTGGGCTACCTGTTCCTGATCTTTCCGCTGCTCGCGACGACCGGTGCCTTGCAGGCCGGGGTGATGCAGGCGGTTGCGCACGGGCTGGCCAAGGCCGCGATGTTCATGGCGGCCGGGGTGTTGATCAAGGCGACCGGACAGGATATGGTAGCCGGACTGGCCGGGGTGGCGCAGCGTCTGCCGCTGACCCTGTTCTCCTTCGGGCTGGCCGGCGTGACGCTGATGGGCCTGCCGCCGTCGGCCGGATTTCTCGCCAAGTGGCTGCTGATCGAGGCGGCGCTGGCGCAGGGCTATTGGTTCATCGCGCTGGTGGCGCTCGCCGGCGGCTTGCTGGCGGCGGGGTATGTGTTCCGCGTGCTGCGCCAGGCTTTCCTGCTGGCACCGGTGGCCTACGCAATTGCGGCGGTACCGCGCACCCTGGAATGGACGGCCTTCGCCCTCGCGACCGCCAGCGTGCTCCTGGGTTTGCGAGGCGTTGAATTGATGGCGCTGCTGGCGGCGGGGAGCGCGCCATGACGCTCAATGAATTCCTGCCGCTGGCGGTACTGGCTTCTTCGCTGCTACCCGGCCTGATCATCTTCGCCCTGCCGGAAAACCGGGTCGGCGTTCGCACCACGCTCAACCTGCTGGCCGCCCTTGCCAAACTGGCGCTGGTCGGCATCCTGCTGTTCGGCGTGCAGGCAGGCGAGGAATTCGGCTTTGCCTATGCGGTGTTGCCGGGCCTTGACCTCACCTTCAAGGCCGATGCGCTGGGCCTCTTGTTCATCACCCTGTCGGCTGTGCTCTGGCTGTTCACCACGTTTTATGCCATCGGCTACCTGGAAAAAGCGCCGCACCGCAGCCGCTTCTTCGGTTTCTTCAGTCTGTGCGTCACCGCCACCATGGGCATTGCCATGGCGGGCAACATGTTCACCTTCTTCGTCTTCTACGAGCTGCTGACGCTGGTTACCTTCCCGCTGGTGGTACATCGCGGCACGGCGCAGGCGATGCGCGGCGGCATGATCTATCTCGCCTACACGCTGGTCGGCGGTGCGCTGCTGCTGGGCGGCATCGTCTGGCTGCACAGCCTGCTGGGCCACACCGGATTCACGCATGGCGGCGTGCTGGCAACGCTCGACAGCAGCACGCACTGGCAGTTGCAGGCGATCTTCCTGCTGCTGATCAGCGGAGTCGGGGTCAAGGCTGCGCTGGTGCCGCTGCATGGCTGGCTGCCGCAGGCGATGGTGGCGCCCGCGCCGGTGTCGGCGCTGCTGCACGCAGTCGCGGTGGTAAAAGCAGGCGCCTTCGGTATCGTGCGTATCGTGTACGGAATCTATGGCATCGAGTTCGCGCAGTCGCTCGATCTTTTGACGCCGCTGGCCGTCGCCGCCGCGATCACCATCGTCTGGGGCAGTTTCCGTGCGCTGTTTCAGGACGATTTAAAGAAGCGGCTGGCCTATTCCACTATCAGCCAGGTATCCTACATCACGCTCGGAATCTCTCTGTTCGGCCCGATCGGCACCATCGGCGGCCTGGTTCATCTGGTGCACCAGGGCGTGATGAAGATCACCCTGTTCTTCTGCGCCGGCAATTACGCCGAGACGCTGGGCATGCACAAGGTGAGCGAGATGGCCGGGGTGGGGAAACGCATGCCATGGACCACTGTCGCCTTCAGCTTGGCGGCCTTCGGCATGATCGGCATACCGCCGCTGGCCGGATTCATCAGCAAGTGGTATCTCGGCCTGGGGGCGCTGGAGGCAAGGATGCCCTGGGTGCTGGCGGTGCTGGCCGCCTCCAGCCTGCTCAATGCCGCCTATTTTCTACCCATCCTCTACCGTGCCTGGTTTATGCCTCAAGCCGCCGCCTGGCCGGAAGAACACATCCTTATGCAGGGCAACCGGGAGACCGCGCGCCTGCTGCTGTGGCCACCGCTGGCCACGGCAGCCCTTACCCTCGCCCTTGGTCTATTTGCGGCGAGCAGCCTCAGCCCCCTGGAGTGGGTTAAACTCATCGCCGACCGGGAGTACCTGACATGGACGCCCTGATCATCGTGGCGCTGGTTTTGCCCTTGCTGCTGGCGCTGCTGGTGTTGTGGCCGCCCAGTCGGCCCCTTGCTGAAGGACTGGCGCCGCTGGCCCCACTGCCCGCACTGCTGCTGGCGCTTGCCGCGAAAAACGGCCTGGCGCTGGACCTGCCCTGGCTGTTGCTGGGCAGCCGTTTCATGCTGGATGAGACAGGGCGATTGTTCCTCGGCTTCACTGCCATGGTCTGGTTGTTTTCCGGCTGGTACGCGCGCGGCTATCTGGCGGACGACCCGCGCCGCCATGTCTTCTGGAGCTTCTATCTGGCCACGGCAGCGGGCAATCTCGGCCTGTGTCTGGCGGGCGATGCAGCGAGTTTCTACCTGCTGTTTGCGCTGATGACCTTTGCCGCTTATGGCCTGGTGATCCACAGCGGCAGTGCCGAGGCATGCCGCGCCGGGCGGGTATATCTCGTCATGGCGGTGCTGGGGGAGTCGGCGCTGATGGTGGGCATGCTACTGGTCGTACATGCGGCATCCTCTCATTACCTGTCCGACTTTGCTGCCGTCACGCCATCCGCAGCGGCAATCACGCTGCTGCTGCTCGGCTTCGGCATTAAAGTGGGGATACCGTTGCTGCATATGTGGTTGCCGCTCGCGCACCCGGTGGCGCCGGTGCCGGCCAGCGCGGTGTTGTCCGGCGTGATGCTGAAGGCCGGCCTGCTCGGCTGGCTGCGCTTCCTGCCATTGGGAGGCGCAGCCTTGCCGGAGGCCGGCACATTGCTGCTGAGCGCTGGGCTGTTGGCGATATTCCTCGGCGTCGCGGCCGGACTGTGCCAGCGCGAGCCCAAGGTGTTGCTGGCCTACTCCAGCATCAGCCAGATGGGGTTCATGACCCTGGGCGTGGGGGCGGGGTTGCAGGAGCCGCAACTGTGGCCGGTGCTGTTGCCTGCGGTCGGACTGTATGCCCTGCACCATGCTCTGGCGAAAAGCGCGTTGTTTCTCGGTGTCGGCGTGATCCAGGCCAGCCAGGCCCGCCGCCTGGTGCTGGCCGGCATGGCCTTGCCGGCCATGGCACTGTCCGGCGCGCCGCTGACCAGCGGATTGTCGGCCAAAATCGCGCTGAAAAATGGTTTGGCTGGTCTGCCAGCGCCGTGGGCTGGCCTGTTGCCCGCGCTGCTGCCTCTGGCGGCGCTGGGCACCGCCCTGCTGATGGCGCGGCTGTTGTTTCTGCTGGCGCGCCTGCCGCCGCACGGAGGCAGCGGGCTGGTCGCCCCCTGGTGGATGCTGGTGGCATTGGGTGTGCTGTTGCCCTGGATGCAGCCTTCCGCCGCTGCCGGCATCGCCGTCTGGGCGAACGCAGGCTGGCCGATCCTGCTTGCCGCCGTCATTACCGCACTGGTTGCGCACAGAGGCATGGCTGCTCCCGCGCTGCCGCCCGGCGATATCCTGCTTGGCTTGGAACGCGGACTGCAATATCTTCACCGCCTTATGCAAAGATGATGAACTCGCAAAAAAGGAAAAGGCCATAGGTCCGCGACATAAATTATCGGCACTGCTGTCTATGATTGACACAACGAGGCAGTGAATGTCCCCGGAACTCGGGAGCTCGGAAATCCCTGTGGCGTTTGCCCTGCTGCTTCAAAAAATCACGGCGTCAAGATTGCGGAAAGGACAGGATACTCAAGGCGCGCCCGTTTTTCGCCGGAATCTCCGTCTGCTCAGGCGTGTGTCTTGGCTGTCATGTCAACGCCGAGTGCACGCATCACCGCAAGCATGGTTTTCAGGGTTGGGTTGCTTTTTTCGCTGAAAGAACGGTAAAGCTGTTCCCGTGATAATCCTGCAATTCGCTGATCAACCTGGTCTTGAAAAAAAGCCGGGCGGCTGGTAGGGTGCGGCCATGAAACTTCTTGTCACCGTGCTCGGTCTGGTCTTTATTTTGGAAGCGATTCCCTATGTCCTCTTTCCCGAGGCCATGCAGCGGTGGCTGGCGCGGATCGGCCAGATGCCAGCCGGGGCTTTGCGGGCCACGGGGTTGTTTGCCCTTGGCCTTGGTTTGCTGCTCTGCTATCTCACCCAGCGAACCGGACTTATCCCCTGACGGGAGCGGCCGGTTCCGGTTTCTTCTCATTCCCCTCGTCCCAGTAAACTCAAATGGAATCCATGGCCAGCAACGCTGATTTTTTTCTTGCCTCCTATCACTTCGTCCTGCCCGAGGAGAATATCGCCCAGCATCCCCTTGCGCGTCGTGATTTTTCGCGGCTGCTGGTGGTGGATTGTCTGGCCTCAGAGATCAGGGACCGGCAATTTGCCGATATCTGTGACTATCTTGCGCCAGGGGATCTTCTGGTGGTCAACAACACCCGGGTTTTTCCGGCCCGTCTGCTGGGGAGAAAGGAAACCGGCGGCAAGGCGGAGTTGCTGATTCTGGAGTATCCGGTCCCGGAGGTAGGGGCTGGCAACGGCGATGCGGACGGCTGGCACCAGGCCGAGGTGATCGGGTTGGTGAAAAGCGCCAAGCGGCCGCAGCCGGAAGGGAAGCTGATTTTTTCGGAGAATCTGGTGGGTACGGTGCGGGAGTTGCTCCCCGACGGCAAGGTGCGGGTTGCCTTGCATTTTCGGGGCGAGTTGCCCCGGCTTCTCGAAGAACACGGGCGGATGCCTCTGCCTCCCTATATCCGTCGGGAAGAGGGGCAGGCAGAGGAAGACCGGCAGCGCTATCAGACGGTGTATGCCGAAAGTCCCGGCGCGGTGGCGGCACCTACTGCCGGGCTCCATTTTACCTCCGAGCTTTTGGCGAGGATTCGGGCGCAAGGGGTTCGCATTGCCCAGGTCACGCTGCACGTCGGCTATGGCACCTTTGCCCCGGTGCGGGTTGAGGACATCCGGGAGCATGCGATCCATGCCGAATATCTCAAGGTCTCAGAAGAAGCAGCCGCGCTGGTCAACGAAACACGGGAGGCAGGGGGGAGGGTCTGGGCGGTGGGCACCACCTCGGTGCGGGCCTTGGAGTTTGCCGCCCAGGTTACGGGGCAGGTCTGCGCCCGAAGCGGTTTCTGCGATCTCTATATCTATCCGGGCTTTCAGTTCAGGGTGGTGGACAACCTGATCACCAACTTCCATCTGCCGCAGTCATCCCTGCTCTTCTTGGTCAGCGCCCTGGCGGGACGGGCGCGGATTCTTGCGGCGTACAGGGAGGCGGTGGAAAAAGGGTACAGGTTTTACAGCTACGGGGACGCAATGGTCTTGATTACCAGGCATCCCCGAGGGTGATTGTTCTTAGTCGCATTTGCAGGCGCAGCTTTCCTTGGCCGGGCAGGACGGGGCTGCGTCGGAGCTTGCCGTAGAGCAGGCCGGGGTTGCCTTGCCGGGGCTGTTGCTATAGCCGTCGGAGTACCAGCCCCCACCTTTTAACTGGAAGGAGCTCCGGGAGATAAGTTTTTTGAGGGTGCCCGTGCAGGCTGGGCAGGTGGTCAGCGGTTTGTCGGACAGGCTCTGTTGCGTCTCGATCACATCCTGACAGGCTTCACACTGGTATTCATAGATAGGCATTTCTGGTCCCTCCGCTTTGAGTCCAGTTCGGTGATATGTTAAAAAAAAGCGCCGGAAACAGTGGAGTTGTATTGTTTCCAGCGAAACATTTACAGAATTTGCTATATATTACGGTATGGCCATTCTTGGAAATGGGTTATAATTTAATGCTGGTTGGTTCATCTGTCAATGTTTAGCAACGGATTCCCCGCCGGGATGCGGGGCGGGCTCGTCTCAAGAAAAAACAACGAGGAACAGGCGTGCAGAGAATACTGTTAGCCCAGGCTGGTCCGGGAATGATTCTGGCCAAGGAGATTCTTAACCCCGAGGGAATGGTGCTCTGCGGGGCCGGCACACCGTTGAGTCCGGCCCTGATCGAACGTCTGTCCGGCTTGGACGTGGTTGACGTGACGGTGGAAGGGCATCCCGTGAACATCGAGGGGGAAAAGACCCTGCAGGAGGAATTGCAGGAGATCGATTTGCGCTTTCAGCGGGTTGAAGACATCGCCCCGCTCATGTATCTCAAGAAGCGGATTCAAGCAAAGCTGGCGGCCTCGCGGGGTTTAGAGGCCGTTACGAAATAACCAACACATTTTTATCCACTATCGTACGGCCTTTTATGCCGTTTGCGATGTTGCACTGTTACAGTAATCTCTGAATGGCGGCTTATGATGGATGAGCAAAAACGTGCCCAGTTCAAAAAGGTGCTGCGGGAGATAAAAAATCTGCCGGATCACATCCTGGCCAGCAAGCTGCTCAAGCTGGTGAACTCGGCGTTTTACGGCTTTCCGCAGCGGATCAGTTCCCTGAACAGCGCCATCATCCTGCTTGGATTCAATGTTATCAAGAGCTTGATCATCAGCGCCTCCATCTTTGAGGTCATGGAGTCGCAGGATGTGGAATTGTGGGAGCATTCCCTTGGCTGCGCCGTGGTCTGTAACGTCTTGGCCCGGCATCTGGGGGTGAAGGATCCGGAAGAGATCAGCACCGCCGGGCTTATCCACGATATCGGCAAGGTTGCCATTAAGATGGAGCTGCCCAAAGAGTACGAAATGATCACGGAGCTGTCCCTGGAGAAAAAGATTTCGAGACTTGAGGCGGAAAGGGAGGTTCTGGGCCTGGATCATGCCGAGGTGGGAAGTTGGCTTGCCAAGAGCTGGAATCTGCCCAACAAACTGGTCGAGCCCATCGCCTGCCATCATGATCCGCATCTTGCCAAGGCGGAACAGCAGGCCAGCGCCATTGTTCATTTCGCCAATATCATGATCCGGGGGCTCGGCTACGGCCATGCCGGGGATATCTGGGTGCCGCCGCTGAACAACAAGGCCTGGAAACTGCTCGGTCTTGCCCCGGCGGATATTGATCCGCTGCTGCGGGAGATCGAGGAAAAGCTCTGGGACGTCAAGGGATTCAGCCTCGATATCCAGACCGGCCAGGAAGGTGCGGCATGAGGATTTCCTTTTTTCTTCGGTTTCAGTCCAAGGTGCGGCAAAAATGTCCCGTATCCTGATTGCCGGCAGCGAATCGCTGATCATGCCGGAATGCCGGCTGCTCCTTGACGCCAAGGGCTTCACGATGAAGCATTGCGCCAATCTGCATGATGCCCTGGCGCAGGTTCTGGAAGATCCCCCGGATCTGCTGGTGACGGAAAAAGGGTTTTCCGGCAAAAACGGCGATGTCGAATTGATCCGGGCCGTGAAGGCCTGTCTGCAAAAGGCCAACATCCCCATCTTTCTGGTTGTCGACGAGAGCCAGCTTCAGGTGGAATTGGACTGGGACAACTATCCGGTGGATGACATCCTCACCCGGCCTTTTACTCCCGAGGTCCTGCTTACCCGGATTCGTCTCGCCGAATCTCGCATGATTCGGGCCTTTGATAA
The DNA here is from genome assembly GCA_002841785.1 of Deltaproteobacteria bacterium HGW-Deltaproteobacteria-3. Taxonomy (GTDB): domain Bacteria; phylum Desulfobacterota; class Desulfobulbia; order Desulfobulbales; family Desulfurivibrionaceae; genus Thiovibrio. The sequence continues at coordinate 11,694 of PHAW01000018.1, read as the reverse complement.
CAACCCCCTCAGCCGGCTTCCCGGCAACACCTCGATTATTCGAGCCATTCAGCGGGTGCTGGGGGAGCCAGAAGGTTACGCGGTCTGCTATGTGGATATCGACAACTTCAAGCCCTATAACGACCGGTATGGTTTTTCCCGCGGGGACGAGGTAATCCTTATGGTGGCTCGGGTCATGGTCAATGTCGTGGACGAACTCGCCCGGAAAGGCAGTTTTGTCGGGCACATCGGCGGGGATGATTTCGTGTTCATCGTCCGGGAAGAGATGGTGGAGGCGGTTTGCAAAAAGATTCTGGCCAATTTCGATCTGGTGCGGAACATGTTCTTGAGTGCGGAAGACATCGCTGTTGGCGAGTTTGTCGGACGCGACCGCCAGGATCGCGAGACACGCTTTGGATTATTGAGCCTTTCCATCGCGGCGGTGACAACCGGTGGCGGCAGATACAAGCATTATGGCGAGGTTTCTTCTGTTGCCTCCCAGCTCAAGCATTGCGTGAAAAAATTGGATGGCAGCAATTATCTGATTGATCGGAGGGATACATAGCAGCGGTCCTGTTGTATGCAGAAAGGTGGCGACGGACCGATGCCGAATACAGATGAAACGTGCAGCACCTGTGCCGTATTTGGATGCAGGTGCTTTTTTTTGTGCTGATCCGCGTTGCATGAAGATGCATATAACCAGGGCCGGGAACAGCTCTGTAATAATAAGCTGTTGCATGGGCTGCAATTGCGTCTGTTTGATGTTGACTTGAAAAAACTTGCTTTGATATTTGTTTTGCGCTACGTAAGGATATAAATGTTGTTTACTTGTAACGATTAATGGTGGAGGGTGTAGGCATGGGGAAATCGCTTGTTGAAATGGCGGCAGATCTTGTTCAGTCGCAATGTGCTTCAAAGGTTATGAGTACGGAGGAAATGACCCTGGCATTGCAATCTACCTTTAATGCGTTGCAGGCGTTGCAGGCAGGAGAAGCAAAACATCAGGCTGGAATTTCAGAAGGAACTGCCGGGGTGGTTGTCCCTGGCATGACCCCGGAAAAATCCATCCAGAAAAATAAAATAGTCTGCCTGGAATGCGGGCAGGAATTCAAGATGCTGTCGCCAAAACATTTGCGCTCCCATGGCTTGACCGGCAGGGAGTACCGTGAAAAGTGGGGTTTTTCCCTGCGCCAGCCGCTCTGCGCAAAGGCCCTTTCCGAACGGCGCAAGAAAGCCGGCAAGGACCGGGGGCTGCCGGAGAATTTGCGTAAGGCCATTGCCAAGCGCAAGAAAAACGGCCAGACCAAGAAGACGGGGGCTGAGAAAAAATAGCCCCTTGTGGAGCGGGTGTTTCCGTTGTCCCTCAAGGAGGGCCTCCGGCCTTCAGGCCGGAGGCCCTCCTTTTTTTGTGTGCGGGATGTTTTCTTCCGCGTGCCTGCGGAATCCTGCCGGCGCAAGACCGTGGATGTGTATTGACTTTTCCCGGAATACGCAGCATAGTCCCGGTGTTTTTACATCGTTGCATGCGTGGTGTATACTCTATCCATTCCTTGTTTTTTTTGTGAGACCGTTATGATCGGTATTTTCGATTCGGGCGTGGGCGGGATGACGGTGGCCAAGGCTGTTGAGCAGCTTCTGCCGCAATACCGCATTGCCTATTTCGGCGACCTGGCCCGAACCCCCTATGGGAGCCCGGAAACCATTATCGCCTATGCCCGGCAGAATACGGAGTTTCTTCTCGGCCAGGGGGCGAAGATCATCATTGTCGCCTGCAATACCGCGGCCAGCGTAGCCTCCGAGATTCTCCAGCAGGAGTTTCCCGTGCCCATCTTCGAGGTCATCACTCCGGCGGTACGCAAGGCCGTGGCCACCAGCAGTTCGGGCCGGATCGGGGTGATCGGCACCCGGGCCACCATCAAGAGCGGGGTGTATGAAAAAAAGATATTGGCCGAGCAACCGGGATATACCGTCTATTCACAGGCCTGCCCCCTTCTGGTTCCCCTGGTTGAGGAAGGCTGGCTGAACAAAAAGGAAACAAAGATGATCCTCCGCCGTTATCTCCAGTCGTTGCGGCTGAGGCAGGTGGACACCTTTGTTCTGGGCTGCACCCATTATCCGCTGCTGAAGGATCTGATCCAGCCGCGCATCGGCAAGCGGGTGGTGATCATTGATTCCTCGGAGGTGGTGGCGGAAAGCGTGGCCCTTTTTCTCAAAAACAATCCGGCCATCGAGCAGCAGATCGACCGCAAGGGGGAAAGCCATTATTATGTTTCCGACGTAACCGACGCGGCCGTCGATATTGCCCGTAAGGTTCGATATTGCCCGTAAGGTCTTTGGCCGCCCCATTCGCTTGGAAAAGGTTGCCTCTGATATCTTCAACAGGAGTCATTTGTCATGAACCGCATTGCTTTGTGTCTGAAACCCTTGCTCTCCCTGGTGGTTGGCGGCATGTTCCTGGCGTTTTTTCCAGGGTCCGGACAGTGTGCTGCCCCGACACCCCTTGAGCTGGCCCAGAAACTCCAGGCCCGCTATGAAGAAACCAAGACCATGACCGCCGATTTCAAGCAGTCCACCTCGGTGCCGATGACTACTCGCAAGCGGCTGGGTGCGGGCAAGGTGGTGATCTCCAAGCCCGGTCGCATCCGCTGGGATTACCAGACGCCGGACAAGCAGGTGTTGATCAGCGACGGCAAGAAGGTCTCCATGTATCTTGCCGAGGAAAGGCAGGGGGATGCGAGCCTGAAGGCGATCAAGCTCGTGCCCAAGACCGCGCATCCGCAGGTGGATTACCTCCATGTCTGGATCGACGACAATTTCATGGTGCGCCGCCTGGAGATTGTCGATCATTTCGGCAGCATAACCGATCTGGCTTTTTCCAATATCAGCCGCAACGAACCGGTTTCTTCTGGTGTTTTTGTCTTTACCCCGCCGCTGGGCACGGAAATCATCGAGCAGTAAAAAACCTCTCAGCAGCACCGCATCTGCTTCGCAGTCTCGCTGGGCTCGCTTAGCTGGCATCGGCCTGCTCGTGTCACCAGCACACTTCGCAGGCCTCTTCCGCGCATCTGCGGCAGCAGTGAAACGGCGCTGCTGAGCGGTTTTTGACCCAGGGGCGAAATTTTTCTCTAATGATTAAGAGCAGTAGGAATGGTTGAGATGACAGGTCAGCCGAGCCCCCCATTCCGCCTGGGGCTGATTGCCATGCCCTGGGCGTTGTTCAACCGGCCCTCTATCCAGCTTGGGACGCTTAAGAGCTATCTGGCCCAGACCGAGCCGGATGTGCAGGTTGCCTGTCTGCATCCCTATCTGGGGTTGGCCAAGACCCTTGGCCTTGACCTCTATCGGGAAATTTCCCAGGATGTTTGGCTGTGCGAGGGGTTGTACGCAGGGCTGCTCTTTCCGGAACAGCGTGGGGTCTTGCACGGGTTTCTTGCCAAAAGGCTCAGGCGCTGCAAGGCTGCGGGCGGCCATGATGTAGAAAGCCTCTGGCAGAAGGTGGAGGCGCATCTGCAGCAGTGGCTTGCCGGGCAAGAGTGGGGGCGGTTTGACCTGGTGGGGTTTTCCGTCTGCTTCAACCAATTGCTGGCCTCGCTTCTGGCGGCCAGGCAGCTTAAGGCGTTGCGGCCGCAACTGCCCATCGTCTTTGGCGGTTCTTCCTGCGTGGCGGAAATGGGCAGCTCCCTGCTGGAATCTTTTCCCTGGATCGATTATGTGGTGCATGGCGAAGGGGAGACGCCGTTGGCGAACCTCTGCCAGGTGCTGGCCGGGCGGCAGGCCGTTTTGATTCCCCAAGTTATGGCCCGGAAGCCGCAGACAAAAGAAGAGGCCTTCTCCGGCTGCCAGTTCAAGACCCTCTCCGAGTTACCGACCCCAGATTACGCTGATTATTTTCACGACCTGCGCCGGGAGTTTTCCGGGGAGCCCTTCGTGCCGGAGCTGGTGGTGGAATTTTCCCGAGGGTGCTGGTGGGGAAAATGCACTTTCTGCAATCTCAATCTCCAGTGGCATGGCTATCGGGGCAAAACCACGGAGCAGATGGAACGCGAGGTGCTGGGTCTGTCCGAACGGCATGGCTGTCTTGATTTCAGCTTTACGGATAATGTTTTGCCTGGCCGGGAAGCCGCACCGTTTTTTGCCAAGATGGCTTCCGGCAAAAAAGATTTCCGTTTTTTTGCCGAACTCCGGGTCAACCAACGGGGGGAAACCCTCAAGGGCTACCGGCAGGGCGGGCTGGTGGCGGTGCAGGCCGGGATCGAGGCCCTCAGTCAGGGGCTTCTTGAGCGGATGCACAAAGGGGCCACGGTCATGGAGAATTTGGCCTTGATGAAGGAGAGCCTTGCCCTGGGCATCCGGCTGGATGGGAACCTGATCACCGGCTTTCCCGGGTCCACCGAGGCTGAGGTGGAGGAAACCCTGGCCAATCTCGATTGTGTCCTGCCCTTTACCCCCCTGACCGCCGCGGCTTTTTTCCTCGGCCATGGCTCTGAGATAGCTGAGAATCCTCAAGATTACTCTATCCGTGCCATTGTTCAGCATCCCTTCAATCGCAAGCTCTTCCCGCCGCGGCTCTTGCCGGGGCTGACCCTGCTGATCAACGACTATCGCGGGGACAGGGCACACCAGCGCAGGCTCTGGCAGCCGGTGGTAAAAAAGATCCGGGACTGGCAACGGTTCCACGAGGCAAGGCGTTTCCCGGCCCATCTTGTCCCGCCGCTTTCCTACCGTGATGCGGGCAATCTGCTCATCATCCGCCAGGAGCTGCCCGGTCAGGCGACCCTGCATCACCGGTTGCGCGGCACTTCCCGGGCCATCTATCTTGCCTGCGACACAGTGGTCGAGTTCGCTGAACTTGCCCGTCTGTTTCCCAATCTCGGCACGGTCCAGTTGGCAACTTTTCTTGAGGAACTCACGGCAAAACGGTTGCTCTTTGCCCAGGGAACAAGGTACCTTGCCCTGGCGGTACACACCACTGCCGCAGGAAACGGTTTATGATGAACACACACAGGATCGGGCATCTCCCAGTGAGAAAACTGGTGATCGGCGGGTGCCGCAGCGGCAAGAGCCGCTACGCCGAGCAATGGGTTGCCCAAAATTTTTCGGACAGGGTCTTTGTCGCCACCCTGGAAGCCAGGAACGACGCGGAGATGGACCAGCGCATCGCCCTGCATCGGCAGAGCCGGGGCATCGGCTGGCTGACCGTGGAAGAGCCGCTGGATCTGGCCGGGGTGATGGAAAAAAACAAGACCGGGTCCGAGGTCTTTTTGGTGGATTGTCTGACCATGTGGCTTACCAATATGATGATGCAGGGGTTCAGCGACGAAAAAATCCAGGGGGAGGTTTCCCGGCTGTGTGAGGCGGTGAGCACCCTTGACACCTCGGTGGTGCTGGTCGCCAATGAGGTCGGCTTAGGGATCGTGCCGGAATCATCCTTGGGCCGGCGTTTTCGCGATCTGGCCGGCTGGACCAACCAGCAGATGGCCGCGGTCTGCGAGCAGGTGGTTTTCGTGGCAGCCGGCCTGCCTCTGCGGCTTAAAGGTTGAAAATGGAGTCGAGCGTGATCAACGCCCAGGGCGCCCACGGCGGGGATATTCTTTCCATGGCCAAGCAGTTGGGCTGTGGAGTTGGCGATCTCATCGATATGAGCAGCAACCTCACCCCGCTGGGTATGCCCAGAGGACTGCGGGAAGCGCTGATTGACAGGTTGCCGGAGATCAGCTTTCTGCCGGAGAGCGGCAGCGAGAACCTGGTCAGACTCTTTGCCCGGAAATACGGCTGCGACCCTCGGCAGGTTCTGGCGGGCAACGGCACCACCGAATTCATCTATGCCGTTCCTGCCGGCGTCCGGAGCAGGCGCGCCCTGATCGTTGCCCCAACCTATGGCGATTACCAGACGGCCGGCGACTGGGCCGGGCTTGAGGTTGAGTTCTTTTTTCTCAAACCAGAGGAGAATTTCGCCCTTGATTTCAACCGGCTCTCCGCCCGTCTCACCGGGGGCGAGCTGGTGTTTCTCTGTAATCCCAACAACCCCACCGGCAGGGTGGTCCCCACCAAGGAGCTGCTTGCTTTCATCCTTGCCCATCCGGCTTCGGAATTTCTCATTGATGAATCCTACCTCCCTTTTGTGGAAGAGCCAACCCTTGCCGGGTTCCCGCTGCCGGCCAACCTGTTGCTGCTCTGCTCCTCTTCGAAGATTTACGGCATCCCCGGTCTGCGCCTTGGGTTTCTTGTGGCCAGCGAGGAGAAGATGGCCCGTTTTGCGGCGCGGCGCAAGCCCTGGGACGTGAATCGTATGGCCCAGGTTGCCGGGGAGTATCTTTTGGAGCATGGCGACGCATATATTCAGTCTGTGCGCGATTTTCTTGCGCAGGCCCGGCCGGGCTTTGTCGCCCGGATCGCGGCTCTGCCCGGAGTGCGGGTAATCCCCGGCTCGACGAATTTCATCCTCTGCCGTTTGACCGGATCGCTGACCGCAGGCCAGTTGCGGGAGGCCATGCTCGGTCTGCGCATCATGATCCGGGATTGCAGCAATTTCACCGGGCTGGATGCTCATTATTTCCGGGTCTCGCTGCAAGAGCCCGGCCGCAACGAGCGGTTCCTGGCCGCGCTTGCCGGGATCCTCGGGGAAAAGCCATGAGAATCGCTATTATTTCCGATACCCACGACCACATCGTCAACCTGCGGGCTGCGGTGAAATACTGCAACGCCTACAGCGTGAGCATGCTCATCCATTGCGGCGACCTGATTTCTCCGTTCATGCTCGACGAACTTGCCCGCTTCAGCGGGGCGGTGCATCTGATCTACGGCAACAACATCGGCGACCAGCACGTCATCTCCCAGTCGTGCGGGCTGCGTTTTCCCACCATCAGCCACCACGGGATCCTGGGCGCGGTGGAGGGTGGGGGGCTGAAGCTCGCCTTTACCCATTATCCGCAGATGGCCAGGGGCATCGCCTGCCAGGGCTTGTTCGACGTGGTCTGCTGCGGCCATAACCACCGCTATCAGGTGGAAAAGGTCGGCGACTGCCTGCTGGTAAACCCCGGCGAGCTGCTGGGCAAGGACGGGCAGCCCGGGTTCTGCATCCTGCAGTGCGAAACAAAAGAGGTGGAGCGGGTGGAGATCGGCTCCGCCATTGAAGTTTTTTAGCCACGAAACCCACGAAAGAACACGAAATTTCAAACTGCGCAACTGCCTGTATAACTGAGAAATTTTCACACTCTGTAGCCTTTTTTTCGTGCCCTTTCGTGGATTTCGTGGCGAATAATCATAAAAAACAACGTGTTGGTGAGGGTGACGACAATGACCGATGATGATAAAAGCTTTGCCGAGATGTTTCAGGAAACCGCAGCCTCCGCCAAGGAACGGTTGCGGCCGGGGCAGAAGATTGAGGCCACCGTGGTGCGCATTGCCAGGGAATGGATCTTTCTCGATCTGGGCGCCAAGAGCGAAGGGGCGGTGGCCAAAAACGAATTCATCGATGGCGAGGGCAACCTGACCGTGGCCGAAGGCGACCGGGTGCAGGTCTATTTTCTTTCCGAGAAAAACAACGAGCGTTTGTTCACCGCCAAGGTAAGCGGCGGCGCGGTGGCCGGTCATCTCGACGAGGCGTGCCAAAACGGCATTCCGGTGGAGGGCACCGTGACGGGTGAGACCAAGGGCGGCTTTGAGGTGCGTTTTTCCGGCAGCGTCCGGGCTTTCTGCCCCTTTTCCCAGATGGAGATGCGCCGGATCGAAAACGCCGAAGCATACATCGGCAAGAAATTTGCCTTTCGGATCACCAAATTCAGCGAACACGGCAAGAATATCGTGGTTTCCCGCCGGGCCCTGCTTGAGGAGGAGCGGGCCCAGCAAAAGGAGACTCTGCAGGAATCTCTGGCCATCGGCCAGACCGTTAAGGGAGTTATCACCTCCATCCGTGATTTCGGCGCCTTTGTCGATATCGGCGGCATTGAGGGTTTGATCCCGGTTTCCGAGATCGCCTGGGGACGGATCGAGGATATCCATGAGCGGCTGGCCGTGGGCCAGGAAGTCACCGTCACCGTGCTCAAGATGGACTGGGACCAGGACCGCTATTCCTTCAGCCTCAAGGATTCCCTGCCCAACCCCTGGGAGGAGATCGGCGGGATGTTTCCCGAGGGCAGCGTGGTCACCGGCAAGGTTGTCCGCCTCACGGAGTTCGGCGCTTTTGTTTCACTTGCTCCGGGCATCGACGGCCTGGTGCATATCTCCAAGCTGGGTGCGGGACGGCGCATCAGCCATCCGCGCGAGGTCGTGCAGGTGGGGGATGCTCTGGAGGTGAAGATCGACAGTGTGGATTCCGAGAAAAAACGGTTGTCCCTTTCCTTGCCCCTGCCCGCCAAGGTTGAGGGGGGTGAGGCCGCCAAGGCAGGCGGCAAAAAGGACAAGGGAGCGGGTGAAGGCGAAAACCGGGATGATTTTCGTCAGTACATCGCGGAAAAGAAGAAGGATGTCAAACCCATGGGCACCTTTGCCGATCTGTTCGGCAAAGGGAAGGGGCCGGGGAAATAACCCGGGGTTGCGGTCTGTTTGCGGTATTTCTCCCGGACCGGGAGAGTTGGCTTCAGCGTCAGCAACTGTCGTTGCGATCCAGGCTGTTTGCAGCCCAGCGGTAGAGGTAGTCGTTGAGTTTCAGTTGCTGCTCCAGGGTAATGCCATCCCAGGCGCCTTGTTTGGCGCATTTCGGCGAGCGGGTTTCAAAAATCCGGTTCCAGCCCGTCGAGTTTTTTGATTCCACCCAGAGAAATGGGGCGCCTTTATCGTTGGTGCGGGAGTGGCAGCCCTTGCAGACATCCTTGAAGAGCTTGCCGCCCTCGCCCCAGGGGCGGCTTTCCCACTCCAGCGGGCCGTCGTCGAGAACCCGGCAGGTTTGGGTGGTGGCGTCATAGCGGGTTTTTGGGGCGCCGCTCGCCTGATTGCTCAGGACGGGAATAAGGAGCAGGGCTGCGAGGGAAAGTGCGAAGTGCTTCATGGATGGCCTCCTTTTTTTTCTGTACCGACCGATACAATATACGGTAGCATATAAATCATATTTTATAGTGTCAATTGTTTTTCTTGATCGATTGGTAAAGAAATTATTGGCGAGGGAAATCCGTGGCGAGGTCAAAGGGGTTTGATGAAAACCAGGCACTGGAGGCGGCATTGCGTCTTTTCTGGGAAAAGGGCTATGCCGCGACATCGCTGCAAGACCTGGAAAAGGGAATGGGCCTGAACCGTGCCAGCATCTACAACGCCTTTGGCAACAAGCGCAGCCTGTTTAAAAAATGCCTGGCCCGCTATGTGAGCCGGGTGGAGGCTAAGCTTGACGGCATTACCGGGGCGGCGGCGTCAGCCCGGGAAGCGATCAAGAATTGGCTGGCCTTTGTCATTGATTTTCACTTCAGCCCGGAAACGCCGGGCGGCTGCCTGGTGATCCTTTCCGCGCTCGAGCGCTACCAGCATGACCGGGAAACCAAGGAGATGGTGGCAACATTGTTTCGCCACGAGCGGGAAGTGGTGCAGCGGGTTCTTGCAGAAGGCGTGAAGCGGGGAGAGTTTCCTGCGGAGTTTGATTGCGCCGGGGTTGCCGGGGCGATCACCGCGGCCAGTTCCGGGATGGTTGTCCTGGCCATGGCGGATACCCCGGTAAGCGCGCTTCAGGGGGTTTTGCGCTCAGTCGTGGGGCTGCTTGACGGAAAATGAGCCGGTATTACCCGGGCGGCTTCAGTATCAGCGGCTGCCCTGCCGCTGGCGGATGATCTCAAAAAGGATGACCCCCGCGGCCACCGAGGCGTTGAGGGAGTTGAGGCTGCCGGCCATGGGGATGGAGACCAGCTCGTCGCACTGCTCGCGAATCAGGGGGCGCATGCCCTTGTCCTCGCCGCCGATCACCAGGCAGACGGAGCCAGTGAATGTGGTCCCGTACACGGTGTGCTTTGCCTCACCTGCCGCTCCGTACACCCAAAAGCCTTTTTCCTTAATGGCTTGCAGGCTTGTGGCCAGATTGGTCACCAGGCAGAGCTTGAGGTGGGCCATGGCCCCGGCCGCCGCCTTGGCGGCGGTGGCGTTGAGCGGGGCCGACCGGTCTTTGGGCAGGATGATGCCGGTTGCCCCGGCTGCCGCGGCGGTGCGGATGATGGCCCCCAGATTATGGGGGTCCTGAATGGAGTCCAGCGCCACGATGAGCGGCTGTTCCTCTTCCTTGGCTTTTTTCAGCAGTTCGTGCAGGCTGCAGGTGGACACCGGCGCTGTTTTCGCCAGCACCCCCTGGTGGGTTTTGTCCGGAGAGCTGGGAAAGCGCTGGCCGGGTAAAAAGCGGATTTTGACCCCCTGTTCCTGGGCCAGGGTGATGATCTCCTGGAGCTTGGCCCCTCCCTTGCCTTGCTGGATGACGATCTCCCTCACTTTTTTGGGCTGAAGCCGCAGCAGTTCCAGGATGGGATGGATGCCCCAGAGGATGTCGTTGTTGTCCGGCTGGTTGCTCATAACGAAAGGTCCAAGGTTAAAGGTTAAAGGGTAAAGGATAACTGGTTGCGTCGTGGTGAGTTTTTTTTACCTTGGACCTTTCACCTTGGGACTTTAGCCTCGCATTCCTGCAAGGTCGATGGGGCGGCCATCCGGGGTGCGGCGACCCTTGCAGCGTTCGGCGATAACCACGGCCCGCAGGACCCCCACCGCCTCATCCAGTCGGTCGTTGACCACCAGATAGTCGTAGCGTTCTGCATCCGTCATCTCCAGCCGGGCGTTGTGCAGACGCAACTGCACGGTTTCCTCGGGATCGGTGCCCCGTCCCCGCAGCCGTTTTTCCAGCTCCGCCCAGGAGGGCGGGGCGATGAAGAGGAATACGGCGCCGGGGTGCCCGCAATCACGGAGCTGCCGGGCGCCCTGGACATCAATGTCGAGAAACACGTCAATCCCCTGGGCCTGCTGCGCCTCGATGGCCGTCCGGCTGGTGCCGTAAAGATTGCCGTGCACTTCGGCCCATTCGAGAAAGGCCAGGTCTGAGCGCATCCTTTCAAAGGTCGCTCGGTCGACAAAGTGGTACTCCCGGCCATTGCTCTCTCCGGGGCGAGGGGCGCGGGTGGTGTGCGAAATGGAAAAGGCGAGGTTGTCCACCACGGCCAGCAATTTTTTGAGGATGGTGGACTTGCCTGCCCCGGAGGGAGCGGAGATGACAAAAAGATTGCCCCGGCTCATTTGGCCGCCTTTTCCGGCTGCTCGTCGTCGTTCCGGTCGAGGGAGGCCATGAAGCGCAGGGTGATGGTTTCCGGTTGCACCGAGGAGAGGACCACATGGTTGCTGTCCAGGATGATGATGGAGCGGGTCCGCCGGCCTTCGGTCACATCAATGAGCCGCCGCTGTTCCTTGGCCTCTTCCCGCAGTTTTTTCATGGGGGAGGATTTGGGGTTCACCACCGCCAGCACCCTGCCTGCAAGCACGGCGTTGCCGAAGCCCACGTTGATCATTCTTTGGTCCATGGTCTTCCCTTACTCGATGTTCTGAATCTGTTCGCGGAGCTTTTCCACCTCGGTTTTCAACTCCACGGTGAGGTGGGCGGTGGGCGCGTCGCTGATCTTTGAGGCCAGGGTGTTGATCTCCCGCAGGAATTCCTGGAGGAGGAAGTCAAGCCTGCGGCCCACGGGCTCATCCGCCTCAAGAAAGCCGGAAAACTGGCTGATGTGGCTTCTCAGGCGAACCACCTCCTCGGTGACATCCGCCTTG
>PHAW01000220.1 GCA_002841785.1 Deltaproteobacteria bacterium HGW-Deltaproteobacteria-3 | reverse complement strand
AGTGTTTGTTGTCAGGATATCCATATTTCTTCGGTTGCTTTTCATGGAAAAACCCGCACAGGATACAGGGAAAATAGCCAGGTCCGCCGGCACTGTCGGGGTGGCGGTTATGTGCAGCCGTATCCTGGGGCTGGTCCGGGAGCAGGTTTTTGCGGTGTTTTTCGGGGCGGGCTTTGCCTTTGACGCATTTGTGGTGGCCTTCCGTATCCCCAATCTCCTCCGCGACCTCTTTGGCGAAGGCGCCTTGAGCGCCGCTTTTGTCGCGGTCTTTTCCGATTATGAAACCAACAAGGGAGAAAAGGCGACCTGGGCCTTGGCGGGCAATGTCCTGGTTTTTATCGGAATTCTGCTCAGTTGCCTCACCCTGTTGGGGGTGTTCTTCGCGGAGCGGATCGTCGGTTTCATGGTCGAGGCCGAGTTTGAGGCCATACCCGGAAAGGTCGAACTCACCACGCTTCTTTCGATGATCATGTTCCCTTTTCTCTTTTTTATCTCCCTCTCCTCCGTGCTGATGGGGATTTTAAACACCAGGGGGCGTTTTTTCATCCCGGCCCTGGCCTCGGGCTTTTTCAACCTCGGTTCCATCGTCGGCGGTGTTGGCTTTGCCCTGCTCATGCCCCGGTTCGGTCAGCCGGCCATCGTGGGCATGGCCATCGGCACCCTGATCGGCGGTCTGCTTCAATTCGGCTGCCAATTGCCGGCCTTGTTTAAAGCCGGGTTTGTCTTTATGCCGCGGCTTGACCTCCGCCATCCCGGCCTGCGTCGGATCTTGAAACTCATGGCTCCGGCGGTGATCGGCCTTGCGCCCTTGCAGATCAACGTGCTGCTCAATACTTATTTCGCCTCTTCCCTGGCCGAGGGAAGCCTTTCCTGGCTCAGCTACGCCTTCCGCCTGTTCTGGCTGCCGGTGGGCCTTTTCGGGGTGGCGCTCTCCACTGCGACCCTGCCGGTGATTGCCCGGTATGCCGCGCTCAAGGATATGGACAACCTGCGGAAAACCTACGCTTCCTCGCTGACCCTGGCCTTTTCCCTGACCATTCCCGCTTCGGTGGGGCTGATTCTGCTGGGCGAGCCCATCACTCGGGTGATCTTCCAGCACGGCAGCTTTGACAGCCTGGCCACCACAAGAACCGCCGAGGCCTTGGCCTGTTATGCCGTGGGGCTTTTTGCCTATTCCTCGGTCAAGATCATGGTGCCGGTGTTTTATGCCCTGGATAAGGCCCGTTATCCCGTGGTGGGGAGCTTTTTGACCATGGCGGTCAACGTGCTTCTGGTCTGGCTCACCATCGGTTTTTTGCAGCACAAGGCCCTTGCCCTTTCCATCTCCTGCGCCATGATCCTGAATTTTCTTTTCCTGAGCACGGTCTTGTACCGGAAGCTCGGCGGGTATTCCCTTCGCTATCTGTTTGCCGGGCTGGGCAAGGTGCTGGCCGCGTCTCTGGGCATGGCCCTCTGGTTGATCGGGTTACATCGTCTTCTGGCTCCTTTTGACCTGGGCGGTTTCGCGGCCAGCCTGGCCGTTCTGGCAATGGCCATTGCCACCGGAGGAACGGTTTATGGGGTGACGCTCTATGCCTTGGGGTTCAAGGAGCTGACCATGCTGGTGGAACGGGTTCGGCACCGGTTTGGCCGGCAAGGATGATGGCTCTTCGGCGTTAATCAAGCCGGCGCAGGAGGCTGAGCTGTCCCAGCAGGGCCGGAACAGCGGTATCGACCCGGAGGATGCGGGCGCCGAGGCTGAAGGGCATGAAGCCTTGCTCCTTGAAGCGGTGCACCTCAAAGTCAACCCAGCCCCCCTCCGGGCCGATGGCCAGGACCGCCCGCTGCGCCGACAGCCCGCGGGCTGCCTGGGCCATGGTCCGGTCGCCTTCCGGATGGGCGAGAAGCCGGATGGGGCAATCGCGGAGCAGCTCGGGGAGCAAGTCTTCCACGAATGGCCGGAAGCGGGGATGGACGGAGATCTCCGGCAGCCTGGTGTCAATGGCCTGCTCAAGGCCAAGGCAGAGCGATTCGGTAAAGTCGTTGCTCTGGATGAGGGTGGAGCTGAAAAAACTTTTTTCAACCCGGTTGGCGTTGACCAGGAATATTCGGCTGATCCCCATGGAGACCGCCTGGGCCAAGACCCGTTTCAGCATGATGGGGCGGGGCACGGCCAGGATCAGGTCGGTGGGCGGCAAAGGGGGAGGTTCGGTGGCGAGGTGCACCTCAAGGACAACGGTGTTGCCTGCCATCTCCCGGATGCAGCCGGTGCCGAGCAACCCGCCCAGCATGCCGACCCGGAGAGTGTCTCCGGCCGTGGCGCGGAGGATTTTACGGATGTGTTCGGCGCGGCGTCCGGTCAGGGTGACATGCTGACCGGTCAGTTCCCGCGGATGGAGTAGGATCAGGTTCATAATGGATAGGATATGGTATCGGCTTTTTTTTACAATCTGTTCATGACGGTGGGGGTGATTGTATTCGCTCCGCTTCTTTTCGTCAAAGTTATACTGACCCCCAAGTATCGCCGCCGTTCCGGCAAGCGGTTGGGCTTCGGCCTTGGGGAAAGCCCCGGCGCTGACGGTTCGTACCGCCCCCGCATCTGGGTGCATGCCCTGTCCGTGGGCGAGGTGGCTTCCGCCCGGAATCTGGTGCAGGAACTGCGGCGCAAGTATCCACACGGAATCATTATCTTTTCCTCGGCCACCCGGGCCGGTGAGTCTTTTGCCCGCAGCACACTCCATGAGCATGTTGATTGTTTCGCTCCCTTTCCCTTTGATCTGCTCATGAGCGTAAGGCGGTTGCTTTCCTGGGTAAGGCCCGATCTTTTTGTTCTGGTGGAGACCGATTTCTGGCCGAATTTTCTGCGGGAGCTCAATCGGCGGGGCATCCCGTCTCTTCTGGTCAATGGCCGGGTCTCGGAAAGCTCCCTGGCCCGATATCGCAGGTTCCGCTGGTTCTTCCGGCCGCTCTTCAATTCCTTCCGCGTCCTTGCCATGCAGACGGAGCAGGATGCCATGGCCCTGCGGCAGCTCGGGGTTGACCCGGCCAGACTGGCTGTGCCGGGCAACCTGAAATACGATGCGGCCCTGTCTGGGGGCGGTGTCACCGCCGGGCTTGACCGGTCTGCCTTGCGCATTCCGGAGCATGCTCTGGTCTGGGTGGCGGGCAGCACCCACACAGGAGAGGAAGAGATTGTTTTCACGGTTTTTCAAGAACTTCTCCGGTCCGGCGTCCATCTGTTTCTGGTGCTGGCCCCGCGGAATGTGGAGCGGGGCGCAGAACTTGCCGCCATGGCGGCCCGGCACGGTTTTGCCGCCTGCCGCCGCTCGCTCGGCGAAGCTGGGGAGGGGGCGGTGCTGATCCTCGATACCCTGGGAGAGCTGTCATCGGTGTACGCCCTGTGCGATGTGGCTTTTATCGGTGGCAGTCTGGTGCCCCAGCGGGGTCATAACCCCTTGGAACCCGCGGTGCATGGCAAGCCGGTCCTGTTCGGGCCGTGCATGGAGGATTTTGCCGAGATCAGCCGTGATCTTCTCGCAGTTGGCGGGGCCAGGCTTGTCCGCGATGGAGGAGAACTCCGCGCCGGCCTTGCCCTCCTGCTGGACGATCCTGCCGAGCGGGAGCGGGCAGGGCGCCAGGCGCAGGAGCTGGTCGCGTCACGGCGCGGGGTCACCGAGGCGCACGTCGCCCTGATTAGCGATATCGTGGCGCGGGAGGGGAAAGGATGAGACCGCTGCTTGCCGTGCTTTTTCTGGTCGGCCGCATTTTTTCGCCGGCATACAGCCTGGTCATGCTGGTGCGCGCCTATCTCTACCGGAACGACATCTTCTTGAAATCCCAACGGCTGCCGGTTCCGGTCATCAGCATCGGCAATCTCACCCTGGGAGGCACCGGGAAAACACCCATGGTGCGTTATGTAACCCGCTTGCTCATGGACAGGGGGGTGCGGCCGGCCATTGTCAGCCGCGGCTATGGCGGCAAGGCCGCAGGTCGGGTCAATATCGTTGCCGATAGGACGAAAACGCTGCTCCCGCCTGAGATGGCCGGGGATGAGCCGTTCATGCTGGCCGAGGCGCTGCCCGGAGTGCCGGTCCTGACCGGCTCCCAGCGAGCGCGGGTTGCACGGCATGCAGTCGAGGCCTTCGGGGCGAACCTCGTTGTCATGGACGATGGCTTTCAGCACCTCGCCCTACGGCGTGATCTTGATCTGGTTTTGTTCAGCGCCAGGACGCTCCTCGGCAATGGCCGGGTTTTTCCCGGCGGTGAATTGCGGGAACCGCTCTCCGCCCTGAACCGGGCCCATGCCTTTGTCATTACCGGGGTAGACAGCAGCAATCGTTCTGTGGCCGAGGATTTTCAACGCCGGCTGCAGGGGTCTTTTCCGGCAAAGCCTGTGTTTTCCGGGGAGTATCTGCCTGCCGGGATCTGGCACAGCAGCCAGGATAAGGCCTGCACCCTGGCCGAGGCCAAGAGCATGGAGGTGTTTTCCTTTGCCGGAATCGCAAACCCGGATTCCTTCCGCCAGACCTTGCGACAGGAGGGTTTTTCCGTGACCGGCTCCACGGAGTTCAGGGATCATCACGACTATACAGCGCAGGATGTCGCCGCTCTTGTCGCCGCAGCCCGGGCAAGCGGGGCCCGGGCGCTTATCACCACGGAAAAGGATTTTGTCAAACTCCGGCCATTTTTCGGTTCGTTTCCCATCCTGGCCTTGACCATCGAGCTTCGCATGGGCCAGGAATTCGATCTGTTCCTGGCGGATCACCTCTCCCGCCACGCTCTGTAGCGGCAAAAAAACCGCTCCCAAGGAAAGCGGGCGGTTTCGGGTGTGGTTTTTTTGCAACAGTCAGGTGGGCCAGTGGCACGCATGGTTTTCGCATTGTTTTTTTAACATATTGAAAACAAAGCATTTATTTGTTTATTTTCCGGCAGGGCTCGCGCTGGTCTGTTTTTTGCATTATTCCAATATGGTTTATTGAACGTTGCAAAATACACACAGACGACAAGAGAGTGTTTAATATATGGATTCTTTACAGCACACCATCAAAAGGCCGGTAAGCTTCGCGGGTATCGGCCTCCATTCCGGCAAGGTTGCCACTCTTTCCATTCTGCCCGGCGAGAAAAACAGCGGGATTCGCTTTCTCCGCAGTGATCTGCCGCAGGCCGCGCCAACCCCTGCCTTCATGGACCGGATTATC
>PHAW01000219.1 GCA_002841785.1 Deltaproteobacteria bacterium HGW-Deltaproteobacteria-3 | reverse complement strand
CTGCCCGGCATGCATCAGCGAGATGCGGTCGCAGCGTTCGGCTTCGTTCATGAAATGGGTGGAGATGAAGATGGTGACCCGGTCGCGGCGGGCAAGATCGATCAACATTTGCCAGAAACCATCCCGGGCGATCGGGTCAACCCCAGAGGTGGGTTCATCGAGGATCAGCATCTCCGGTCGATGGATCATCGCCACCGCCAGGGAGAGCCGCTGGCGTTGCCCCAGGGGAAGACTTCCGGGCAACGCGGCCATGACTCCGGTCAGGCCGAAACGGCTGGCCATTTCATCCACGCGTCCGGAAATCTGCTCCGCCGGGACGCTGAAAAGCCGGGCGTGCAGGGTCAGATTCTGTTCCACGCTCAGCTCGGAATAGAGAGAGAAGGACTGGGTCATGTACCCGACCCGCCGCCGGGTTTCAAGATCCTTGGAGTCTACCCCCTGACCGAACAGCCACGCCTCTCCCTCGCTGGCCGTCAGCAGGCCGGTCAGCATCTTCATGGTCGTAGTCTTGCCGCAGCCGTTGGAGCCCAAGAAACCGAAAATCTCGCCGCGGGCGATGCGGAAACTCACCCGGTCCACCGCAGTGAAGTCGCCGAAACGCATGGTCAGACCCTTTGCCTCGATCGCTATCTCGTCGCCATCGGTTGCGCGGGGCGGAATCCGCACCGGTTGGTGGCCGGCGCGCTTTTCTTCCGGCAGCAGGGAGATGAAGGCCCCCTCCAGGGTATCGCTGGCGGTGCGGTCAAGCAGTTGCCGAGGGGTGCCGGCGGTCAGCACCCGCCCGCCATCCATGGCCACCAGCCAGTCGAAGCGGGCCGCTTCTTCCATGTAGGCTGTGGCCACCAGCACGCTCATGCCGGGTTGTCCGGCGCGAATGCGGCCGATCAGCTCCCAGAACTGGCGGCGCGAGAGCGGATCGACTCCGGTGGTGGGTTCATCGAGGATCAAGAGATCGGGATCGTGGATGAGCGCACAGCAGAGGCCGAGCTTTTGCTTCATGCCGCCGGAAAGCTTGCCGGCCGGGCGATCCCGAAAAGGCGAGAGTCCGGTGCTTGCGAGCAGGTCGTGGATGCGGCGGTGGCGTTCGTCGCTGTCCTGGGCGAACAAGCGGCCGAAGAAATCGATATTTTCAAATACCGACAGCGTGGCGTAGAGATTCTTGCCCAGCCCTTGGGGCATGTAGGCAATGCGCGGACAGACAGTCTTCCGGTGATGCGCCTCAGCCATGTCGCCGGCCAGCACCTCGATCCGGCCGGTCTGAATGACGCGGGCGCCGGCGATCAGCGAAAACAGGCTGGATTTGCCGACCCCGTCCGGCCCGATCAGGCCGACCATTTGCCCTGTCGGCAGATCGAGGGTGACCCCGTCCAAGGCAAGCGTCTTGCCGTAACGCAAACTGACATCGGTTACCCTCACGACCGGCGCGATTCCTGCCGCAACAGAGGAAGGAGCCGCCAGGTCGCCGGTCATTGCGGCAGCCTCACCTGGAGAGCTGCCGGCCATTCACGCTGCGGATCGAGCCGCACATAGGCCATGCCCGGCAACCCGGTCTTGACCTGATGAATATGTTTGTTGAGCAGCTCCGGAGCGATTTGCGCCTTGACCCGAAACATCAGCTTCTGCCGCTCGCTGGCGGTTTCCACGGTTTTGGGGGTGAACTGGGCCACGTCGGCAACAAAGGAAATCGTCGCCGGGATGACGTACTCGGGCGCGGCATCGAGCACCAACCGCGCCTCCGAGCCGATCGCCACCCGGCCGCCGGCAGCGGTGGGCAGGAAAAAGGTCATATACACATCGCTCAGATCGAGCAGATTGAGAATCTTGCCTCCGGCGGCGACCACCTCGCCGGGCTGAGCAATGCGATACTGCACGCGACCGTCGCGGGTCGCCTTCAAGGCGCTGTCGTCGAGGTCTGCCTGAAGCCGCTCTATCGTGGCCCGCGATGCCTCAACAACCGACTGCGACTCAATCTCCTGGGATTTGGCCGTGGCGATCGCGGCTTCCGCCGCTGCTATCTGCGCGTTGGCCGCACGGATTGCCGCTTGGCTGCTCAAGGCCTGCGCGCGGTCGTCGTCCAGTTCCTGGGTGGCGATGGCCCCGATGCCGGCCAGGGATTCCGAACGCGATAGACGTTTTAAAGCCGCATCATATTCGGCCTCGCGTTCTGCGAGGAGCGCCATGGCAGCGGCTTTCTCACTCCGGCGCTGCACCACTTGGCTTTGCACGGTTTGCACACCGCTTTCCGCCTTGCGCAGATACGCTTCCGCCTCACGATGCTGGGCAGCGAGCGACTCGGTATCCATGCGCGCAACAATCTGCCCGGCAGTGACACAGTCGCCTTCCTTCACCAGAATGGCCTTTATCCGCCCCGCCGTCTTGGCGGCGATGTCGATTTCAACCGCCTCGATGCGGCCATTGCCGCTGGCAAGCCCGATTTCCCGATCCTTGCCGGCAAACATTCGCCAGCCGATGCCCCCCAGAACAGCCAGAAGCAGGAACCCGGCAACCGCGATCAGCCATCTTCTCTGTTGCCCTGCCATAACAATGCTCCTTTTCCGGCCGTGGTTCATTCTTCACCTCGGCCGCTGCTCACGGAATGTATGGCGCAGACGCGACTTCCCCCCCGCCACCGAGCACTTTGTATAATCAGCTCCTGCTGCGCGCCATACAGCGAACGCTGGGAATCGAGCACGGCCAGATAGCTGTCAACCCCTTTTTCATAGCGGGCTTGGGAGAGACGGTGACTCATGGCGGTGGCGTCGGTGAGGGACTGCTGCGCCGTCAGTTGCTCATCGATGGTTCCCCGCCGGGCAAGGGCGTCGGCCACTTCCCGGAAGGCGGTTTGGATCGCTTTTTCGTAACGGGCCAGGGCGATATCCCGGTCCACCTCCGCCACCTTCAGGCTGGCCCATCGTGAGCCACTGTCAAAGATCGGCAAGACGATGTTCGGGGCAAAAGCCCAGGCGCCGGAGCCTGAGGCAAAGAGGGTGGAAAGCTCGTCGCTGCCCACCCCAACGGTTCCTGTCAGGGTGATGCGCGGAAAAAACGCGGCTCGGGCCGCGCCGATGTTGGCGTTGAATCCCTTGAGCAGGTTCTCGGCCGCCAGAACATCGGGGCGACGGAGCAGCACCTCGGAAGGCAGGCCGGGGGCGATATCCTGAACAGCGGTGAGGTTTTCGGAAAGCGCCTTCGGAAGCAACTCGGCCGGAACCGGAGCGCCGACCACCAAATTGAGTCCGTTTTCATCCTGGGCCACCAGGGTCGTATAGCGGGCAACATCCGCCCGCGCCGCATCAAGCCTGGTTTGCGCCTGCCGCAGATCCAGCTCGGAGGCGGCCCCCACCTCAAAACGGCGCTGAATCAGTTGGTGGGTGGTCTGCTGGGCCGTGAGGGTATCCCGGGCCAATTGCAGCCGCTCGCGGTCGGCGGCCAGGTTCAGGTAGTTGGCAGCCACCTCGGCCACCAGGCTGATCTGCACCGTGCGTCGCGCTTGCTCGGTGGCAAGATGCTGCTCCAGCGCCTGATCCTTCAAACTTTGCACCCGGCCGAACAGGTCGAGCTCATAGGCGCTGACCCCGAGGCCGGCGCTGTACTGCTCGACGGTTTCCGCCTGGCCGGTGGACGAAAGGGTTTTCGCAATGCGCTGCTTGCCGCCTGCGCCGATGGCATCGATCTGCGGCAGCAGCTCGGCACGTTGGATCCGGTACTGGGCCCGCGAGCGCTCGATGTTGAGGGCGGCGATGCGCAGGTCGCGGTTATTCGCAAGGGCCAGGGCAATCAGCTTTTGCAGGTGCTCATCGACAAAGAACTCCTGCCAGGCAAGACCGGCCGCTTCCTTGCCGGATTGGCCGCCATTTGGCCCTTGATCCGGCTGCCCGCCCGGCCAGGCAGCCGGGACCGGCGGGTCCGGCCGGACATACCTGGGGGCCATGGTGCAGCCCCCCAGGCACAGCAAGACGGCCAAGGGCAGGCACAGGCCTGTGGTCTTCGCGTTCATCTCAATGCACCTCCGCAACGTTGGGATCAGCCGGGGCTTTTCCCGCCGGCTGCTTCTTGGCAAAGCGGCGGGAAACCAGGACAAAGAAAAACGGGATGAATATCAGGTCGATGAAGGTGGCCGAGAGCAACCCGCCGGTGACCGCGGTGCCTATGGCGTTCTGGGCCGCGGCGCCCGCCCCGCGGGTCAAGGCCATCGGCAAGGTGCCGAAGAAGAAAGCCAGGGAGGTCATGATGACCGGACGCAGCCGGATCTTCACCGCCGCCAGGGTGGCATCCACCAGCTCGTGCCCCTGCTGCATCTGCGCCTTGATGAATTGGATGATCAGGATGGCATTCTTCGTGGAAAGCCCCACCGTGGTGAGCAGACCGATTTGAAGATAGACATCGTTGGGCAGGACGCGCATGGTGACCGCGGCAACCGCACCCACCAGCCCCAGCGGCAGCATCAACAGGTTGACAAAGGGGATGGTCCAGCTCTCGTACAGCGCCGCCACGGCCAGAAACACCACCAAAAGCGAAATGGCATAGAGGGCCGGCGCCTGCTTGCCTGCCTGCTTCTCCTCATAGGAGAGGCCGCTCCATTCGAAACCGAATCCGGGCGGCAGCTCGGCGGCCATCTTTTCCATCTCGGCCATCGCCTCGCCGGTGCTCTCCCCAGGGGCAGCCTGCCCCATGATCTGCGTGGAGGAAATGCCGTTGTACCGTTCCAGCCGGGGAGAGCCATACTGCCAATGGGCGGTGGCAAAGGCCGAGAACGGCACCATCTCGCCCTTGGCATTGCGGACATACCAGCGGTTGATATCCTCCGGCAGCATCCGGTACTTGGGATCGGCCTGGAGATAGACCTTCTTGACCCGGCCGTTCTGAATGAAGTCGTTGATGTAGGAACTGCTCCAGGCGGTGGTCAGCACCGCATTGATGTCGGCCGGGGAGAGCCCCAGGGCTCCGGCCCGCACGTCATCGATGTCGAGCTTGAACTGGGGGGCGTCGTCCTGGCCGTTGGGCCGGACGGCGATCAGTTTGGGATTGTTCTTGGCCATGCCCAGCAATTGGTTGCGCGCCTCCATCAGCTTGTCGTGCCCCAAGCCGCCGCGATCCTGGAGCTGGAAGTCAAAGCCGTTGGCCTGCCCCAACTCGACCACCGCCGGCGGAGAGAAGGCAAAGGCCAGGCCGTCACGAAACTGCGAGAAGGCCTGCATGGCCCGCCCGGCCACGGCGGCGGCCTTCAACTCCTTGGACTTACGCAGATCCCAGTCCTTGAGCCGCACAAAGGCCAGGCCCATGTTCTGGCCACGTCCGGCGAAACTGAAGCCGGCGATGGTAATGATGGCCTCCACCGACTCGACCTCCCGCTCCAGGAAATGATGCTCCAGTTGCTCGATGAGCTTCAGGGTCCGCTCCTGGGTAGCGCCGGCCGGCAACTGCACCTGGCAGATAATGAAGCCCTG